>NZ_JAVDTY010000011.1:0-249240 GCF_031456075.1 Allobosea sp. BE125
TCCAAACACGCCTTATCGCGGGGTGGAGCAGCCCGGTAGCTCGTCAGGCTCATAACCTGAAGGTCGTTGGTTCAAATCCAGCCCCCGCAACCAAAATCAGAACATATTCCAGCCGCCCCCAAAGGGCGGCTTTTTGCGTTCAGGGCTCACATCCACGATGGCTTGGCTACATCCGTCCCGGTCGCGCTCCTGACACAACTCGGCGCTCTCCTCCGCCATTGACAGGATGCGCCCGACGCGGCGCGGAAACGGGTGGCTCCCGCCGCCCCGACCGGGAATAATCCACGTCGGCGAGCCGGTTTGAAACCGCGCGCCGCTCGCAACCGCGAGGACAAGAACTGCGAGGACAAGACATGGCTCCCAATCAAGACATGGCTCCCAATCAAGATCTGGCTTCCAATTCAGGCAAGATCCATATCGGCACGGGCGGTTGGGTGTTCGAGCCTTGGCGCGGCGCGTTCTATCCCGACGGCTTGTCGCAGAAGCGCGAGCTCGAATATGCCGGCAGCAAGCTGACCTCGATCGAGATCAACGGCACCTATTACGGCTCGCAGAAGCCTGAGAGCTTTGCCAAATGGCGTGCGGAAACGCCCGACGGCTTCGTCTTCTCCCTCAAGGGTTCGCGCTATATCACCAACCGACGCATCCTCGCGGAAGCGGCGCCCTCGATCGAGAAGTTCATCACCGGCGGCGTGCTCGAGCTGAAGGAGAAGCTCGGGCCGATCAACTGGCAGTTCATGCCGACGAAGCGCTTCGATCCGGCCGATTTCGAGGCTTTCCTGAAGCTCTTGCCGCATCAGGTCGACGGCCAGGCGATCCGGCATGCCGTCGAGGTCCGGCATGACAGCTTCCGCTCGCCCGATTTCATCGCCCTGCTGCGCGAATACAAGGTCGCCGTCGTGGTGGCGGGCGATTCCGATTACACCCAGATCGCGGATGTGACCGCGCCCTTCGTCTATGCCCGGATCATGGGCACGAAGGAGGCGCAGCCGAAGGGCTATTCCGAAAACGATCTCGATGCCTGGGCTAAGCGGGCACGCGACTGGGCCGGTGGCGCGGCGCCGGCGGATCTGCAGGCGGTCGCCTCAGTTGGGCCGGCGGCTGCGCCGCGCGACGTCTTTCTCTATGTCATCAGCGGCGACAAGGTCCGCAATCCCGCCGCCGCAATGGCGCTGATCGAGCGCGTCGGTGCGAAGGACTGACGCTCGGCCTCAGGACGCTTGGCCTCAGGATATTTGGCCTCAGGCGATGTCCTGGCAGACATCGACCCATTGCGCCTGGGTCAGGGCCGCCATCCGCTCCGGATTGATCCGCAGGGCGCTCTGGGGCGAGCCCGCCGCCGGCACGACCTCGTCGAAGGCCTTGAGCGAGAGGTCGCAATAGACCGGCAGCGGCGTCGCCAGGCCGAAGGGGCAGACGCCGCCGACGGGATGGCCGGTGATCGCCACGACCTCCTCGGCCTCGAGCATGCGCGGCTTGCCGCCAAGCGCGGCCTTGACCTTCTTGTTGTCGAGCCTGGCGTCGCCGCGCGCGACGACGAGCACGACGCGCTCGCCGATGCGCAGCGACAAGGTCTTGGCGATACGGGCGGGCTCGACGCCATGCGCCGCCGCCGCGAGCGCGACCGTCGCGCTGCTCTGCGGCGTCTCGATGATGGCGATGTCGGGGGCGTGCTCGGAAAAGAAGGCGCGGACGGAAGCGAGGCTCATCCCATCATCCTACCGAACATCCAGGCGATGACCAGAGCCGCCAGCGCCGGCACGCCGAAGACGACGAGCCCGATCGGCAACTCCTCCATCACGCTGTAGCCGGCGCGATTGACGCCGATCCAGAGATTGACCAGCGCGGCGACGAACCAGAGCGGGATGAACAGCTTGACCGCGAAAGCGATCGGATTGCCCCCGGCGATGCCGAGCCGCGGCGCCAGGAAGAGCAGGAAGCCGAGCAGGGCGAAGCCGCCGGCAATGACCTTGATGGTATGCATGGGCTCAGGCCTCCTTCGGTCGCAGGGACAGTGCTTCCCAGGCCGCGACGAGCACGAGAATGGCGGTCGCCGTGAGGCTGAAGGCCAGCGGCGGCAGAACGCCCGGGAACAGCGCCAGCAGGGCGAGCAGGCCGAGCCCGACCATATGCGAGAGCGGATACCAGCCGGCCGTGACCTTCTTGAACAGCAGATTGCCGAGCAGGTAGAAGCCGGGCCCGCCGATGACGGCAATAGCGACCTTCGCTTCGGTGTGCCCGCCGGGATAGGCCAGCACGAACTCGTCGCCGACGGCGACCAGGATGATGCCGGCGACCAGCAGCAGATGGATATAGGTGTAGGCGATGCGGGCGATCGCGCCTGGATCGTCGGAATGGGCGATCCGTTCGCTGCCGCGCTCGGCGCCGATATGGAAATAGATCCACCACATCGCGATCGAGCTCAGAAAGGCGTTGGCGAAGGCCAGCATGTTGGCCGGGGTGGCGGCGAGCTTCGCCGCGGTCGCGCCGGTCACCAGAATGGATTCCCCGAGCGCGATGATGATGAACAGCGCGCAGCGCTCGGCCAGATGGGCTCCCTCGACATTCCAGTCGCTGGTCGTCGAACGGCCGAGGCCGGGAATGCGGAAGCCGAGCGCGGGGCCGGCATACTCGATAGCCAGCGCCAACGCCCAAAGCCCGAAGCGCGCCTCGCCTTCAGCCAATCCCCCAGTGATCCAGAACAGCCCGGACAAGGCGAGCCAGAGCGTGATGCGCTGAAAATTGCGGAAATTCGCCGGGCTATGGGCTCTCAGGCTCAGCATGGCGAAGATGCTGCGCCCCAGCTGCGTCGCCACATAGGCGCAGGCGAAGATCAGGCCGCGCCCCTCGAACGCTTCCGGCAGGGAGGTCGAGAGAATCAGGCCGGCGAACATCAATGCGAACAGCATCAACCGCACCGGCGTCGTCTCGGGGTCGAGCCAGTTGGTCACCCAGCTCGTATAGACCCAGACCCACCAGACCGCGCCGAGCAGCAGCACCGCCTGGGCGAGGCCGAGCGGCGAAAAATGCTCCAGCAGCGTGTGCGAGATCTGGGTGATCGCGAAGACGAAGACGAGATCGAAGAACAGCTCGACGAACGAGACCTTGTTGTGCTGATGCGCGACGCGTTCGCGCAGCAGCGTCCGTCCCCCTCGGTCCTGCGTCATGCTGCCCTCATCCCCTCGCGGTAGAGTAAGGCCCTGTCGGGGACGACGTCGACCCCCTCGTCGAGAACGCTCCGTCATCCCGGGGCGACCGTAGGTCATCCCGGAATGACGTGGAGCGAGAAGCGGGTGGGCGGCTTCAGTGCCGGAAGTGGCGGTGTCCGGTGAAGACCATGGCGAGGCCGGCCTCATCGGCGGCCTTGATGACCTCGTCATCGCGCAGCGAGCCGCCGGGCTGGATCACCGCGGTCGCGCCGGCTTCGGCTGCCGCCAGCAGGCCGTCGGCGAAGGGGAAGAAGGCGTCGGAGGCGACGACCGAGCCCTTGGCCAGGCTCTCGCTCGAACCCAGCGCCTTGGCGGCCTCGCCGGCCTTCCAGGCCGCGATGCGCGAGGAATCGACCCGGCTCATCTGGCCGGCGCCGATGCCGACGGTCGCGCCGTCCTTGACGTAGACGATGGCGTTCGACTTGACATGCTTGGCGACGCGGAAGGCGAAGCGCAGATCGGCGAGTTCGGCCTCGCTCGGCTGGCGCTTGGTGACGACCTTGAGTTCCATGTCGTCGACGACGGCATTGTCGCGAGCCTGGGCGAGGAAGCCGCCCGAGACGGTGCGCAGGGACAGGCCGGCGGCTCGCGGGTTCGACAAGCCGCCCGTCACCAGCAAGCGCAGGTTCTTCTTCCCGGCGATGACCGCGATCGCCTCCTCATCGGCGTCGGGGGCGATGATCACTTCAGTGAGGATCTTAACGATCTCGCGGGCGGTCGCCCCGTCCAGTTTGCGATTGAAGGCGATGATCCCGCCAAAGGCCGAGACCGGGTCGCAGGCCAGAGCGCGGGCATAGGCCTCGCCGAGCGTGGCGCCGGTCGCGACGCCGCAAGGGTTGGCGTGCTTGATGATGGCGCAGGCGGCCGAGATCGCCGGGTCGAATTCCGAGACGCATTCGAAGGCAGCGTCGGTGTCGTTGATGTTGTTGTAGGAGAGCTGCTTGCCCTGGAGCTGGCGCGCGGTCGCGACACCGGGACGTTGTTCCGGGGTGCGGTAGAACGCCGCCCATTGATGCGGGTTCTCGCCATAGCGCATCGTCTCGGCAAGCGCGCCGCCGAGCGCGCGATAGGCCGGCGCCGTGTCGCCGAGCTCATTGGCGAACCAGTTCGAGATCGCCGCATCATAGGCGCCGGTGCGGGCATAGGCCTTCTGGGCGAGCTTGCGGCGCAGCGTCAGCGTGGTCGCGCCCTTATGCGCCTCAAGGTCACTCAGTACGGCGGCGTAATCGGCCGGCTCGACCACCACAGCGACGTCGTTGTGGTTCTTGGCGGCGGCGCGGATCATCGCCGGACCGCCGATATCGATGTTCTCGATGCAGTCGTCATAGGGTTTGCCGGCCGCAACCGTCGCCTCGAAGGGGTAGAGATTGACGACGAGCAGGTCGATCGGCGCGATGCCGTGGCCGAGCATCGAGGCCTGGTGCTCGGGATGGGAGCGAATGGCGAGCAGGCCGCCATGCACCTTCGGGTGCAGCGTCTTGACGCGCCCGTCCATCATCTCGGGAAAGCCGGTCAGGTCCGAGACATCGGTCACGGGCAGGCCGGCTTCGGCGATCGCCTTGGCGGTGCCGCCGGTCGAGACCAGGGCGATGCCGAGGCGGTGCAGGGCGCGGGCGAAATCGATCAGCCCGCTTTTGTCGGAGACGGAAAGGAGGGCGCGTTCGACGCGGCGAAGCTCTGTCGGCATCTGGGTTGAGTCCGGTGCTGGCTTAAAAACTGTTGCGCGCGAGCTATCATGCTGCAGCGCGCAAAGCAAAGTTCGTCGCCGCTCTCATCTAAAAGTCAGAGCAGGATCAATGCGAAAAACCGGTGCCCACTCTTTCGCATCCTGCTCTAAGGCTCAGGCCTCGGCCGGCGGGTCGAGCGGCAATTCGACCGGAGCCGGCTCGCTGCGGAGGCGGGCGCTGCGCGGCGGGGCGGCGCTGACGCGGCTGAAACGCCAGATGATCTGCGGCGTCGCCACGGCGTCGAAATCGATGCAGAGTTGTTCGGTGCGGCGCCCGCCATCGGCCGAGGCGAGGAAGATGCTCTCCTCGATCGTCACGCGCAGGCCGCCGGCGTCGAAGGCCCAGACCTCGCCGGAGGGCAGCGCCAGCAGCGCGCCCTCGCCCTCGCGGATCAGGCTCGGCTTGACGCCGGGGTGGAGATGGAAGCGCACTACTGCCGGCAGCGTGTCGCGTTCGATGGACAAGGCGATCTCGTCCTCGCCGGTGAGCGATGCGCCGTCCTTGGCGAGCATCAACCGGCGCGTATGCACGGCGCCCAGGCTGCGGCGATAGCCGTCATGGCTTGCGACCCATTCCGGCCCGGCTTGTGTGTCCTGGCGCGCGACCCGCACATCCTGCGGGCCGGCGATGATCCGCCGTTCGCCGAGCACCAGCCCGAAGGTCGCGCTGGAGCGCTCGTCGAGGGTGAGCGTCGAATGCGCCGCGGTGCTGCGCATGGCAAGGCGCAATTCCGGCGGGCCGAAGCGGCTGGTGCCGCAATTGACGACGATGCGCTGGCCGGCGCTGGAGAATTCGAAGGCGAGACAGCCGGCATGCGCCTCGATCGACTGCGCGCCGCGTGGCGCCGCACCGGCATCGACCACGACGATGCTGCGGTCTCCCGACAGCCGGCTGTAGCCGGAATAGGCCGCCTGCTCGATCGGCCGGGCGCGGGCGTCGTCATAGGCGGCAAGGGTCGCCATCAGATCGGGCGGCGTCGTGCCCATGCCGTTGAACAAAGCGAGCGCGCCGTCGCCATGCCGGAACAGCCTGAGATGCGGCATCATCCGCTCGATCGCCATCAGCACGCCGCGCGGCGGCTCCAGCCCGCGCGCCGCGAAGGTCTCGCGCAGCGGCAGGAGATCGAGCAGAAGTTCGATCAATTGCCGGGGATTGCGGCTGAGATGCCCGCCATCGGGCAGAATCTGATGGTCGAGTTCGTCGGAGAGCGCCAGATCATAGCGCCGGCGGCGCGCATCCTGCCCATCCAGGCAGATCGTGGCGAAGGAGACCGCGGTCAGGCATTGCAGCCTGGCCACCCCATCGACCGCGCCGGCCAGGGCCAAAGTCAGCCGGTCGGTCAGGCGCGAGATATGGCGCAGGAAGCGCTCATAGAAGGCGTGGTCGGCGCCTTCGAGCAGCAGCGGCGAATGCGACAGGAAGGAAATCAATCGTCTCGCCGCGACATGGGGACGGCGCGAGACCTCGTTGCGGTCGCGCTTCCTGGCAATGAAATCCTCGACCAAAGCGCGCGCATTGGCGCGTGCGATCGCGGTGTCGGCGGAGCGCATATGACGCAGCCAGCCGAAGCCGTGCAGCGCCTCGGCCCAGGCATCGCTCGGCGGGGCGCTGTCGAAGGGCGATTCGCCATGGGTGCGTAAGGTGCGGCCGGCGAAGGCGTAATAGCCGGAATAGATGTCGCCTGCCGTCGTCGGGTCGGCAGTGCGCAAATCATGCGGCGCAAACAAAAGCCGCGTCGCCGGGGCTCTGCCGAACGGCCAAGCCTTGCGCGCCACGCCGACGAGATGGCCACGGGTCCGCCGCGCCGCCCGTCCGATCGCAGCCCGGGCAAGTCCTCGTCGCTCAGACCAGCCGCTCAATGCCCACGCACGCCCCGTACCCGCGCATGGCGTCCCACCATGCGAATCCCGGCTTCGTCATAGAGCATGATGTTGAAAAGTGGAAACCGGCTTTCGGCCGGCGTCATGCTCTAAGCTTTTGATAAGAGGCGGATTCAGACATCAAATAGAAACGCCAGGCATTTCTATTTGATGTCGTCCCGCTCTCGCCTGATCAGGCGGCATGCGTAAAATCCCGCCCATCCCGACAGACGTGGACCGTCATGTTTCAGCTGGTGCGGCAGGGTCCGCAGATCGCCGTGGCGGTCGATCGCGCCTTCCACACCGCCGATCTCGTCGGCCGTGATGGGCGAGCGCTTGAAATCGGGATTTTCCGCCAGGAAAACCTCGATCTGCTCTTCGCCTTCCTGCGGTTCGAGCGAGCAGGTGCAGTAGATCAGGCGTCCGCCGGGCCTGGTCAGGCGCGCGGCGGCTTCCAGCAGGCGCGCCTGCAGGGCGGCAAGCTTGTCGCGGTCTTCCGGCGTCTTGGTCCAGGCGACGTCGGGATGGCGGCGGATCGTGCCGGTGGCGCTGCAGGGGGCATCGAGCAGGACGGCGTCGAAGGGCTCCGCCTGCCAGAGTGCCGCGTCCTTGGTGACGATCTCGGCGGAGAGCCCGAGCCGCTCCAGATTGGCCCTGAGGCGGCGCAGGCGTGGCCCCGAACGATCGACGGCGGTGACATGGGCTCCTGCCGCGGCGAGCTGGGCGGTCTTGCCGCCAGGCGCGGCGCAGAGATCGGCGATGCGCTCGCCGGGCCTTGGCGCCAGCAGGCGAACCGGCAGGGCGGCTGCAGCATCCTGCACCCACCAGGCGCCTTCGTCGAAGCCGGGCAGGCCGGTGATGCTCTGGCGTTCGCGCAGACGGACCGAGCCGGTCGGCAGCAGGAGCCCGTCGAGCTTCTCGGCCCAGCCAGCCGCGTCGTCCTTGACGCTGATGTCGAGCGGCGGTTCGTCGCGATGGCTGGCGGCGATGGTCGCGGCGGTCTCTTCGCCATAGCTCTCGATCCAGCTCTCGGCGAGCCATTCCGGCGTGTCGAGGAAGGGGTCGAGCGCCTCGCTGAGGATGGCGTCGCGTTCGCGGGCAAGCCGGCGCAGCAACGCATTGCCGAGCGAGACATAGCGCGAGGAGCGCGCATCCTCATGGAGATGGCGGATGGCGAGATCGACGGCGGCATGGTCGGGCACGTCGAGGAAGAGGATCTGGGCTGCCGCAGCGACGAGGATCGGCTCGAAGGGGCCCGAATTGCGCGGGCTGCCGCGTTCGAGCCTGGCATTGATCGCGTGCTGGATCGTGCCCAAACGGCGGAAGGCGGTGATCGCGATGGCGCGCGCCAACGCGGCGTCGGCGGCATCGAGCCCGAATGTCGGCGCGAGCCGCTCATAGGTCTCGTCCAGCGCGAGCCGGGCCTTGAGCACCTCGTCGATCAGCGTCGCGGCAAGGCGGCGCGCCGGCAGGCCCGGCACGGATTCGCCTGTCTGCGCCGCGGTCTCGTTCAGTTCCGGGTTCAGATCTGCTTGCTTGACCATGTCAGCCCCAGGGACCGGGTGTGCGGTCGCTGTTCCAGGGGCTCTGGCTGGCCTGGCTGGTGAAGCCGCTGCCGGCGCCGACGCCCATTGTGCCGAGGCCTTTGGCGCGGGCCTGCTCCATCAGTGCGGCGATGCGATTGCCGGTGTCGGGGTGGGTCGAAAACAGGGAATCCATGCCGCGTCCGCTCAGGGGATTGATGATGAACATGTGCGCCGTAGCAGGCTTCGCCTCCGCCGTCTCGTTGGGAATATGCGCGACGCCGCCCGCGATCTTGGCCAGAGCGTCCGCCAGCCAGACCGGATTGCCGGCAATTTCGCCGCCGAGCCGGTCGGCTTCGTATTCGCGCGACCGCGAGATCGCCATCTGGATCACCATGGCGGCAAGCGGCGCGAGCACCGAAATCAGGATCTGGACGATGAGCCCGGGGCGGTTCTCGCGCGAGCCGAAGAACATGCCGAAGGTGGTGAGCGAGGAGATCGCGCCGGCCATGGTCGCGGTGATCGTCATGGTCAGCGTGTCGTGGTTCTTGATGTGGGCGAGCTCATGGGCCATCACGCCGGCCAGCTCCTCATAAGTGAGCGTGCGCAGGATGCCCGCCGTCGCGGCGACGGCGGCGTTCTGCGGGTTGCGGCCGGTGGCGAAGGCGTTGGGCTGGTCCTCCTGGATCAGATAGACGCGCGGCATCGGCATGTTGGCGCGGGCGGCGAGGTCGCGGACCATGCCATAGAGCTCGGGCGCGCTCGCTTCATCGACTTCCTGCGCATTATGGGCGGCGAGCGCCAGCCTGTCGGAATTCCAGTAGCTGAAGAGATTGGTCGCAGCCGCGATGGCGAGCGCCACCAGCATGCCGCCCGGGCCGCCCAGCAGATAGCCGACCACGGCGAAGAGCGCGGTGAGGCCAGCCATCAGCATGAAGGTGCGGACGTAGTTCATCATGGCTCCCTTGCAGATCATGCGGGCCGGAGGCGCTGCGCCCCTCCCGCGATGCGGATTTCCGTCTTATGTGGTGAAGTGGATGCCGATCCTGCAAGAGTTGATGCCGTAAGAGATGATGCCGCCAATGACCGAAAAGCCCGTCGAGCAGCTCCCCTCCGCCGCGCAGGAAGCCGCGCCTGCCAAGCCGCTTTCGCCGGCGGCGCAGCGCGCCCTTACGGAGGCGCAGGCGCGGCGCGCCGAGATCGACGCCCACGCGGCCGAGGTCGCCAAGGACAAGGAGATCAATGGCCGCGGCGGTCTGGAGCCGGCGCGCTACAATGATTGGGAGGTGAAGGGGATCGCGAGTGATTTCTGAGGATGCGCCAGAACGCATCCTCGGTGACGCGTAGTTGCCAATTCGCGCTGCTGCGGCCAAAGACGAAGTCCATATGTCACGGATTTCTCGGATGAACAGCGACGACAAGCGCCTCGCCGCGTTGCGGCGGCTTTTGACCGAGGCGCATCAGAAACTCGGGCTCAAGCTCGGCTTCCGGCTCTGGGACGGCTCGCATGTGCCGGCCGACTGGCCGCAGAGCGGGCTGGGCATCGCCATCCGCGACCCCGGCGTCGTCGCCGCGCTGCTGCGCAAGCCCAAGCTCGACACGCTTTTGAACCTCCACGTCACCGACCGGATTTCGCTGCTCAACGGCTCGATCTTCGATCTCGCCGCTGCGCGGCCGGAGGGCAAGGTCGGCAGGCTGGCGCGCGGCATTTCGAAGACGGCCGCCTTCGATGTGGTCCGCCGCTTCCTGTTTGCGCCGGGCGAAGCACCGAGCGCCGTGGCCCATATCAAGGGCGACGAGATCGCCCGCGATGGCGCGCCCGCCACCAACAAGGCCAATATCGCCTATCACTACGACGTCTCGAACGCCTTCTACCGGCTCTTCCTCGATGAGGAGATGGTCTACACCTGCGCTTATTTCACGGAGGATCATGGCGATCTCGACCGCGCCCAGCGCGACAAGCTCGATATGATCTGCCGCAAGCTGCGGCTGAAACCCGGCGACCGTCTCCTCGATATCGGCTGCGGCTGGGGCGCGCTGATCTGCCATGCCGCGCAGCATTACGGCGTCGAGGCGCATGGCGTGACGCTGGCCGAGGAGCAACTGGCCCTGGCGCGCGAGAAGGTGGCGCGGCTCGGCCTCGAGGGGAAGGTCACGCTCCATCTCAAGGATTTCACCCAGATGGAGGGCGAGTTCGACAAGATCTCGTCGATCGGCATGTTCGAGCATGTCGGCATCGCCAACCACCCGGCCTATTTCAAGGCGGTGAACCGGCTCTTGCGCCCGCGCGGCTTATATCTGCACCACACGATCTCGCGCCGTGCCAAGAAGACCGAGAAGGCCTTCAACAAGATGCCGGCGGAATACCGCGCTCTGGTGCGCTACATCTTCCCCGGCGGCGAGCTCGACCATCTCGGCATGTCGATCGCCAATCTCGAGCGAAACGGCTTCGAGGTGCATGATGTCGAGGGTTGGCGCGAGCATTACCAGCGCACGACGCGGCTCTGGTGGGAGCGGCTGGAAGCTCGCAAGGCCGAGGCCGAGGCCGAGATCGGCCCCGAGCGCACCCGGATGTGGCTGCTTTATCTCGCCGGCTGCTCGCTGGCGTTCGAGCGCGGCGGCGCGCTGGTCAACCAGACGCTGGTCTCCAAGCGCCGCAAGGGCGCCTCGGGCCTGCCGCTGACACGTGAGGATCTGTATTCGCGGGCAGGCTGAGATCATGGCCGGTCTTGAGATCATGGCCGGTCTTGGGCCGGCCATCTCCCCGTCGCTTGTCTCGTCGTGAATTGGCCGGCTCGAGGCCGGCCGCGACGCGCCCGGCGCGTTATTTCTTCACGAAGAGATCCAGCTTTCCGTAATGCTCGGCCAGCAGGTAGTAGAAGGTCAGTCGCGACTTGGTCTTGTCGGCCTTCATATGCTCGCATGCCGCCTTGATCGAGGCGTCGAGATCGGCGGTCTTCAGGCCGAGCTTCTTCTTCAGGAAATTCTCGCGAACGCGATCCAGCTCGGCGGGGTCGGAGCAGGCGACGTAGCGCGTGTCGGCCTTGCCCATGACGAGGGCGTAGGATTTCGACATTCCGGCAAACGCCGCCTCATTCAGCGGCTTCTTGGCGAATTTCTTGACGTCAGCGAGATGATCCATCTGTAGCCCCTTGTGAGCCCGGCGCTTGCGCGCTTGGCGTGTGTCTGATGTCGAGCGGGCAAACGTTAACGCGCTTTTTTGTCGCAGGCGAGGGCCGAAAAAGCCGTGACGGGGCTTTTTCCATGTTGCGCCGCATCAATCATGGGCCTCTCGTTCTGCGTGGGCGATATGTCCGTTGTCGCTCCAGGACGGGTTGAGGTGCGGCTCCCGGAATGCTGCGATGCAATGCGAATGAACTGGAGATTGCAGACCGATGAAGCCGACGATCCTGATGGCGCCGCGCATGCCCGCGCGCCTCGTCGAGCGCTTGCAGGAGCGTTATGTGCTGCTGGGCCCGATGGAGCGTTCCACGCCTGACGCCCTGCCGGAGGGCGCCGAGGCCGCGCAGGCGCTGCTCACCATGGGATCGCTGAAGACCGACGCCGCGCTGATCAATGCGCTGCCGAAGCTCGGACTGATCTCCTGCTACGGCACCGGCATCGAGGGCGTGGACCAGGCCTGTGCGAGGGCGCGCGGCATCAAGCTGTGCAATGCCGCCGACGCCAATGCGACGAGCGTCGCCGAATTCGCCATGGGTCTGCTGCTGGCCTCCGCCCGCCAGATCGGCGCCGCCGAGCGTTTCGTGCGGGCCGGGCGCTGGCAGGGCAATTCGGTCGAGCGCATGCCCAATGTGCCGGGTTTGGCGGGGCGCAAGCTCGGGATCTACGGGCTGGGAGCCATCGGCGCCCGCATCGCCAGCCGCGCGGCCGCCTTCGACATGACGATCGGCTATCACAACCGCTCGCCGCGGCCGGAGCTGCCCTATCTCTATCACGATAGCCTGCTCGGGCTCGCGGACTGGGCCGATGTGCTGATCGTGGCGGTGCGCGCCAGCATCGAGACCCGCCACGCCATCAATACGCAGGTGCTGCGCGCGCTCGGACCGGAGGGCCATCTCATCAACATCTCGCGCGGCATTGCGGTCGATGAGGAGGCCTTGTGCGAGGCCCTGGAGACGAAGCTGATCGCGGGTGCGGCGCTGGATGTCTACGAGCACGAGCCGCAGGTGCCCGAGCGGCTCAAGCTGCTCGAGAACGTCGTGCTGACGCCGCATATCGCCGCCAATGCGGAATCGGCGCAGCTTGCCCAGCAGGATCTGCTGGTCGGCAATCTGGAGGCCTATTTCGCGGGCAAGCCGCTGCTCTCGCCGGTCGCGCTGTAAGAGCCAAGAGCAGGTTTGGACATATGAGCCCTCATCCTGAGGAGCCGCGTAGCGGCGTCTCGAAGGATGCTCCAGATAGTTCGGGAGCCTCCTGAAGCATCCTTCGAGACACGCTCCTGCGGAGCGCTCCTCAGGATGAGGGCTCGCGGAGTTGCCTAATGGTCTCTAAGGCGCCTGGGAGCAGTGCTCCCAGTTTTGGGGATCTACGGCAGGACGACGACCGGCGTGCCCATGCGGACGCGCTGGTAGAGATCGACGACATCCTCATTATGCATGCGAAAGCAGCCATAGGAGGCGAAGGTGCCGATCGTCCTGGGCATATTGGTGCCGTGGATCGCATATTCGCCGCCCGGCCCGAGCCCGATGACGCGCGCCCCCATCGGGTTGCGCGGCGAGCCGCCGGGGATGACGTCGGGCAGGTTCGGGTTGTCGCGCTTGACCGAGGCGGGCGGGCTCCAGGCCGGATCGACCTGCAATTCCTCGACATATTTGACGCCGCGCCATTGCTTGCCGGCCTTGCCGACGGCAATCTGGTAGCGGATCGCGGTGCCCGGCGCGTTGACGAAATAGAGCCGGCGCTCGGCCGTGCGGATCACGATCGTGCCGGGCAGGTAGCGCGCATCGGGCGCCTCGACGAGCTCGCGCGCCAGCGCCGGCCGGCTGGCGAAGGCGATGAAGAGCAGCGGCATCGCCGCGGCAAAAAGCAGGGCGATCGGAGTATGGCGTCTGGTCACGATTGAACCTCCCGCAATCCAGGTTGCGGCAGATCTCGCGCGGCGCCGGTGAATCAGCGGTTGAACGATATGGTGAAGCCTGGATTCAGGATGAATCGCGGGTGAATTGCCCGGTTAGCTCCGCAGCGCCTTCATCCGCTCCAGAGCGGCGTCGATGTCGCTTTCCGAGAGCGCCAGGCCGAAGCCGAAACGCAGCACGTCGCCGCGATGGTCGGTGGCGATATCGAGCTTCGCCAATGCGGCCTCAAAGGCGCCGGCGGCGGGTGTCCTGAAGGCCAGGAAATTGCCGTGACCGGCGGGGTCTTGCAGCGGCGTGATGACGGCGTCGCGGGTGAGCCCGGGCAAGTCCAGCGCATCGAGCCCGGCGAGGAAGCGCTGCATCAGGGCAATCGCATGCTCATGGATGCGCGCGGCGTCGAGAGCCTGCGCCTGCATCCAGTCGAGCACGGCGCGCATGCGATAGAGGCCGGAGGGGTCGAAGGTCGCGCCGAGGAAGCGCCCGCCATCGGTGGGGTAGCCGACGGTGCTGCCGGCCGGTGCTGCAAGCGCTCCGAAGGCTGCAAACCAGCCGGTGTCGCGCGGGCGCGGGCCAAAGCCCGGCGGGCAGTGCATGAAGCAACTACCCTCGCCGGCCATGGCGTATTTATAGCCGCCCGCGATGTAGAAGGCGCGCTCAGCGATGGCGGCGAGGTTTGTCGGCAAAGCGAGATAGCCGTGATAGCCGTCGATGGCGATGAAGGTCTCAGGCGAGGGCACGGCATCGACGAGAGCGGCGAGATCGCCGCTGGTCGCGCCGGAATTGAACAGGACCTGGCTGAGATAGATCAGGTCGTGCCCGCCGGCCGCGATCGCCGCCTTGAGCCGCTCATGCAGGCTCGCCAAGGGTTCGGCCGCGACCTCCTCCAGCACGATCAGCCCGTCTTCGGCCAGCCGCGAGAGCTGCCGCCTTGCGGTGTGAAACTCCGCTGCGGTGGTCAAGACGCAGGGCGGCCTAGCCGTGGGCAGGCAGGAGAGCAGGCGGCGCAGGAATTCATGCGTATTGGGCGCAAAGGCGATCGTCGCCGGATCGGGCAAAGCGAGATGCCGGGCGATGCCGGCCTGGACTGCCGGAATGACCTCGCCGAAGACGACATCCCATTTGTCGCCGGCGCGCCCGGCCGCATCCAGCCATGCCATCCCCTGCGCTGCGAAGGTGGCGTCGGGCCAATCATGATGGCTGTGCGCGGCGAGGTTGATGCGTTCAGGAGCAGCGCCGCGAAAGCGCCGGAAATGCTGCGTCCAGTCCCCGGCCCCGGCCATCAGGCCGCCCCGTAGCTGAAGCCCATGCGCCGGCGCAAGGCGTCGGGCAGGGCCGGCAGGTCGCGTGGGCCGAGCAGATAGGTCGAGAGGTGGAAGAGATCGATGAAGATGCGGTGCTTCTCCGCCGTCGCCTTGAGATAGCCGGAGCCCGATGAGCCGCCGGTGCCGGGCCTGACGCCGATCATGCGCTCGACCATCAAGGCATGGCGCAGGCGCCAGAGCGTCAGGCTCTCGTCGATGTCCATCAGCGCCTGCAGCAGCCGGAAGGGCAGTTGCAGCACCGGCATGTCGCGATAGAGCGAGATGAACAGGGCCGCTTCGATGGCGCGGGCCGACATCCGCCAGGTCGATGTCGTGGCGTCGGGCTCGAACAGGGCTCGGAAGCGGGCGAGAGCCTGCTCGATCGCGGCCGCGTCGGCCTGCCGCTGCGGCTCGGGCAAGGCGGGGTCTGCGCTGATGCTGGTGGCGTCGCGCTGCAATGCGGCGACCACTGCGGCCCGGTAGCTCTCGCGAAAGCTGTAGTCGCCCAGCGCCACGAAGGGCGTGCGCGCCAGCCAGGCGTCGAGCTGGGAGAGCAGCGAGGGATTTGTGTCCGCGCTCAGCTTGTCGCGGTCTTCCGGCGCGAGCCGCTCGCGCATGCTCTGCTCGTCGATGCGAATGCGGGCGTCGTCATGCAGGCCGAGCCGCGCCTCGATCAATCGGAACTGCACGGACTGGAAGCCGGAGGCCGGTGTCAGCAGGTCCCTGAACTCGAGGAAGCCCGCCGGCGTCATCGTTTCCAACACGTCGAGCTGCCCGACCAACAGCTTCAGGATCTCGTGGATGCGGCTGAGCCCGGCATTGATGCGGCCGAGATGCTCGTCGGCGACCGCGCCCGCCGCGAAATCGGCCTGGATCCGGTCAAGCTCGTGCAGGATCTGCCGGAACCACAGCTCATAGGCCTGGTGGACGATGATGAAGAGCATCTCGTCATGAGCCGGCGCGCCGGCCTTCAGGCTCTCCGGCTCCTGGCAGGAGAGCAGCCGGTCGACCTGGAGATAGCTGCCATAAGACAGTCTGCGAGCCGTCTCCGACATGATCTCAGTCCCGATTCCAGAGCTCCAATATTTTAAGCTTAAAATGATGGCGCCGCGCGATCAAGGCGGACTCGACGGCGCGAATGCGCCCGCCTCGCGGATTCGTGACAGCCGTCTTGGGCGGCAAGCGACACCCCACCCCGCCCGCTGACAGGTTCTGGCAGCGCCAGGGGCTAGACCTCGCTCAGAGCCGTCTCATGGAACGGGCGCGCCGTCTCGGCGTTGCCTGCAGGAGACGCGAAGCCCGCGAGGATTTGCGATGACTATACGCGCCATGGCCTTGTCCACTCCCACGGCTCCCGTGGCCGATTTCGCGCGCTTCAGCACGCTGCAGGATTGGCGCCGGCAGATCGCCGATGTTTACGCGGAGGTGAGGGCGCTGCCGCCGCAGGCCGGCTGGCAGCGCTGGCGGGCGGCGCGCGACGGACTGTTTCGCGAGCACCCGCAATCGCCTTTGGCGCCGGAGAGGCGAGCCGAATTCACCGGCATCGCCTGCTTTCCCTACGATCCGGCCCTGCGTTTCGAGGTTGGCCTCGTGCCTGCCGTCGATCGCCAGACGATTCCGGTCGAGGCCGGCAAGGATGGGCTGATGACGCTCGTTCCCTATGCGTTGAGCGACGGTTTGGCGGGGCCGCTCGGCCGGGAACTGACGTTGTACTGGATCGCCGGCTATGGCGGCGGCACCTTTCTGCCCTTCGGCGATGCGAGCAATGGCTGCGACACATTCGCCGGTGGCCGCTATTTGCTCGACACGATCAAGAGCGCCGATCTCGGCGCGACGCCGGACGGTCGGCTGATCCTCGATTTCAATTTCGCCTACTACCCGTCCTGTGCCTATTCGGAAGCCTGGGTCTGTCCGCTCTCGCCTCACGAGAACCGTCTTGTCGTGCCGATTCGTGCCGGTGAGCGCGATCGCATCGATTAAATCGGCCCCGAAAGCCGGGGAGGAAGGAGGTTTTCGGAGTTGGTCCTGGAGACGGTGGCAGACCCCGTCGCTCTGTTTCCTGGCGATGATGACGTTAGGGGAGGCTTTGCCAAATTTTGTCTGAAAATGCTCATTTTTTGGAGGTTTTCCAAACAAAAGAAGGCAATTCTGTCTGACCTTGCGTCAAATTGCGCCATTTTTTGGCCATGGACTTGACCGAGAGCCCTGTTCTCTCTGGGGCGTGCTCCGTGGTCATTCGCCTGCATAAGAATTCGTTAACCATGAAGGCGCACCGTGTCTCGGGCAGAGCTGTGTTTCGTGATCAGGCCCACTGATCCGTTGGCGGCTGCGTCCTCTCGTCGTGACCTCCGGGAAGCCAGCGGCGATGACCTGTCCGATATCCCGAGCATGGATGTGGATATGGCCACGCACCTGATCCTCGAGCGGACGGCGTTTCCGGTCGGCGTCGCGCCGTCGGCGCCGGTTGCGCTTGCCGAGGAGATCGCGGCCGAAGGCTCCGCCGCCTCCCGGGCCGGATTGGCCTCGGGGCTGATGCTGGCCCTGCGCTTCGTTCAGGCGCGCTTTCTCTCCGTCTGGGGCCTGCTTGCGGCCGCGGCCTTGTGCCCGGCGCAGGTTTTCGCCGATTTCGCGCTGTTTTCGGCGCTCGCCAATTTCATCTCGATCGCGACGCTGCTGCGTTTCGAGGCGGTGTTCTTCCAGAGCAGCGACCAGGACAGGCTGGCGCGGGCGTTCCGGCTGGCGCTTGCGGCAGGGGGGACCTTCCTCACTGTGGCCGCGCTGGCCATCGCCGTGGCGGGCGCGGCCGGCTGGGTGGTCGCGACCTATGGGGCCTTGTTCCTGGTCTCGCTCGCCGGGCGGGCGGTGATCCGGCTGGTCTCCTCGGAGGCGACAGCGGAGGGGGATTTCGCCGCGATCGGCAACAGCAATGTCGTCCAGGCGCTGGTCCAGCCCGGCATGATGGTCCTGCTGATCTGGCCGCTGGGCGCGACCTCGGTCGCGCTATTCGCAGCCGACGCGATCGGCCATGTCGTCTCGGCGTGCTATCTGGTCTGGCGCCGGCGCGCGGCGCTGGCAGGTCTGGTGCGGCGCGCGGCCTGGTCGCGGCTCGAGCTGAGCGAATCGGCGAGCCGCTGGCGCACCGCGCCGCGTTTCCTGCTACCCTCCGCGCTGCTCTCCTTCGGCTTCATGGTGGCGCCGCTGCTCGCCTTGCCCTATGCGAGCAACCCGTTGCTGGCGGCCCATGTCGCGCTGGCGATGCGCCTGCTCGAGGTGCCGACCCAGATGTTCTCCGCGGTCTCGGTGCCGCTCGTGCTGTCGAGCCTGCGTGCGCGCGCCGCCGAGAGCCGGCAATCCTGGGTCCGTTTCGTGACGCTTGGCCTGATGGCCGCGGCGGCGGCGCTGTTTGCCGCTATCGCGCTCGTCGCCATGGGCGCCGATGCGGTGCTGCTGGACGGCACGCAATGGGAAGGCGTCGGCGAGACCGTTGCGATCATGGCGCTGTTCTATGGTGGCATCGCGCTGGTCACGCCCTTGCACGAGATCGCCTCGCTCTCGCGCTATCCGCGCCGCCAGGTCCTCACCAACGCGGTCGCGCTCCTGACTGCGGGGCTCGTCATGGCCTGGTTCGGCACCTTGTCGCTGGCGCTGCTCGGGGCGATCGGCCTGGTCTCGCTGGCGCGGATGCTGGCGCATGTCCAGTTCGCCTGGACGCGCTTCGGCGTGGACGGGTTTGCCGTCGCACGGGGATGATCGCTTCCAGGAGTTGAGAGCATTGCTCCTCGCGGAAAAAGCAGTACCTGCCTTTTTTCGCAAGTGGTCTATCTTCTTGTTTTATCGCATTTTCTTCACGCGAACCGGTGTCCACTTCGCTCGAAAATGCTCCAGGCGTTCTATTCCCGCCGGATCAGCCTGTCGGCGATCAGCGAGGACAGGAAGCCCGGCTTGAATTCGCGCTCCAGCCGCTCGGGGTCGTAGTCTTTCGCGACCCAGTCGAGGAAGGGCGTGCCCTTGGCGTGGCCCTCGCGGCGATAGGTCTCAAAGAAAGCGTCGAGAATCCCGGTCTTGGCGAAGCGGAAATGACCGTAGCGCAGCGAAAGCTGGCGGGTTGCCTCCTCGAGCGGCCGCTCCTCATGGATCAGCAGATAAAGCGCCGCGAAGAAGCCGGCGCGGTCGGCGCCCGATTTACAGTGCACCAGCGCGGGCTCCGTCAGCCCAGCGAAGAAAGCCTTGGCGCCCAGGATGGTTTCGCGTTCGGGCGCGCCGCGCGAGCGCAGGACGAAGTCGACGAGGGTGATCCCGTGGCGCTCGCAGGCCTCGCGCTGCAATGGCCAGGAGCCGTGCTCGCGCCCGCCGCGCAGATTGACGATGGTCTTGACGCCTTCGCGGGCGAATTTCGCGATCTGGCCCGGCGCGGGCTGGGCCGCGCGCCAGAGCTGTGGCGTGACGCGATGGGCGTTGAGATAGGCGAGCCGGAAGATGCCGTGATCGACCAGCAGCATATTGGCCCAGGCGCGCAGGCGGTCGGCCTTGCCGCCGATCGGCCGGTCCCAGCGCGCGATGCGGGCCATGCGGCGCGCATAGCGGTCCTCGTCGGGGCGCAGGCGGTTCAGCAAGGACGGGTCTCGCGGGAGCTGGTCTGATCCAAGGTCATAGCGCGCCCGATACCAGTGCCGGGCGCGCGGTGCAAATTTGCGGATCCGCAGCGACATGCGGTTCGGCTGCGGATCGCCGCGAGCGAGCCTTGGGCGCATCGGGCGCAGCGGCAGTTGCGCCTTGATTTTGCATCGGCCTGTTCCGAAAACTGGTTCCCACTTTTTCGCATCCTGATCTAGGGATGGGGCGATGGTCACACCCTCCCCCACGCGATCGATCACCGAGGTGACGCTGACCCGTCCGGCCGTCGAGGCGCTGGCGGCGGAAGGGCGCGCGCTGCTCGTCGGTTGCGACATCGAGGGCGCCGATCTCGCTGGCCTCAGCCTGGCCGGCTGGGCGTTTGAGCGCTGCCTGCTGCGCCGGACCAGCTTCAAGGGCGCTCGCCTCGAAGGCTCGCGCTGGTCGGGCTGTCGGGGCGCTTTCGCCGATTTCAGCGGCAGCACCCTGACCGAAGCGGTCTTTCAAGCTGGCGACTTCAACAATGCGAGCTTTCGGCGCTCGCTGCTGGCCTCCGCGGTTTTCCGGAGCTGCAAGCTGACGGGAGCGGATCTGTCCGAGGCCAAGACATTGGGCGCGAGCTTCGAGGAGACGCTGCTGGTTGCCGCGAAGCTGCCGGGTTTCTCCTTCCGGAAGATGCGGCTGCAGCGGCTCGATTTCAGCCAGGCCGATCTCAGGAAAGCCGATTTTCGCGAAGCGGTTCTGGAGGATTGCAGCCTGCGCGACGCCAACCTGACCGGCGCCCGTTTTGAGGGGGCCGATCTGCGCGGCGCGGATCTCGGCGGCTTGCGGCTCGGCGATGCCGCCTTGTTCCGGGGCGCGACGATTTCACGGCAGCAGGCCGGGCAGATGCTGGCCGAACTCGGCCTCAAGGTGAGCTGAGCCGGGCCCGGCTTTTAATCTTAACTTGGACTTTTGCGTCCAAACCCGCATAAGACCCGCCAGTTTCCATCTCCACAGGTCAAGACTTATGCGCCTCGACGCCATTTCCATCGGCAAGAATCCTCCCGACGAAGTCAATGTCGTCATCGAAGTGGCGATCGGCGGGGAGCCGATCAAATACGAGATGGACAAGGAGGCCGGCACGCTCTTTGTCGACCGCTTCCTCTATACGCCGATGCGCTATCCCGGGAATTACGGCTTCATCCCGCATACATTGTCCGAGGATGGCGATCCTTGCGACGTGCTGGTCGCCAACACCCGTCCGCTGATCCCCGGCTCCTACATCGCCGTGCGGCCGATCGGCGTGATGATGATGGAGGACGAGGGCGGCGGCGACGAGAAGATCATCGCCGTGCCGGTGCCCAAGCTGACCAAGCGCTATGAGAACGTGCACAACTACACCGATCTGCCGAAGATCACGCTCGACCAGATCCAGCACTTCTTCGAGCACTACAAGGATCTCGAGCCCGGCAAATGGGTGAAGCTCACCGGCTGGGGCGACGCCGCCAAGGCCAAGCAGCTCATCCTCGAGGCGATGGATCGCGCCAAGGCGGCGAAGAAGGGCTGAACCCTTCTCCCCACCTGAACCCTTCTCCCCACCAAGATAGGGCTTGCCCGATCTTGGCAAAGCTCATGCCCATGTCGGAAACATCCGACATCGGTGGGAGAAGGGGCTCGCATACCGCTCATCCTCGGAACCACCGCGTCATCCTGGACAAGCGGTGAAGCCGCGCAGATCCGGGATCCACCGTAGAGTGCAGTTCCCTACGATGGATCCCGGGACGACCTGCGGTCGCCCAGGATGACGGCGTGTTTGCGAGCATACACAGCAGGCTTTAAGCCCCGATCGCCTCACCCAGCGCCACCACGCGCTTGGCCATCTCGGCATGCAGTCGCTCAACCATGCGGCCCTCGAGCTGGATCGCGCCCTTGTCGGTGTTCTCCGGCTGGTCGAAGGCGGCGATGATCGCCCTCGCCCGCGAGAGCTCGGCGTCGTCGGGCGCGAAGACCGCGTTGGCGGTCGCGACCTGCCCGGGGTGGATCAGCGTCTTGCCGTCGAAGCCGAGATCGCGGCCCTGCTCGCATTCCGCCGTGAAGCCGGCCTCGTCCTTGAGGTCGTTATAGACGCCGTCGACGATGTCGATGCCATAGGCGCGGGCGGCGAGGATCGCCGTCGTCAGCCAGGGCAGCATCGGCGCGCGGCCGGGCACGAAGCGGGCGCGTGTCTCCTTGGCGAGGTCGTTGGTGCCCATCACGAAACAGGCCAGCCGCGTCCGGCGGTCCTGCACCGCGCGTGCGATGCGTTCGGCGTCGAGGATGGCGAGCGGCGTCTCGATCATCGCCCAGATTCGGATCTCGGGGGCGGCCCAGAGACCGTCGAGCAAGGTGCCGACCTGCTGCAAGGTTTCGGGCGAGGAGACTTTCGGGATCAGGATGGCGTCGGGCCTGGCCTCTGCGGCGGCGGCGAGGTCGGCTGCGAACCAGGGCGTGTCGAGGCCGTTGGTGCGGATCACGAGCTCGCGCCGGCCATAGCCGCCGGCCTTCACGGCGGCACAGACCTGGGCGCGGGCGGTCTCTTTGGCATCGGGCGCGACGGCGTCCTCAAGGTCGAGGATCAGGGCGTCGGCGGCGATCTCGCGGGCCTTCTCGAGCGCGCGGGCGTTGGAGCCGGGCATGTAGAGGACGCTGCGGCGGGGGCGGATTGTGGTCATGGCAATCTCTCAAATCTAACGCGGGACTCACGCGAAAGGCCGGTTATCGCTGTTTCGCATCCAGCTCGGGCGGCATCGCTGCCGCTCTTCGCTGCACTGCACACTAGACGCGACGCACATGCAACGTCAGTTCTGCAAAAGGCGGATGCGGGAGGGCGCGCGGATGGCGTGGATCGCGGGGGTGGATGGCTGCAGGGCGGGCTGGATTGCGGCGCTTGTCGATACTGCCGCCCAAGAGCCGCCCTCGCTGCGCGTGGTCCCGAAGCTGGCCGATCTGCTTGCCAGCGAAAACCCGCCGGCGATCCTGGCCGTGGACATGCCGATTGGGCTGCCGGACCGGGTTTCCGGCGTGGGGCGTGGGCCCGAGCGCCTGGTCAGGCCGCTCCTGGGCGAGCGGCAATCCTCGGTGTTCTCGATCCCGGCGCGGTCCGCCGTCTATTGCGCGGATTATCGCGAGGCCTGCCGGTTGGCGCTCGAAACCTCCGAGCCGCCGCGAAAGGTCTCCAAGCAGGGCTTCCATCTGTTTCCGAGGATCCGCGAGATCGACACCCTGCTCAGGACGGAGCCCACGCTTCGGGAGCGCATCTTCGAGGTCCATCCCGAGCTCGCCTTCCGCACCATGCGCGGCGCGGCGCTGACGCAGCCCAAGAAGATCAAGGGCGCGATCAATCCCCTTGGCATGGCCGAGCGCCGGGCGCTCCTGATCGCGGCAGGGCTGCCGGCTGCGATCGTCGAGGCCCGGCCGCCGAAAGGTGCCGCCGCCGATGACGCGCTCGACGCGCTTGCCGCTTTGGTCGTCGCCCAGCACATCCTGGCCGGGCGTGGAGCGCCCTTTCCCGATCCGCCGGGACGCGATAGCCATGGGCTTCCCATCGCGATCTGGACCTTTGCGCCCGAGCGCCTGCCTTCATAGGACACCGTCATGACCCAACGACCCGTGCCGCGCCCGATGATCGAGGCGGCTGCAGAACGCATTGCCGGCCATGCCCGCGTCACACCGGTGATGCGGCTCGGGGCCGGCGCTTTCGGCTCGCCGGCGGCGATCTCGCTGAAGCTCGAATGCCTGCAGCATGCCGGCTCGTTCAAGACGCGCGGCGCCTTCAACAACCTGCTCTCGCTGCCGGTGCCGGCGGCGGGCGTCGCTGCCGCCTCTGGCGGCAATCACGGGGCGGCGGTCGCCTATGCGGCGCGCGAGCGCGGCGTCAAGGCGACGATTTTTGTGCCCGAGATCTCGCCTGCCGCCAAGATCGAGGCGATTCGCCGCTTTGGCGCCGAGGTCGTCATCGGTGGCGCGCAATATGACGATGCGCAGGCAGCCTGCGATCGCTTCGTCGCGGAAACCGGCGCGCTCAAGATCCATCCCTTCGCGGCGAAGGAAACGGTCGCCGGCCAGGGCACGCTCGGGCGCGAATGGCAGCTCCAGGAGCCCGATCTCGACACCGTCCTGGTCGCGGTCGGCGGCGGCGGCTTGATTTCGGGCATCGCTGCCTGGTTCGCCGGGAGCAAGGTCAAGGTCGTGGGTGTCGAGCCCGCCGGCTCGCGTGCCTTGCAGGCGGCGCTGGAGGCGAAGGGGCCGGTCGAGGTCAACGTCGCCTCGGTCGCAGCCGATTCGTTGGGCGCGCGCAATGTCGGCCCGCTGGTCTATGAGATCTGCAAGGATACGGTCGACCATGTCGTGCTGGTGCCCGATGAGGCGATCACCCAGGCGCAGGGCACGCTCTGGCGCGATTTCCGGCTGGCGGTGGAGCCCGGTGGGGCGGCGGCGCTGGGCGCGCTGCTCTGTGGGGCCTACAAGCCTGCGCCGGGCGAGCGGCTCGGCGTGCTGGTCTGCGGGGCGAATGTCGATCTGGGGAAGCTAGCTGGGCTTGTCGGTTGATGAACAGGGCGCGGGGAACCCCTCTCCTGTAAGGAGAGGGGCAGGGGTGAGGTGTCGGTCCCTGGACCAGCCAAGCTCCAGTAGAAGTTGCGGTTGGGCTCCAGCTAACGGGTCAAACGGCCGACCCCTCACCCTGCCCTCTCCCTTCGGGAGAGGGTTCCCCGCACCTCATTGTTCTTCGTTGGGACTCGCCAGGGACTGGACGGCTCGCCATGCGGCAGCGCACACTCCGCCAAGCCCATTCAAGCGTGAGCCCCATGTCAGAGCCCGTCGCGAAAACCAATCCCGGCCGCTTCTTCGAGGATTTCAACCTCGGCGAGACCATCGTGCATGCAACGCCGCGCACGGTTACAACAGGCGACGTCTCGCTCTACACGGCGCTTTACGGCCCGCGTTTCGCGGTGCAATCCTCTGACGCCTTCGCCAAGGCGCTGGGCTATCCTGCCGCTCCGATCGACGATCTGCTCGTCTTCCACATCGTCTTCGGCAAGACGGTGCCCGACATCTCGCTGAACGCGATCGCCAATCTCGGCTATGCCGATGGGCGCTTCCTGAGGCCGGTCTTTCCCGGCGACACGCTCTCGACCACCTCGGAGGTGATCGGGCTGAAGCAGACCTCGGCCGGCGACGCCGGCATCGTCTATGTCCGCTCCATCGGCCGCAACCAGAGGGCCGAAATCGTGCTGAGCTATGCGCGCTGGGTCTTGGTGCGTAAGCGCCAGCCGGGCACGCCGGCTCATGCCGAGCAGGTGCCGGAGCTGCCCAAGGCGGTGTTGCCGGAGGAGCTCGGCCAGGGCTGCCCGGCGATCGAGCTTACGGCCTATGACGACGCGCTGGCGGGCTCGCCCTTCCGCTGGGGCGCTTATGCGGCCGGCGAGCAGATCGACCATGTCGACGGCGTGACGGTGGAGGAGGCCGAGCACCAGATCGCGACCAGGCTCTACCAGAATACCGCGAAGGTGCATTTCGACGCCTATGGCGCGCGCGAGAGCCGCTTCGGCAAGCGATTGATCTATGGCGGCCATGTCATCAGCCTGGCGCGGGCCCTGTCCTTCAACGGCCTGGGCAACGCCTTCCACATCGCTGCGATCAATGGCGGGCGTCATGTCTCGCCGCTCTTCGCTGGAGACACGGTCTTCGCCTGGAGCCAGGTGCTGGAAGCCGCCGAATTGCCCGGGCGCAGCGATGTCGGCGCGCTCCGGCTGCGTTTGATCGCGACGAAGAACCGGCCCTGCGGCGAGTTTCCGCTCAAGCATGGCGACCAGTATGATGACGGCATCATCCTCGATTTCGATTATTGGGCGCTGCTGCCGCGCTGAGGCCCGCATCAATGCGGGCATCCCGGGCGTAGGCTTTACGGCCCGCCGCAATGAGAGCTAGGCGTGTCGCGGCGCGTCGCGACGAACAAAAAGTTACAGATTTCGATTTCTGTAACTTCGTATCCCGCATGCCGCATTGCAGCGCGGGACCGGTTTCGTTACAGAGCCAATCACTCTAGAACGATCCCAAATGGATAAACGCCCGCTGATGGGCGGCAGAGTCGGAGAGTGAATTTGGCCGAGGTCAAACAGGCGGCGCGCCCGCTTTCGCCGCATCTGCAGATTTACCGCTGGTCCTGGACCATGGCGATGTCGATCGCGCATCGCGTCACCGGCTGTGCGCTCTATGCCGGCACCGTGCTGATCGCGGCCTGGTTGGTCGCCGCCGCTTCGGGGCCTGCCGCCTTCGAGACCGCCCAATGGATTGCGGGTTCGATCCTCGGACGGCTGGTGCTGTTCGGCTATTCCTTCGCGCTGCTGCACCACATGGTCGGGGGCCTCAGGCATTTCGTCTGGGACATGGGCTATGGCTATGAGCCGCAGACCCGGATGAACATGGCGAAATACAGCGTTGTCGTTTCGGGCGGGCTCACTCTGCTCGTCTGGATCCTCGCCTACGCCCTGCGCTGAGGAGCATCACCATGCAGTCCAACTCCTCCATGCGTACGCCGCTCGGCCGCGTTCGCGGTCTGGGTTCCGCCAAATCCGGCACCGGGCATTTCTGGCTCCAGCGCGTCACCGCGGTGGCCAATGTCGTGCTGACGGTGATCTTCCTCGGCATCGTGATCTCGCTCTTCGGCAAGCCCTATCCGGCTGCGATGGCGACGCTGTCGCATCCGCTCGTCGCGATCCTGATGCTGCTCTTCGTCGTCTCGGGCGTGGTGCATATGCGGATCGGCATGCAGGTCGTCATCGAGGATTACATCCATGGCGAGGGCCTCAAGATCGCCGCCGTGATGGCCAACACCTTCTTCGCGATCGCGATCGGCGCCGCTTGCGTCTTCGCGGTGCTGAAGCTCTCGTTTGGAGGCTGATCCGATGGCGATCACCAGAGCCCGTTCAACCGCGACCTATGCCGGTCAGGCCTATCCGATCACCGACCACACCTTCGACGTCGTCGTGGTGGGCGCCGGCGGCGCCGGCCTTCGCGCCACCGTCGGCTGCTCGCAGGCCGGCCTGCGCACGGCCTGCATCTCAAAAGTGTTCCCGACGCGCTCGCACACCGTCGCGGCTCAGGGCGGCGTCGCCGCCTCGCTCGGCAATATGGGCAAGGACACCTGGCAGTGGCACATGTACGACACCGTCAAGGGGTCGGACTGGCTCGGCGACCAGGACGCCATCGAATATCTCGTGCGCAATGCGCCGGCCGCCGTCTATGAGCTCGAGCATTGGGGCGTCCCGTTCTCGCGCACCGAGAGCGGCAAGATCTATCAGCGGCCTTTCGGCGGCATGACCACCGAATTCGGCGAGGGCCCGCCGGCCCAGCGCACCTGCGCCGCCGCCGACCGCACCGGCCACGCCATGCTGCACACGCTTTATGGCCAGGCGCTGCGCTACAACACCGAGTTCTTCATCGAATATTTCGCCATCGACCTGATCATGGACGAGGACGGCCATTGCCGGGGCGTGATCGCGCTGAAGCTCGATGACGGCACGATCCATCGCTTCCGCTCGCAGCAGACGATCCTGGCGACGGGCGGCTATGGCCGCGCCTATTTCTCGGCAACCTCGGCCCATACCTGCACCGGCGACGGCGGCGGCATGGTGCTGCGCGCCGGCCTGCCGCTGCAGGACATGGAGTTCGTGCAGTTCCACCCGACCGGCATCTATGGCGCGGGCTGCCTGATCACCGAGGGCGCGCGCGGCGAGGGCGGCTACCTGACCAATTCCGAGGGCGAGCGCTTCATGGAGCGCTATGCACCTAGCGCCAAGGACCTCGCCTCGCGCGACGTCGTCTCACGCTCGATGACCATGGAGATCCGTGGCGGGCGCGGCGTGGGCAAGAACAAGGACCACATCTACCTGCATCTCGACCATCTCGACCCGAAGATCCTGCATGAGCGCCTGCCGGGCATTTCCGAGAGCGCCAAGATCTTCGCGGGCGTGGATGTGACGCGCGAGCCGATCCCGGTTCTGCCGACGGTGCATTACAACATGGGCGGCATCCCGACGAACTTCCACGGCGAGGTTCTGACCAAGGTCGACGGCAATCCCGATACGGTGGTGCCGGGCCTGATGGCGATCGGCGAGGCGGCCTGCGTCTCCGTGCACGGCGCCAACCGTCTTGGCTCCAACTCGCTGATCGACCTCGTCGTCTTCGGCCGCGCCGCGGGCCTGCGCTGCGCCGAAACCGTGACGGCTGGCGAGAAGCAGCCGGAATTGCCGAAGAACTCGGCCGATCTCGCGCTGATCCGCCTGGACAAGTACCGCAACGCCTCGGGCGGCACCTCGACCGCCGAACTGCGCGGGCGCATGCAGAAGACCATGCAGGACAACTGCGCGGTCTACCGCACCGGCGAGACGCTGGAAGAGGGCCACAAGCTGATCCATGAGGTCTGGGGCGGCATCACCGACATCGCCACCACCGACCGTTCGCTGATCTGGAATTCCGACCTCGTCGAGACGCTGGAATTCGACAATCTGATCACTCAGGCGGTCGTCACCATGGATTCGGCGCTGAACCGTCCGGAAAGCCGCGGCGCACATGCCCGCGAGGATTATCCGAACCGCGACGACAAGGACTGGATGAAGCACACCCTGTCCTGGATCGACGACGAGAAGCGCTCCGTCACGCTCGACGACCGCCCGGTGCACACCTACACGCTCTCGAACGACATCGAGTACATCAAGCCCAAGGCGCGGGTGTATTGAGCCGCCTCGAAGCGATCCGCGATGTTGAAGTTTGCCCTCTTCCTGCTGGCGGGCGGCGCCTATGTCTTCGCCGCGCCGTTGCTTTTCGTACCGAGCGCGCTCGGTGGCGATGTCAGCAATTACGGGGTGGGATTGCAGGCGATGGGCCGTGTCGCCGGCGACCTGGTGACGTCCTTCGGCAAGTCGGGCTCGCTCGCAACGTGGGTGGCGGATATCTTTTCGTTGAACTTCGCCTCCAATCCGCTTGCCCGCAGCGCCAGCCGGCACGGAGCGAGCATCGACTATCGGGCTTTCATCTTCGGCGGAGCGATGCTGCTGGCGCTGCTGATGTTTCTGGTCGGAGCCTTTTTCGGCGTGATGCCGTTATGGCTTGCCTTCCTGCTGCTGGCGCTCAGCGGGGGTGGTGTCATGCTGCTGACGCTACCCGCGGTGTTGGCTCGGCTCTCGCCCGCACAGTCGCCCCAGGAACTCGCCTTCGGTGCGGTGATCGCGCTGATCGGCACCAGTTTTGTCACCGGCTTCGCCAGCGTAAAACTCGCCCGCGCGATATGAGGCACTGAAATCCTATGGCCGAATTCAATCTTCCCCAAAATTCCCGCCTGACCGAGGGCAAGGCCTGGCCGAAGCCGGCCGGGGCCGCGAAGCTGACCGAGTTCAAGGTCTATCGCTGGAACCCCGACACCGGCGAGAACCCGCGCACCGACACCTATTTCGTCGACCGCGAGGATTGCGGGCCGATGGTTCTGGACGCGCTGATCTGGATCAAGTCCAAGATCGACCCGACGCTGACCTTCCGGCGCTCCTGCCGCGAGGGCATCTGCGGCTCCTGCGCCATGAACATGGACGGCAAGAACGGCCTCGCCTGCACCACCGGCATCGATGAATGCGCCGGGCATGGCAAGAGCGCGGGCAAGGTCGCGATCTACCCGCTGCCGCATATGCCCGTGATCAAGGACCTCGTCCCTGACCTGACCCGCTTCTACGCCCAGCACGCCTCGATCGAGCCCTGGCTCAAGACGACGACGCCGGCGCCGGAGAAGGAGTGGAAGCAGGCCAAGGACGACCGCGAGAAGCTCGACGGGCTCTATGAGTGCATCCTCTGCGCCTGCTGCTCGACCTCCTGCCCGAGCTATTGGTGGAATGGCGACCGCTATCTTGGCCCCGCCGCCCTGCTGCAGGCCTATCGCTGGCTGATCGACTCGCGCGACGAATCGACCGGCGAGCGCCTCGACAATCTCGAAGACCCCTTCCGGCTCTATCGCTGCCACACCATCATGAACTGCGCCAATGCCTGCCCGAAGGGCCTGAACCCGGCCAAGGCGATTGCGGAAGTGAAGAAGATGATGGTGGCGCGCCAGGTCTGAGCCGGCGCGAATGCTACTGGCGCGGCCGTCTGACGCGACGGCCTGCGCTTCCGGTGCTCACGTACCGATGTACGCTCCGCTCCGGTTCTCGGCCGCCACGCCAGCCGACTCACGCCAGCGCATTCGCGCTCGCCTCAGCCGCGGGCGTCATTTTGATGTTGGAGCCGACATTCCCGTCATTGCGAGCGCAGCGAAGCAATCCAGAAGGGCTCGCTCGACGGTTCCTGGATTGCTTCGCTGCGCTCGCAATGACGATCAGCGAATATACCGCCCCGGCGCAAACGGCTTGGGATCCGCCGGCGGCGTCTCGCTGCAGATCAGGGCGGCTATGATCTCGCCCGTGATCGGTCCGGTGGAGAAGCCGATATGCTGGTTGCCGAAGGCGAGCCAGAGGCCGGGATGGCGCGGCGCTTCGCCGATCATCGGCAGTGAATCCGGCAGCGTCGGCCGGCAGCCGCGCCAGGTCTCGCCGACGACCTCCTCAAACGGAAAAGCCTCGCGGGCGCTCGCGGTCGCCTGGTCGATCTGGCGGTGATTGTCGGGCGCGTCGCGCAGGCTGAGATCGACGCCGCTGGTGACGCGGTAGCCCTGCTCCATCGGCGCCATGAAATAGGCTCCATCGACATCAAAGACCGGCCGCGACAGGGCGGCGCCCGCCTCGGGCCGCAGATGGCGGTGATAGCCGCGCTCGACATCGAGCCTGGGGTTCAGCCCAAGCGGTGCGAGCAGGTCGCCGCTCCAGGGCCCGAGCGCGACGATGGCGAGGGCGGCCTCATAGGCTCCCTTGTCGGTCTCGACCTGCCAACCATCGCTCTTGCGCGTGAGCGCGCGGATCTCGGCCTGCTCGATCCTGCCGCCGCGCTGCGCGAAGAGCGCGGCATAGGCGGCGGTCACGGCGCCGGGCGAATCGACCGAAGCGTTGGAGGGGGTCAAGAGCCCGGCCGGGAAGATCGGCTTCAGCGCGGGCTCCAGCGCCGAGATGCCCTGGCGGTCGAGCACCTCCGAGGCGATGCCGTGTTGCTTGAGGAAATCCTGCTCGGCCAAGGCCGCGGCGTGGCCGTCCTCGCCGCGCCAGAGTTTCAGCGTGCCGGTCTCGCGCAGGCGGTGCGAGACGCCCGCCGCCGCCATCAATTCGCGATGGCGGGTGACAGTGCTCGCCGTCAGCGAATCCAAGGCGGCGATGCGGGCGGCGGCCTGCGAGGGCCTGGATTCCCAGAGGAAGCGCAGGAGCCAGCCGGGCCGTGTCAGCGCGCGGCGCCAGTCGAGATTGAGCGCCGGATGGCTGTTACCGAGATAGCTCGCCAGCTTCGACCAGAGGCCGGGATTGTTGAGCGGCACGATCGAGGAGCGCGCCAGCACCCCGGCATTGCCGTAGGAGGTCTCCTGGCCGGGCGCGCGCCGGTCGAGCAGCGTCACGGTGAAGCCACGCTTCTGCAAGGCGAGCGCGCAGGAGACGCCGACCATGCCGGCGCCGAGGACGATGACATTCCGATTCATGACAGGTTTGGCGCCGTCTCTGCTGGCTGTTTCAGCCAATGGTCGAGGAAGCCGTCGAGCCAGGCCCGGATGGCGGGGTCGTACTGATACCAGCCTTCGAGATGCAGATGGCGCAATTGTGCGCCGGGCATCAGCGTGCGCTCATGGCCGCGGATCGACCAGCGGCACATCATCGCCGGGGTGACCTCGGGGTGGAACTGGATGCCGTAGACCTTGCTCCCGGCCCGGATCGCCTGCACCGGGAAATCGCCGCCGGTGGCGAGGCATTCCGCCCCGCTGGGACAATCGAAGCCGTCGCGGTGCCATTGATAGACGGTTCCAGGCCAGGCAAAGCCGGCCTCATTCGCATGGCAGCGCCCGGCCGGCGTCTGGTCGAGCCGGTAATAGCCTACTTCGGCGCGACCCTCGCCATGGGTATAGACCCTGGCCCCGAGATGGCGCGCCATCATCTGGGCGCCAAGGCAGATGCCGAGGAAGGGCGCATCTTCCTTCAGGCAGGTGCCGATCCAGTCGATCTCGGTCTTGACGAAATCGTCGGAATCATTGGCCCCCATCGGCCCGCCAAAAATCACCGCGCCGGCATGGTCGCGCATCGTTTGCGGCAGCGGGTCGCCATAGCGCGGCTTGCGGATGTCGAGCGCATGGCCGCGCGCCTGCAGCAGGCGGCCGACGCGACCGGGCGTCGAATGCTCCTGATGCAGCACGATGAGGACCGGTTTGGGAGCCGGCAGGGTGCGTCGGGCTGCGAGCGGCGAGCGTGTGGGGCGGGCGGCACGGAAACGAAGGGACTGATCGTTCATCGCGAGGTTTTCGGTCGCTGGCGCGCGGTCAGGGAAGGAAGATATGCGCATCGCCATGCCATATCCGGAGAATGCGGTTCCAATCGGGACGAGGCAAGCAAATTGTAAGCCATGCCTGGCATGGGCATGGCTGGTATGCGGCAGTGGCGATCAGGGCATGACGCGGGCCCTTTCCAGCCGCCAATGTAAATGGGCTTGACATTGCGGGTGCCGTTAGGCAAATGAGAATGAACGTTCATTCTCATTTGATCGACATACCGTGACATCAATCGCTGCCCCACCGCCGATTGACGCTCTCTCGGAGCGCCATATCCGTATTCTCGACGCTGCCGAGAGCGTTTTTGCGCGCGCGGGCTTCCATGCCGCGACGATGCATGACGTTGCGGCCGAAGCCGGGATGAGCCCGGGCAATCTCTACCGTTACTTCGTATCCAAGGACGCGATCATCGCCGGCATGGCCGAGCGCGACCGAGCCCAGATCGCGGCCGACTTCACTCAGCTCGACCCGGCCAAGGGTGCGGTGCTCGACCAGCTCGAGGCGCTCGGCCGGCGCCATATGACCGAGAAGCCGCGCGAAAAGGCGGTCATCGCCCTGCAGATCTGGGCCGAGGCCGCGCGCAATCCGGCAATGGCCAGCATGTGCGCCGATATCGACGAGACGGTGATCGGCGGGCTCGTCGCCGCCATCACTGGGGCCAAGGCGAGCGGCGAATTGCCAGCCAATCTCGACGATGCCCGTTTCCTGCAGGCGATCTTCATGATGGCCGACGGCTTCTTCTGCCGGCGCGCCGTCGATCCGCAATTCGATGCTGCTGCGGGGGCGGAGACCCTGTTTGCCGCCATGCGCGGCCTGGCGCAGGTGCTGCTGCTGCCCGAGCCGGACGAGGCCCGGCCATGACTGCCATCTCCGCCATGATCAAACCCGTTTCCGCTGCGAAAGTCCGCCCGATGTCCCGTCTTCTCTCCGTTTCGCTGCTGGCGCTCGCTCTCGGCTGGGCTGCGCCGCTGCAGGCACAGGCACAGACTTCGGCCCAGCCGGCGCCTGGCGCCGGACCGTCCGTCACGATCACCAAGGCGAAGATCAGCGAGATCGTGCAGAGCGTCGTCGTGTCCGGCTCGATGATCGCGCGCGACGAGGTCCTGGTCTCGCCGGAACTCGACGGCGTGCAGGTCGTCGAGCTGGTGGCCGAGGAAGGCGACAAGGTCGCGGCCGGCCAGGTTCTGGCGCGCCTGTCGCGGACGACGCTGGAGGTGCAGAAGGCCCAGAACGACGCGCAGATCGCGCGCGCCGAGGCGGCGATCGCCCAGTCCAATGCGCAGATCGTCGAGGCCGAGGCCAATCTCGTCCAGGCCCGCAACGCCTTCGACCGCACCAAGACCCTGCGCGAGAGCGGCAATGCCAGCAACGAGACTTATGACCAGCGCGACGCGGCCGCCCGTTCGGCCAGCGCGCGGTTGAACTCGTCCCGGCAGGCGCTGGCGATCTCGACAGCCGATCTCGCGCTGGCGAAGGCTCAGGGGCGCGACATCGAGGTCAAGCTGGGCCGCACCGAGATCAGGGCGCCGACGGCGGGCCTCATCAGCAAGCGCTATGCAAGGCTCGGCGCGATGGTGGCGATGGCCGCGGCCGACCCGCTGTTCCGCATCATCGCCGATGGTGCGATCGAGCTTCAGGCGGATGTCGCCGAGGTCGAATTGCCGGGCCTCAAGCTTGGCCAGCCTGTCGCGGTGACGCCGGCGGGCGCAAGCGTGGCGCTGGCGGGCGAAATCCGGCTGATCGCGCCCGAGGTCGACAAGCAGTCGCGGCTCGGCCGCGTGCGCGTCGCGCTCAAGGGCAATCCGCCCGTCGCGATCGGCTCCTTTGCACGCGGCTTGATCGAGACCGGCCGCAAGAACGCGGTGACGCTGCCTCTGTCGGCGATCACCTATGCCCGCTCGGGCGCGACGGTGCAGAGCGTCAGCGACGGCAAGGTGACGACCAAGAAGGTCCAGCTCGGCCTGGCCGGCGATGGCCGCGCCGAGATCGTCTCCGGCATTGCTGAGGGCGAGAGCGTCGTGGCCCGGGCCGGCACCTTCGTGCGTGACGGCGACGTCATCACGCCGGTCGCGACGAACTGACGGAGACGATCGTGGACATCAATTTCTCCGCCTGGTCGATCCGAAAGCCGGTTCCCGCGATCCTGCTCTTCGTCGTGCTCTGCGTGCTCGGGCTGCTTTCCTTCTCGAAGCTGCCGGTGACGCGCTTTCCCAATATCGACGTGCCGCTGGTCTCGGTCACGGTGACCCAGTCGGGCGCCGCGCCTGCCGAGCTGGAGAGCCAGGTCAGCAAGCGCGTCGAGGACGCGGTCGCCAACATCACCGGCGTCAAGCATGTGATGTCGACGCTGACCGACGGCTCCTCGGTTTCGGTGATCGAGTTCCGGCTCGAAACCAACACCGACCGCGCCGTCAACGACGTCAAGGACGCCATCGCCAAGATCAGGGCGGATCTGCCGCGCACCATCGATGAGCCGATCATCCAGCGCATCGATGTCGAGGGCCAGTCGATCATGACCTTCGGCGCGTCTTCGCCGGGCATGACGCTGGAGCAGATCTCCTGGCATGTCGACGATGTCGTCGCGCGCGAATTGCAGGGCCTCAAGGGCGTCGGCCGGATCGACCGCTTCGGCGGCGTCGATCGCGAGATTCGCATCTCGCTCGATCCCGACCGCTTGCTGGCGCTGGGCACCACGGCAGGCGAGGTCAACCGCCAGATCCGCGCCACCAATGTCGATCTCGCCGGCGGGCGCGGCGAGGTCGGCGGGCAAGAGCAGGCGATCCGCACGCTCGCCAGCGCGCGCACGGTGGCGGAGCTCGCCGAATCCAAGATCACGCTGACCGGCGGCCGCGAGGTGCGCTTGAAGGAGCTTGGCCGCGTCGAGGATTCGAATTCCGAGCCGCGCTCCTTCGGCCGGCTCGACAAGGTCCCGGTCGTCTCCTTCGCGGTGTTCCGCTCGAAGGGTTCGAGCGAATTATCGGTCAAGGATGTCGTCGCGGCGCGCATCGCCGAGCTCAACAAGCGCTACCCAGACATCGTGATCAAGCCGATCGACGACGCTGTCGCCTATACCTACGGCAACTACAAGGCGGCGATGGAGACGCTGATCGAGGGCGCGGCGCTGGCCGTGCTCGTCGTCTTCCTGTTCCTGCGCAACTGGCGCGCCACGCTGATCACGGCGATCGCGCTGCCGCTCTCGGCCATCCCGACCTTCTGGGCGATGGAGCTGATGGGCTTTTCGCTCAACCTCGTCAGCCTGCTCGGCATCACGCTGGTCACCGGCATCCTGGTCGATGACGCCATCGTCGAGATCGAGAACATCGTCCGGCATATGAAGATGGGCAAATCGCCCTATCGCGCCGCGATGGAGGCTGCCGACGAGATCGGGCTCGCCGTCATCGCGATCACGCTGACGATCGTGGCGATCTTCGCACCGGTCTCCTTCATGGGCGGCGTGGCCGGCCAGTATTTCCGCCAGTTCGGCCTCACCGTCGCGGTCGCGGTGCTGTTTTCGCTGCTGGTCGCGCGGCTGATCACGCCGATGATGGCGGCCTATCTGATGAAGCCGGTGAAGCATGCCGACGCCAAGGACGGCGTCGTGATGGGGGCCTATGTCGGCCTGCTGCGCGGCACGCTGGCGCGGCGCGAAATCCCGCTATTGCCGCGCTTCGACGGTTCTGGCCGGTGGCGCAAGCTGCCGCTCAACATGGCCTATGTCACGCTGCTGATCGGCTTCGGCTTCCTCTTCGCCTCGATCCAGGCGACGTCGCTGCTGCCGACCGGTTTCATTCCCGATGAGGACACCTCGCGTGTCGTAGCCTCGGTCGAACTGCCGCCGGGCTCGACGCTGGAGGATACCCGCGTCGCGACCGATCTGATCGTCGATCGCCTGCGCACGATCCCCGAGGTAACGCAGGTCTTCGTGCTCGGCGGCTCCTCGCCGACCGGCCAGCGCGAGGTCCGCCGCGCCGCGGTGACGATCAAGCTCCTGCCCAAGGCCGAGCGCAAGGCGCGCCAGAAGGATCTCAAGGTCGTCATCGCCCAGAAGCTCGCCGGCGTGCCCGACACCCGCGCCTGGTATGTCAATGAGCGCGGCGAGCGTGAGATGGCCTTCTCGATCCTGTCCAAGGACGGGGCGGCGTTGGATGAGGCGGTGGCGCGGATCGAAAGCCGCATGCGCAAGATCGACGGCTATCTCAATGTCGCGACTTCGGGCTCGCTCAGCCGGCCGGAACTGCGCGTCACGCCCAAGCTCGAACAGGCCGCAAATCTCGGCGTCACCCCGGAATCGATTTCGGAGGCGGTGCGCGTCGCCACCATCGGCGATGTCGGGGCCAATCTCGCCAAGTTCAACGCCGGCGACCGATTGGTGCCGATCCGCGTCCAGCTCGACGAGGCGGCCCGCGCCGATATCCGCAACATCGCGGCCCTGCGCGTCACCAATGGCAATGGCGTCTCGATCCCGCTGACGGCGGTGGCCGAGATCGGCTTCGGCGAGGGGCCGAGCTCGATCGACCGCTATGACCGCGTCCGCCGGGCCGCGATCGGCGCCGATCTCAAGCGCGGCTTCGAGCTCGGCACGGCGCAGGACACCTTCCTGCAGATCGTCAAGGAGGTCGGCCTGCCCGCGGGCGTGCGCATCGCCACGACCGGCGACGCCGAGATCCAGGGCGAGGTGGTGCAGGGCTTCATCACCGCGATGACAACCGGCCTGATGCTGGTGCTGGCGGTGCTGATCCTGCTCTTCGGCTCGGTCTTCCAGCCGATCACGATCCTGCTCTCGCTGCCGCTTTCCTTCGGCGGCGTCGTCATCGCCCTGCTTGCCACCGACAAGCCGGTCTCGATGCCGGTCTATATCGGCCTGCTCATGCTGATGGGCATCGTCACCAAGAACGCGATCATGCTGGTCGATTTCGCGGTCGAGGAGATGGCGCGCGGCAAGGACCGACGCACCGCTCTGCTCGAGGCCGGCCGCAAGCGCGCCCGGCCGATCGTGATGACGACGATCGCGATGGCGGCGGGCATGATGCCCTCGGCCTATGGCGTCGGCGACGGCGGCGAATTCCGCGCGCCGATGGCGATCGCGGTGATCGGCGGCCTGATCGTCTCGACCGTGCTCTCGCTCGTCTTCGTTCCGTCCTTCTACGCGGTGATGGACGACCTCTCGCGCCTGACCGCTTGGATCTTCGGCCGTTTCTTCAGCAAGCCCGAGGATGAGAGCGCCTGGGAGACGATCGACGAGCACGCTACGCCGGGCGAAGCGAGCGCCAGGGCGATGGCCAAGCTGCCGCCGCCGCGGCTGGCGGCGGAGTAAGGGGCGCCGGACCTCGCGGCCAACGCCCTGTGTTGCCCTGGCTCGGAACCACGCCGTCATCCTGGGCTTCGCGCAGCGAAGTCCCGGGATCCATCGTAGAGTTCCAGAGCCCTTCGATGGATCCCGGAGCTGCGCCGCTTACGCGGCTTGTCCAGGATGACGCGTGGTTCCGAGAATAAGATTGCCCGCCCTATAGCGTCGGCGAAATGGAGGGCGACGGCCCGCTGGAGGGCGCCGGCGGCGGCTGGTTCCGGCGATTGAGCATCTCGCCGCGCGAGCGGATGATCTGCGCCATGACGACATCCTGAACGCGCTGCTCGGCGGCGCGGCGGACGGCTTCCCTGTCCGTCGGGCGGGCGCCGTCGAGCTCGATGATCTCGATGGTCGCCTGCACCAGCGCATCGACATCCGCCTTGCAGAAGATCATCGCGGCCTTGGCGACGACCTCGGCCTTCTCGTCGGTCAGCAGCATCGGGCCGCCTTCCCGCCCGATGCAGGCCAGCGCCCTGGCGCGGATCAGATCGCGAGTCTTTTCGAGAACCGCCTTCTTCTCCGCCCTAGCCTGCGCATCGGCCTCCGCTGGCCGGGGCGCGGTCTGGCCAGGTGAGGAGCTGACCGGCCCGCGAATGCTGGCGCTCTGGCGGGCGCATTCGACCAGCGCGGGCAACATCTCCGCGGTCGAGGTCAGGGCGAAGGCCAGGCGCCGGTCGTTTGCGACCAGCTCCAGATAGCCACCATGGCGAAAGGCGTTGATCAATTGCGAATCCGCCGGCATCGCGATCGTCATCAGGACCGGCGTCTTGACGTCCGCGGTGACGTCGATGCGCGAGGTGCGATCGAAGACGAGCTGCAGCGCCAGTCTCTCGCCCGGCTTGAGCTTCCAATTGGCGTGCGAGAACCCGATCAGCCATTTGAAGTCGGCCGTGATCGAGGTGAGCATGCGCGTGCCGTTCTTGTAGGCGGCATTCACGGCGCAATGCGAGAAGGCGCCTGTCGCGTCGTTGGTGAAGGCGCCGCCCGACCAGTTTCCGACGACGACCTTGCCATAGGGCCCTGCAGCCTGCGCCATCGGCGCAAGCAGCAGGGTCGAAGCCAGGAGAACTCCACGCATCATGCTCGCCTCGGCGGGTAGGGGCTGCAAGGATGAAGGCTGGCGCGGCTTATCGCAATCCCGGGATGTGGCGAATGTGGGGGGCGGGCGAGTGCGGAGGTGGCGGCGGAGTGAGGGATAAGATAGGCGGTGGGACAATTCGCGGTCTCACAGCCTCAAGCAAAGCCCTTTCGTGAAAACTCAAGCCATAGATGATCCGATACTCAGTTGGTGCTATTGACCGAACGGATACCGTTCGCCAACACTGCTTTCATTAACAAGATTTGTGAGAAGTATTGAAGTGCCCGTAAGTCTCTTGATAAACGATCCTCTAACTCAGCTCGCCTTTTCGGTTTACGAAAGTAAGGGCGTCTTTGCCGTCTTGCTTGGCTCGGGGCTCTCACGCTCAGCGGGAATTCCGACCGGCTGGGAAATTACGCTCGATCTTGTCCGCCGAGTCGCTCTGACACAAGGCGTCGAGGAACAACCTGATTGGGCGGCCTGGTATCGGGAAAAGACCGGTGAGGAGCCGAGCTACTCTGGCCTTCTTGAGGAGCTGGCTTCCTCGCCGGAGGAGCGCCGCTCTATCCTGCATAGCTATATCGAGCCGACTGAAGAGGACAGGCAGGAAGGCCGGAAAGTTCCGACAGCGGCGCATCATGCGATCGCTGATCTCGTGCGCGGCGGCTATATCCGCGTGATAGTCACGACGAACTTCGACCGTTTGATGGAGAATGCGCTACGCGAGCGGGGCATCGAACCGACAATTGTTTCTTCTGTCGACGCGCTTGCCGGCGCGGAGCCGCTTACCCACAGCGCCTGCTACATTCTGAAGCTTCACGGAGATTACAAAGACGCCCGAATTCTCAATACAGAGGCGGAGCTAAGTGGCTATCCCGCACAGTACGACACGCTGCTCGACCGGATCTTCGACGAGCACGGGCTGATCGTTGCTGGCTGGTCAGGGGAATGGGACCATGCTCTTCGGGCAGCCTTCCTCCGCGCCCCTAACCGCCGCTACTCGGTGTTCTGGGCCGCACGCGGGAATCTCGGAAGCGGTGCTCAGGAGCTTCTGGAGCATCGGCAAGCGCGACTTATTCCGATCACCGACGCCGACAGATTCTTCGCGGCATTAAAGGTGCGTGTTGAGACCCTTGAGCAAAGTCAGCGCCCGAACCCGCTTAGTATCGAGTTGCTCGTCAACAGCACGAAGCGTTTCCTAGCAAAACCAGAATACCGGATTCAGCTTGACGAGCTATTCACTCAGGAAACGGACCGCCTGATCGCGCAGCTCGATGGCGCAGAATTTGCCCTGCAATCCCAATGGGACCAAGCTGCCTTTAGGGCTCGTGTCCGGAAGTACGAAGCTGCGTCCGAGGCGCTTGCCACTATGTGTGGCGTGCTCGGCAGGTGGGGAGATGGAAGCGAGCTACCGCTCGTATTCGACATGATCCGGAGTCTTCACGCGCAGGCGGAAAGAATCGGCAACGGCCTCACCGTCTATCTCAATATCCGCTCCTACCCAGCCGTTCTTGTCTTCACAGCGTACGGGTTGGGCCTAACGCGTGCCGGCCGTTGGGAGGTACTTCACCAGCTTTTCGACTTCGCCGTTGACCGGCTGCATAGGGAACCTGTCCGCGCGATCGAAACTCTGTTCTTGTGGGCGTGGAAGGGTACAGAAAACGATGCTTGGAAGCAGATTGAGGGCTTGGAGCAACGCAAGACGCCGCTGAGCGACCATCTTCTCAGTTTACTGTCTGAATGGAGCAAGCGCTTTGCTGGGCTGACACCTGATTTCGAACTGATGTTCGAGCGCTTTGAGATGCTTGGCTCACTCGCTCACTTAGAGCGGAATGACAAGGCGACTGTTCAGCAGGCATTGGCGGGCAGCGCGCACAACAGCTGGGCATTTATGCCAGTCGGCCGTGCCGGCTGGCATAGTTCCAATGCCGATAAGCTGTTTGCAGAGATACAGACAGAGCCGATGAAAACGTCGCTTATCCGAGCAGGCTTCGCCAAAGGCGACCCTGAGTTCATCGACCTATTTATTCAGAATTTTCAGCGTATTGCCGGGCGAATGCGATGGTGATTGTGTCCATCCGGAAACCTGCGCTCAGGCCATCATTCAGAGTTAATTGTAGCTCGATCTGAGCCCGACGGAAGTACTAATTCTATAGCGCCGAATCTCCCAAAGAGGACTTCGTATTTGGGGGGCAGGCCTTGGCCGCGTGTCGATATCGAGGTCTCGATTGTAGCCGGGTTGGCCGCCATCCGACTTCGTGCGCGGTTCTCGTGCCGGTTCCGTCGATCGCGTGGGCTTAGCCTGTAGGCCCGCTACGGCATGGCGCGATGCTGCAGATGCCTAGATTCGGGTAGAATTGGGCCATTCGCTCTCCGCCTTCGTCGAGGCGCTTGCGGCGCAAAGCGCCTCGATTGAAGGCCTCTCCCGTCATGCTCGCCCTTGTGGCGAGCATCCACGTCTTGCGACGCTGATGGTGGTGGGAGCGCTTTCGAGAGCTGTGCCCGGTCGGGTCGAAGGAAGACGTGGATGGTCGGGACAAGCCCGACCATGACGCGAATGGCGCAGAAAACCCTTCTCCCGCGAGGGGATAAGGGAAGAGGCGGCGTGGCAGTAGTGAATGACCGCGCGCCCAGACCACCGCGGGACGCATTCCCCCCTTTCGCCACGGCTCTCGTTCTCCCAGCGAAGATGTCCTAGGCTCCCGTCACCTGTCCGGCAGCTGGAAGCACCACGATGACGACGTTGACCGCTCCGATCTCCGAGGCTCCGCTGGACGAGGGGTTCCGGCCGCACACCTCGCATTGGGGCGTGTTCTCGGCGCGGATGAAGGATGGCGAGCTGGAGGTCAGGCCCCATGCCGGCGATCCCGATCCCAACGAGATCATCCAGAATTTTCCGGGCGCGCTGCGCCACCGCGCCCGCATCGCGCAGCCGATGGTGCGCCGGGGCTGGCTGGAGAACGGGCCGGGACCCGATGAGCGCCGCGGCCGCGACGAGTATGTGCCGATGTCGTGGAGCGCCGTGCTCGACAAGCTCGCGGGCGAACTCAGGCGGGTGCGCGACGATTTCGGCCCGGGCGCGATCTTCGGCGGATCCTATGGCTGGTCCAGCGCCGGGCGCTTCCACCATGCGCAAAGCCAGGTCCATCGGTTCCTCAACACCTCGACCGGCGGCTATGTGAAATCGGTCAATAGCTACTCCTCGGGCGCCTCCTCCGTCCTCGTGCCGCATATCATCGGCGACTACGAGGATCTGGTGAAGCGCAACGTCTCCTGGGAGCAGATCGCCGAGCACAGCGAGATCGTGCTCGCCTTTGGCGGCATGGCGCTGAAGAACAGCATGGTCACCGGCGGCGGCAGCAGCAAGCATGTCGAGCGCGGCGCGATGCAGCGCGCCCATCAGCGCGGCTGCGACTTCGTGCTGGTCGGTCCCCTGCGCGGCGATCTGCCGGAGGAAGCCGGCGCCGAATGGCTCTCCAGCATCCCGGGTACCGACACGGCGCTGATGATGGCGCTGGTCCACAGCCTCGTCGTCGCCGGGCTGCACGACCGCGATTTCCTGGAGCGCTACACCGTCGGCTGGCCGGTCTTCGAGCGCTATTTGCTGGGGGAGACCGACGGGCAGCCCAAGGATGCCGCCTGGGCAGCCGCGATCACCGGCGTGCCGGCGCAGGCGATCACGGCGCTGGCCAGGCGGCTGCACGGCAAACGCGCGCTGGTCGTGGTGGCGCATGCGCTGCAGCGGGCCGAGCATGGCGAGCAGCCGGTCTGGATGGGCATGGTGCTGGCGGCCGCGCTCGGCCAGATCGGCCTGCCGGGCGGCGGCTATGGCTATGCGCTGGGTGCGATCGGCTATTACGGCCGGCGCTACAACGCCGTGCCGATGCCGACCCTGCCGCAGGGGCGCAACGCCGTCACCGACTTCATTCCGGTGGCGCGCATCTCGGACATGCTGCTGAACCCCGGCACGAGCTACCGCTATAACGGCCAGACCCGGACCTATCCTGGGATCAAGCTGGTCTACTGGGCCGGCGGCAATCCGTTTCACCATCACCAGGACCTGAACCGGCTGAAGCAGGCTTTCGCCAGGCTCGACACGCTCGTCGTCCACGAGCTGGCCTGGACGGCGACGGCCCGCCACGCCGACATCGTCCTGCCCTGCACGATGACGCTGGAGCGCGAGGACATCGGCGGCAATGCCAACGATCCGCTGCTCGTGCCGATGCGGCCCGTGATCGCCCCCTATGGCGAGGCGCGCGACGACTACGCGATCTTCGCCGATCTCGCCGAGCGGCTGGGCACGGCACAGGCCTTCACCGAGGGCCGTACGGTCCGGCAATGGCTCGAGCATCTCTATGAGCCGACGCGGGCCGCGCTCGCCGAGGCTGGCCTGCCGGCGCCGAGCTTTGCCGAGTTCCAGGCGAGCGAGGGCTACGACATGCCCCAGCAGGACGATGATGGCGGGCGCCTGCGGGCTTTTCGCACCGACCCGGCCGCGCATCCCTTGCCGACGCCGAGCGGCAAGCTGGAGATCTTCTCGCAGACGATCGCGAGCTTCGGCGAGGCGGACTGCCCCGGCCATCCGACCTGGCTGGGGGAGACCAATGTGCCCGACGCGGCCTCGCCCTTCGTCCTCGTCGCCAACCAGCCGCGCACGCGGCTGCACAGCCAGTTCGACTTCGGCGGCCACAGCAGCGGGGCCAAGCATCGCGGCCGCGAGGTCGCGCGCATGCATCCCGCGGACGCGGCCGAGCGCGGCATCGCTGATGGCGACATCATCCGCATCTTCAACGAGCGCGGCGCCTGCCTGGCCGGCGTCCATGTCACCGACGGCATCCGCCAGGGCGTGGTCCAGCTACCGACCGGCGCCTGGTACGATCCTGTCGACCCCGAGGAGGACAAGCCGCTCTGCGTCCACGGCAATCCCAACGTCCTGACCCGGGATGTCGGCACCTCGGCGCTGGCGCAGGGCTGCACGGGACAATTGACCACCGTCCAGGTCGAGCGCTTCGACGGCAACCTGCCGCCGATCCAGGCCTATGACCCGCCGGTTCGGAAGGCTTCTTGAGCAGCTGAGCGGCGAAGCGGGCGCGGCTCAGCCGCGCCGCACCAGCAGCACCGCCGCCAGGATCGCGACGCCGCCAAAGGCCTGCGCCGGCGAGGGCTGCTCGCCGAAGATCGCCCAGGCTGCGAGCACGCTGACCAGCGCCGGCCAGACCATGACGAGGGAGGCGGCGCTGGCGCCGTAGCTGCCGAGCGAGAGCGTGATCAGGCCCTGGCCGAGCGCATGCGAGACCAGGCCGAGCGCGATCACCGCGAGCCAGCCCTGCAGGCTTGCCGGGATGATGGTCTCGCCGAGCGCGAGCGCCGCTGCGAGGCAGAAGACGGCGCAGAGCGCGCTGGAGATCAGGCCGATCCGGCCGGCATCGGCCCGCTCGCGGGCGCGGCGCACGGCGAGGATGTAGCCGGCATAGGAGAAGGCTGCGCCGGTCGCCAGCATGTCGCCGAAGAGCCCGCCGGGCGGGGCGGCGCCGGGGGCGCCGATGAATTTCGGCAGCACCAGCATCAGCGCGCCGCCAAGCGCGAGCGCAAGCGCGCCGAGGATGCGCTGCGTCGGCTTCTCCCCGAGCAGGAGCCAGCCGCCGAGCACGACCGCGACGGGCGAGAGATTGCCGAGCAGCGAGGCGTTGGCGATGGTGGTGTGGCCGAGCGCTGCATTGTAGAGCACCACATCGATCGCGAAGGTGAGGCCGGCGATTGCAATCGGGATGAGAGCGCCGGGACGGACTACGCCCGAGACCGCCTTGCGCTGTTCCAGCGCCGTCCAGAGCGCCAGCACCGGAAGTGCGAACAGCATGCGCCAGAAGCCGCCGGCGGCCGGGCCGACATCGGCAAGGCGCATGAACACGCCGGAAAAGCCGATGCAGGTCGCGCCGGTGAGCAGCGCGACGAACATCGCCAGTGCTGGGGCGGCGGGGCGGGGCATGACGAGGGCGGGCGTGGACATCTGGCGACTTCCTGAGCAATCGCCCGCGATATAGTCAACTTCCATCAATCGGAAAAACGGATTATTCTGATTTAACCATTCTTAAAATCGATCGATGGAGAGTGCCTCATGACGGCGCATTTCGATCTCGCCGCGCTCGACATGCTGGTCGCGGTCGCCGAGACCGGCGGCTTCACCGCCGCAAGCACCCGGCTCGGCCGCACGCAATCGGCGATCTCGGTGCGCATCCAGGATCTCGAGAGCCAGGTCGGCCATCGCCTGCTCGAGCGTTCGCGCCGGGGCGTGACGCCGACCGATGCGGGCGAGCGACTGATCGCGCATGCACGCCGGCTTCTGGCGATCGAGCGCGAGGCGCTGGCCGATCTCGGCGGCGCGTCGGCCTCGGGGCGGCTGCGCATCGGCATTCCCGATGACTACATGGACGCATACTTGCGCCCGCTGATCGCGCGTTTCGCGGCCGAGCACCCCAAGGTCGAGCTCGAATTGCGCTGCGATCTCTCGAAGCGGATCGAGCCGGCGCTGGCGGCCGGCGAATTCGACCTCGCCGTGGTGACGCAGGATCCCAACCGGCCGATCGGCGAGGTCTTGCGGCGCGAGGCGATGATCTGGGTCGCGGGGCGCGGCCATCGCCCGGAACTGCAGGAGGTGCTGCCGCTGGCGCTGTTCTCGGAGGGCTGCCGGGCGCGCCCGCGCATCCTCCAGGCGCTGGGCGCGGCGGGTAAGGCGCACCGGCTGGTGTTCTCCTGCTCGCATACCTCGGGCATGCTTTCGGCTGTTGAGGCGGGGTTTTGCGTCACCGCCCTGACCGAGAGCGCGATTCCGCCGAGCCTGCGACGCCTGGGCCCGGCGGAGGGCCTGCCTGCTTTGTTCGATCTCTCGGTCGGCCTGATCATCGGGCCGCAGCCGGGGCTCGCGGCAAGGCGTTTTGCCGACGCGCTGCGCGACGAAATGGCCGCACCGCGGCTGGCGGCGTGAGCGCCTTCCCTTCTCCCGCGAGGGGAGAAGGGAAGAGAGCCGCATTGCCCTTCCGCGCCCGTCCCACTACTGAAGCGCTATGAAATTCCTCGACCAAGCAAAAATCTATGTGAAGGCGGGCGATGGCGGCGCGGGCTGCGTCTCCTTCCGGCGCGAAAAATTCATCGAGTTCGGCGGGCCCAATGGCGGCGATGGCGGGCGCGGCGGCGATGTCGTGATCGAATGCGTGCAAGGCCTCAACACGCTGATCGACTTCCGCTTCCAGCAGCACTTCAAGGCCAAGATCGGCGGGCACGGCATGGGCGCCGACCGGCATGGCGCCAATGGCGAAGTGAAGGTGCTGAAGGTGCCGCCGGGCACGCAGATCTTCGACGAGGATGGCGAAACCTTGATCGCCGACCTGACGCAGGCCGGGCAGCGCTTCGTTCTGTGCAAGGGCGGCAATGGCGGCTTCGGCAACGCCTATTTCAAGACCGCGACCAACCAGGCCCCGCGCCATGCCAATCCGGGCCTGATCGGCGAGGAGCGCTGGGTCTGGCTGCGGCTGAAGCTGATCGCCGATGCCGGGCTGATCGGGCTGCCGAACGCCGGCAAATCGACCTTCCTCGCCACAGTGACGGCGGCCAAGCCCAAGATCGCCGATTATCCGTTCACCACCCTGCATCCGGGCCTTGGCGTGGTGCGGGTCGACGGGCGCGAGATGGTGCTTGCCGATATTCCCGGCCTGATCGAGGGCGCGCATGAAGGCCATGGCCTGGGCGACCGGTTCCTCGGCCATGTCGAGCGTTGCCGCGTGTTGCTGCATCTTGTCGAGGGCACCAGCGAACATGCGGGCAAGGCCTACAAGACCGTGCGGCAGGAGCTCAGCCTCTATGGCGAAGGCCTGGACGAGAAGCCCGAGATCGTGGCGCTGTCCAAGGTCGATGCGCTCAGTCCCGAACTGCTCAAGGAGCAGGTGGCGCGGTTGAAGCGGGCCTGCAAGCGCATGCCGATCATCCTGTCCTCGGCTTCGGGCGAGGGCGTCGAGGCGGCGCTGCGGGCGCTGTTTGCGATCGTCGATGAGGCGCGCAAGGACGAGGCGCGCGAGAACGCCCCTGTCGAGGAGACGGGTTGGCGGCCGTGATGGCTGTTCGTTGACAGAATTGCGAACCGCCGTTCCCAAGAGGGCGGCGGCCCTTGCCTAAGGGCACGGCGTCGCGGCAATAGTGTTTCCAACGAAATCTCTGGAAACGCCGCGACATGAAGAACCTCACTTCCCCGACCGTGTTGCTGGCCCTGATCTGCGCCGGCTCGGCCTTCGCCCAGGCGCAACGCAGCCCGGCGGCGGCCCAAGGGCAACAGCGCCCGGCGGCGGCGGCGGCGGCTCCCGCTCCCGGCGGCGTTTCGCAGCCCGACAACACCACCGCGACCTATGGCGACTGGACGCATCGCTGCCAGCAGGGCGTCGGCACCCGCATCTGCGAGGTCGTGCAGACCTTGCAGGTCCAGGGGCAGCAGGGTCCGGTGGCGCTCGTCGCGGTCGGCCGGCCGGTCAAGACCGAACCCTATAAGCTCGTCGTGCAGGTCGCGCCGAATGTGACGCTGGGTCCCAATGCCGGCGTGCGCGTCGCGCTGGGCGAAAAGGATGAGGGTACGCTGGCTGCGTATTCACGCTGCATTCCCGGCGGCTGCTTCGCCGAGGTGTCGATGAGCGAGGATATGCTGAAGCGCTGGCGCGGCTATTCGGAAGGCGGGCAATTGCGCTTCCAGGACGCGGCGAACCGGCCGGTGATACTGCCGTTCTCCTTCCGCGGCTTCCAGGCGGCGGCCGATGCGCTGGCAAGGGAGCCTTGAGCGCGAATCGCTTCGCAAGGAACCGTCGCGTCATCCTGGGCGACCGAAGGTCGGCCCGGGATCCATCGTAGAGTTCCGGAGCAGCGCCGCTGCGCGGCTTGTCCAGGATGACGGCGCGGTTTCGCGCTAACCTGGTTTTTCGAGCGCCTCAGCTCTCGACGAATTGCAGCCGGTGCAGCCGGGCATAGCTGCCGTCGCGCGCCAGCAGGGCGTCGTGGCTGCCGGTCTCAACGATCTTGCCTTCGTCGAGCACGACGATGAGGTCAGCCTCGCGCACGGTCGAGAGACGGTGGGCGATCACCAGCGTGGTGCGGTTCTGCATCAAGCGGGCCAGCGCCTGCTGGACGAGCCGCTCGGATTCGGTGTCGAGCGCGCTGGTCGCCTCGTCGAGCAGCAGGATCGGCGCGTCCTTCAGGATGGCGCGGGCGATGGCGATGCGCTGGCGCTCGCCGCCCGAGAGCTTCGAGCCGCGCTCGCCGACCTGGCTGTCATAGCCCTCCGGCATCGCCATGATGAAGTCATGCGCGGCGGCGCCCTTGGCGGCGGCGACGATCTCGTCTTCGGTCGCGTCGGGCCGGCCGAAGCTGATATTGGCGCGCACCGTATCGTCGAACAGCACGACGTCCTGGCTGACCACGCCGATCTGGCTGCGCAGGCTGGCGAGCGTGAGGTCGCGCAGATCCTGCCCGTCGATCTCGACGCGGCCTTCGCTGGGGTCGTAGAGCCGCGGCACCAAGGCGAGCAAGGTCGATTTGCCGGAGCCGGAGCGGCCGACCAGCGCCGTCATCTTGCCGCCCTGGACAGTGAGGTCGATACCCTCCAGCGCGCGGGCATCGTCGCGATAGCGGAAGCGCAGGCCCTTGAAGGCGATCTCGCCGGCCCCGACCGCGAGCGGCTTGGCGTCGGGGCGCTGCGTGATCACCGGCTTTTCATCGATCAGGGCGTAATAGCGCTTCAGCGAGGCGCCGGCCTCCTGGACGATGGCGTTGAGGTTGCCGAGCGAGCGCATCGGCTGCGCCGCCAGCAGCAGCGCCGAGACATAGCCGGTGAAATCGCCGACCGTCGAGTTGCCCGAGGTGATGCGCACGCCGATCGCGGCGAGCACGCCTGCGACCGCCATGCCGCCCGCAACCTCGAGCAGCGGGTCGAGCCGGCCGCGCGCATTGGCCGACTTCATCTTGACGGCGCGGATCGATTCGAAGGCGGCCGCCGCGCGCGCCTTGAGATAGGGCTCGAGCGAATCGGTCTTGGCGGCGCGCGCACCCTGCAGGCTCTCGGTGACGAGGCTCGCCATCACACCGGTCTGTTCCTGCTGCGACACCGCCATGCGGCGCAGCTTCTTGCCGATGCGGCCGATCGGCCGCGCCACGATCGGCGCGATCAGCAGCACGACCAGGGTCATCTGCCAGTCGATCCAGAGCAGGGCGCCGACGAGCGCGATCGCGGTCAGCACGTCGCGCACGGCGATGTTGACCAGGCGCGTCAGCGCCTCCTTGACGAAGGTAAAGTCGGTGGTGAAGCGCTGCGTGAGGGAGGCGGGGTTCTCTTTTTGCAGCTGGGCGAGGTCGGCGTCGATCAGATGCGCGTAGAGCTGCGTCTGCATGTCGGCCTCGATGCGGCTGACGACGCTGTTGGTCATCACGGTCTGCGTCAGCAGGGAGAAGCCCTTGATCGCGGTGACGATGACGACGACGATCGCGACGGCGTTGACGACGCCGATCTCGATGTCGATCGATTTCGAGACGAGGCGCTCCATCCGGCGCACGAAGCCGGTCGCCTCGGCGCTGAGCGGGTCGGCGAAGGCGTCGAACGCCGCCTTGATCAGCAGTGGATAGAAGCTCGTCGTCGCGGCGATCACGACCACGAGGCCCATGATCATCGCCATCTGTGGCAGGTAGGTCTTGCCCTGCTCGCGCCAGACGCGGGCGAAAAGCGCGAAAGTGTCGTCGGTAACGCGGCCGATCTTCATGGCGCGGGGCCTATCACGACGCTGGCGCAAGCGCTACCGGGCTTCGTGTTTCCGAAGGATTCGAGCCTTCGCAAGGCAGGCACGCGCAGCGCGGAAGGTAGGCACGCGCAGCGAGGTCTTGCTCCAGACACGAAGCTGGCGTCCGATAGCCACAACCGATTCAGGAGATTGCGACAGCCCATGCCCTTGCATCCGCCGGCCCAAGCCGGCCAGAGATTCAGCGAGATCGACACGCCTGCCCTGGTGCTCGACCTCGATGCCTTCGAACGCAACCTCGTCGCCATGGCGGCCTATACGCAGGCCCATGGCATTCGCCTGAGGCCGCATGCCAAGACGCATAAGAGCCCCGAGATCGCCTTGCGCCAGATCGCCCATGGCGCCGTCGGGCAATGCTGCCAGAAGGTCTCGGAGGCCGAGATCCTGGTCGCGGGCGGTGTGCAGGACGTGCTGGTTTCCAACGAGGTCGCGGGCGCCGCCAAGCTCGACCGGCTGGCGCAGCTCGCTCGCAGCGCCAAGATCAGCCTCTGCGTCGACCATCTCGACGGCGTGCGCGAGGCCGCGGAAGCCGCCGCGCGCCATGATGTCGTGTTCGATGTGCTGGTCGAGATCGACGTCGGTGGGCGGCGCTGCGGCGTCGCGCCCGGGGAGGCGGCAGTCAGGATCGCCGAGGCGGTCTCGCGCAGCAACACTTTGCGCTTCGGCGGCCTGCAGGCTTATCACGGCACGGCCCAGCATATGCGCTCGATCGACGAGCGGCGCGAGGCGATCGAGCGCGCCGGCCTCTCGGCCCGCAACACGGTCGAACGCCTGGCCCAGGCCGGCCTGAGCTGCGGCGTCGTCAGCGGGGCCGGCACCGGCACCTATGAGATCGAGACCGCCTCGGGCATCTGGAACGAGATCCAGGCCGGCTCCTACATCTTCATGGACGCCGATTATGCCCGCAACCGGCAGGCCGACGGCACGCCGTTCCGTGCCTTCGAGCATGCGCTCTTCATCCTGACCGGGGTGATGAGCAAGCCGGTGCCCGACCGCGCGGTCGTCGATGCCGGCCACAAGGCGGCGGCGATCGATTCCGGCATGCCGATGCCGTTCCGACGCGAGGGGGCCGTCTACACGAAGCCCTCCGACGAGCATGGCGTGCTGACCGGCGACCCGATCGCGCTGCCGCATCGCGGCGAGCATATCCTGCTCGTGCCGGGCCATTGCGACCCGACGGTGAACCTGCACGACTGGTATGTCTGCGTGCGCGGAATGCACGGGCCGGACGCCCATGTAGAGGCGCTCTGGCCGGTGGCGGCGCGCGGCGCGCTGACCTGAAGCCATCCCGGCGCAAGCGATGCTCGCCGAACTCGCGCTCAGGCTGATCACACCGGCCGGGCGGATGACGCGGCGGCTGGGCCTGCTGTCGGAGAGCACGGCCCTATGGGCGCGCGGCCTTCGCCATCGCAAAGCCTGGGCCGCGCATCATGGGCGCTGCCATGCCGTGGTGGCGGATGTGGTCGCGGCGTTGCCATCCCGACGCTGCGCCGTCGTGCTCGGCTCGGGGTTGGTGCGTGATGTGCCGCTCGACCTGCTCTGCGCAGGCTTTGCGCGCGTGCTTTTGGTCGACGCGGTGCACTTGCCGCCGGTCAGGCTGCGCATGGCCTTTCGCCGCAAGGTCACGCTGATGACGCGCGATCTCAGCGGCGTGATGGGCTGGCTCGCCGGGCAGAGCGAGGAACGGATCGACCCGCTCGCCGACCTGCTTGCGGATGCGAGCATCGATCTCGTAGTTTCGGCCAATATGCTCTCGCAGCTCGCCTGGCCGGTGGAGGACTGGCTTGAGGAGAATCCGGAGCGGGCCGCCGCTTTCCCAGTCGATCTGCCGGCGCGCTGCATCGCCTGGCATCTCGACGATCTCGCGCGCTTTCAGGGGCGCGTCGTCCTGCTCAGCGATGTCGAGATGGTCGAGCGCGACAGGGGCGGGGCGGTGATCGAGCGGCTCGATCTGATGCGCGGCGTCGCACTGCCCGAGCCGGATGAGAGCTGGGACTGGCCGGTCTCGCCGTTCGGGGAGATCGGCGGGGACCGGGAGGCGGTGCACCGGGTCTGCGCCTGGCGGAATTTTGGTGGTTCTGTGTGAAAACTGGCTAGCGCGGGGAACCCTCTCCCGTAGGGAGAGGGCAGGGTGAGGGGTCGGCCGTTTGACGCTTTGGCCGTGACCTCATCGCTGCCTCGCTGTGAGGTTTTCACGTAACTGGTCCAGGGGCCTACACCTCACCCCTGCCCCTCTCCTTACAGGAGAGGGGTTCCCCGCGCTTTACCGTGACCGTCCATACCGAAAGTTCCGCCGGCCCCTGCCCGCCCTCGCTCAGCGGTTCAGCCTGACCTCGCCGCTCTGCGCCAGGTCATAGCCGCCGAGTTCACGCGCCCTTGCCGCCATGTCGGGCCTGCGCATCCAGGCGAGCAGGGTTTGCGTCGCCGGTTCGAAATAGGTCCGGCGGCGCATCACCAGATCGACATGCTCCCAGACCAGCGGCAGGAAATCGAGGCCGAAGGCGGCAGCGATGGCGCGTGAGGCAATGCCGCAATCGGCGCGGCCGGTGCGGATCGCCAGGGCCAGGTCCTGGCCCGTGGCGCAGACGCCCTCGGCCATGACCATGCGGCCGTCGGAGACGCCGTCGCGCGCCATCAGGCTCGTCAGCAGCAATTGCGCGCCGGCGCCTTGCTGGCGGCGGGCAAAGCGGGCGCGTCGCTCGACAGCCGACGCGATGCCGGCAAGGGCGAGCGGATTGCCGGGCGCCGTCAGCAGGCCCTGCTCGCGCCGGGCGAAACCGATCACCACCGCGTCGAACAGGCCGGGCTCCGCCCGGATCGCGGCCGGATTGGCCGCGTCATCATCGGGCGTCGCATGGAGATGGATCGCGGCGATGGCGACCTCGCCGCGCGTCAGCCGGTCGAGCCCGGCCTGCGAGCCTTCCGCCAACAGCGCCAGCCCGCAGCCGGAATCACGCACGGCGACCTCGAGCAGCGAATCCTGGCTGCCGCCGATGATCGGTGGCGGGTTTGTGGGCTGCATGCCCTCGGGCCGCGCCAGCCCGGCCTCGAGCCAGCGGTCGAGCGCTGCACGCGGAAACAGCCATTTGCCGCTGACCTTGGTGCAGGGCACGGCACTATGGGCAACGAGCTCGTAGAGCTTGCGCTCCTTGAGCCGCAGATAGGCGGCGGCCTCCTCAGTGGTCAGATAAATTCGGTCCTGCATTAGGCTGTGCTGAGATGTCTTTGTTCCGAGATTGGCAATTGGTCGCATTGAACTCTAGAAATCACAAGTGTCTGCAGGTCTTGTGTCCGCAGGCTTGAGCTTTCAGGCAGATCTGGGCTTCGGGGAGCGCGACGGACGGTGGACTTCGCGGCGATCTTCAAGGCGGCCTTCGCGCTGGTGGTCGGGCTCGATCCCGGTTTCCTGGCGATCGTGGGCCTGTCGCTCAAGGTGACGCTGACCGCCGTGCTGATCGCGGGGCTGATCGGCCTGCCGCTCGGGGCGGCCCTGGCGCTGGCGCGCTTTCCCGGCCGCTCGGTCGTCATCGTCTGCTTGAATGCGCTGATGGGCCTGCCGCCGGTCGTGGCCGGGCTTTTCGTCTTCCTGCTGCTCTCGCGCTCGGGCCCGCTCGGCCCGCTCGGGCTGTTGTTCACGCCGAGCGCGATGATCGCGGCTCAGGTGATCCTGGTCCTGCCGATCGTGATCGCGCTGACACGCCAGACGGTCGAGGACCTGTGGAGCGAGTATCGCGACCATCTGCGTTCGGTCGGGCTGCAGGGGATGCGCGCGATCCCGACCCTGCTCTTCGATGGGCGCTTTGCGCTGGCGACCGCGCTGCTCGCCGGCTTCGGCCGGGCGAGCGCCGAGGTCGGCGCGGTGCTGATCGTCGGCGGCAACATCGCCGGCTACACCCGCACCATGACGACGACGATCACGCTGGAGACCTCCAAGGGCGACCTGCCGCTGGCGCTGGGGCTCGGGCTCGTGCTGATCGCGCTGACGCTGGCGATCAATGCGGTCGCCTTCGGGGCGAGCCGCATCGGCGCCCGCTATGCCGGATGAAGATGATGCGTGACGTGACCTCGATCCTGCCGCTCAGCCTCGAGACCGTCTCCTTCCTCGGGGCGGGGCGCAAACTGGTCGATGCGGTCAGCCTCGTCGTGCCTGCGGGCGGGGTCACCGTGCTGCTCGGGCCCAATGGCGCCGGCAAATCGCTGATGCTCAGGCTCTGCCACGGCCTGCTGACGCCGAGCGAAGGCCGCGTGCACTGGGCAGCCAGCGCGACCGGGCGTGCGAAACGCCATGCCATGGTGTTCCAGAAGCCGATCATGCTGCGCCGCTCGGTCCAAGCCAATATCGATCATGCACTGGCGGCGGCGGGCGTCGCGCGCGCGCAGCGGCGCGAACGGGCCCAGGCCGCGCTGCAGCGCTTCGGCCTGTCCGAGCGCGCGACGCAGCCGGCGCGGTTGCTCTCGGGCGGCGAGCAGCAGCGCCTCGCCATCGCTCGCGCCTGGAGCTTGCGGCCCGAACTGCTCTTTCTGGACGAGCCGACCTCGCAGCTCGACCCCGCCGCGACGCGGCAGATCGAGGAGTTGCTGACCGGTCTCGTGGCGGAGGGCATCACGGTCTTGATGTCGACGCATGATCTCGGCCAGGCGAAGCGGCTGGCTGATCGCGTGCTGTTCCTGCATCGGGGCCGGCTGATCGAGGATTCGCTAGCCGAGTACTTCTTCGCGGAGCCGCAGACGATCGAGGCCCGCGCTTTCCTCGCCGGGGACTTGATCTGGTGAGACGCTCTTTCCGAGAAACCGATCGCTCCCAAAACCAGAAACTCCAGGAGACGACCATGATGAGGAGACGACCATGATCAGGACCAGACGCCTCTTGCTCGCTGCCGGCTTCTCGGCCGCTTTTGCCGGCCTCGCGCTCGCCCAGACGACCACGGTCGCGCCGCCGGCGGCAGCGGCCCCGGCAGTGGCGGGCACGCGCTTCATCATCGTTTCCTCGACGACCTCGACGCAGGATTCCGGGCTGTTCGGGCATATCCTGCCGTTGTTCCAGGCCAAGACGGGCATCGAGGTACGGGTGGTGTCGCAAGGCACCGGCCAGGCGCTCGACACCGGGCGGCGCGGCGATGCCGATGTCGTCTTCGTCCATGCCAAGGCGCAGGAGGAGAAGTTCCTGGCTGAGGGCTTCGCGCTCGAGCGCAAGCCGGTGATGTATAACGACTTCGTCCTGATCGGCCCGAAGAGCGACCCGGCCGGCGTCGCCGGCACGAAGGACATCGTCGCGGCGCTGAAGGCGATCCAGGAGAAGGCTGCGCCCTTCGTCTCGCGCGGCGACAAATCCGGCACTCACTCCGCCGAACTGGCGCTCTGGAAGGTCGCGGGCATCGATCTCGATCAGAAGAAGGGCTCCTGGTATCGCGATGTCGGCCAGGGCATGGGGGCTGCGCTCAACACGGCGGGCGGGATGGGCGCCTATGTGCTCTCCGATCGCGGCACCTGGATCTCGTTCAAGAACCGCGGCGATCTCACGATTGCGGTCGAGGGTGACCGGCGCCTGTTCAACCAGTATGGCGTCATGGCGGTGAACCCGGCCAAGCATCCGCATGTGAAGGTCAATGACGGCCAGGCCTTCGTGAACTGGCTCGTCAGCCCGGAAGGCCAGAAGGCGATCGCCGAGTACAAGATCGACGGGCAGCAGCTATTCTTCCCGAATGCGACGCAGGCGGGAGCCTGAATCGATGCGCCGTCTGATCCTTGCCGCCCTCTTCGGGCTCTCCTGCTCCGCCGCGCAGGCTGAACAGCCCGTGCTGCTTCATGCTGCGGGCAGCCTGCGCAATGCGCTGACCGAGGTCGCCCAGGCCTTCGAGGCGACGAGCAAGCTGCCGGTCAAGACCAGCTTCGGACCGTCGGGCCTGTTGCGCGAAAACCTGTCCAGGGGCGAGGCGGCCGAGGTCTTCGCTTCCGCCAATATGAGCCACCCGCTTGCCCTGACGCAGGAGGGCAAGGCCGGTCCCGTCGTGCTCTTCGCCCGCAACGACACCTGCGCCTTTGCCCGCGCGGGGCTGGAGGTGACGACGCAGACGCTGCTGGCGCGCATGCTCGACCCGGCGGTCAAGCTCGGCACCTCGACGCCGAAGGCCGATCCGTCCGGGGACTATGCCTGGCAGATCTTCGCCAACGCCGAGGCGTTGCAGCCCGGCGCCAAGGCGACCCTGGAGGCCAAGGCGCTCCAGCTCGTCGGCGGTCCCAATAGCGCGCCGACCCCGGCCGACAGGAACGGCACGGGCCATCTGCTGGCGACCGGGGCGGCTGATCTCTTCCTGGGTTATTGCACCAATGCCTTGCCGATCGCGCGCGAACAGCCGGGCCAGCGCATGGTCAGGCTGCCGCCGGCGCTTGCCGTGGGCGCCGATTACGGGATGACCGTGATGAACGGCGCTTCGACCAATGCCTACCGATTGGCGATGTTCATCCTGTCGCCCGAGGGGCAGCGCATCCTTGCCAAGCACGGCTTCACCGCACCGACCGCGCCGCGCGAGGGCAGTTGACGGTGATGGCCGCGGTCCCCGCGCCGATCCGGCTCCTGGCCGCGGGCAGCCTGCGCGCGGCGCTCGGCGAAGTCGCGGCGGCGTTTGAAGCCAAGACCGGACAGGCGGTCGAACTGATCTGCGGCGCGTCGGGCCTGCTGAAGGCGCGGATCGCCCAGGGCGAGGCGGCCGATCTCTTCGCCTCGGCCGATCTCGGCAACCCCGAAGCTTTGGCGAAAGCGGGGCTGGCCGGGCCGGTCGTGCTGTTCGCGCGCAACGAGCTTTGCGCCTTCGCGCGGCCGGAGGTTGCGGTTTCTCCTGAGACCCTGCTGGCGCGCATGCTCGATCCGGCGATCAAGCTCGGCACCTCGACACCGAAGGCCGACCCCTCCGGCGACTACGCCTTCCAGGTTTTCGCCCGGGCGGAGGCCTTGCAAGCCGGAGCGAGGGCGGCGCTGGAGGCCAAGGCGCTGCAACTGACCGGCGGGCCGGCGAGCATCGCGGCCCCCTCCGGCGTCAATGTCTACGGACACAAGCTGGCGACGGGGGCGGCCGATCTGTTCCTGGCCTATCGCACCAATGCCGAGGCGATCGCGCGGGAACAGCCCGGCCTCAGGCTGGTGCGCTTGCCGGCCGCGTTGTCGGTCGGGGCCGATTATGGCCTGACCGTAATGGCCGAGGCCTCGCCAAATGCCGGGCGGCTCGCCATGTTCATCCTCTCGCGAGCCGGGCAGGAGATCCTGGCGAAGCATGGCTTCGCCGCGCCGACCCTGCCGCGCGACACGAACTGAACGGAGCAAGCGCGGATGGATTGGCAGGCGACGCGACCGGGCGAAACATCCGCTTCCTTGCCCGAGAGGCAGGATGCGCATCTCGTCTTCATCGGCCGGATAGCTACGCCTTTCGCGACGCGCGACCAGTGCCCGCGCCAGGGCGACAGCGAGAACGGTCCGGAATGCCGTGTCGAGATCGACGCGCCCTGGCATGCGGCCTTGATGGGGATCGCGGCCTTCGCCCATCTCGATCTGCTCTACTGGATGCATCAGGCGCGGCGCGATCTCGTGACCCAGACGCCGCGCGGGGCCGAGCCGCTCGGCACCTTCGCCCTGCGCTCGCCGGTGCGGCCCAATCCGATCGCGCTGTCGCGGGTGCGGCTGCTGCGCGTCGAGGAGGGCGCGCTGATCGTGCGCGGGCTCGACTGTTTGGACGGCACGCCCCTGCTCGATGTTAAGCCGAATCGCTGCGCCCAGTCGCCAGCGCAGGAGCATCGCCATGCCGCATCCTGACCGGCGCCTGGTTCTGGCCGGGCTTGCCACGCTCGCGGTGCCGCGCGGGGCCTGGGCAGCCGCCATCCGCGACGGGGCCGGCCGCGAGATCGCTGTACCGGCCAAGGTCGAGCGCGTCTTCCCCGCCGGGCCGCCGGCTGCGATCCAGCTCTACACGCTGGCGCCGGACCTGCTGCTGGGCTGGCCGCGCGCCAACCGGCCCGAGGAATTGCCCTTCCTGCTGCCGGGCATCGGCGACAAGCCCGAGATCGGCCGTATCACCGGGCGCGGCAACAGCGCCAATCTGGAGGCGGTGCTGACGCTGAAGCCCGACCTCATCGTCGATGCCGGCTCGACCGGGCGCAACTATGTCGAGCTGGCCGAACGCGTGCAGGGCCAGACCGGCATTCCCTATGCGCTGCTCGACGGGCGCTTCGAGGCTATCCCTGCAAGCTACCGCATCCTCGGCCAGCTCACCGGGCGCGCGGAGCGGGCCGAGGCGCTGGCGCGCTGGTGCGAGAGTGCCATGACGGCGATCAAGGGCCGCATCGCGACGATTCCTCCGGAACAGCGCCCCTCGGTCTATTACGCGCGCGGGCCGCGCGGGCTCGAGACCGGCCTGGGCGGTTCGATCAATGTGGAGACGCTGAGCTTTCTGGGCGCGCGCAATGTCGCAGCCGAGCAGCCCGGCAATGGCCTGGCGCAAGTCTCGGGCCTGGCGCAAGTCTCGCTCGAACAGGTCATGGCCTGGGATCCGGAGGTGATCGTCACCATCGATCTCGGTTTTGCCGAAAGTGTGCGCGCTGATCTGGCCTGGTCAAGCATCCGGGCGGTGAAGGCGGGGCGGGTGCATCTCTCGCCGAAATTGCCCTTCGGCTGGGTCGATTTCCCGCCCTCGGTCAACCGCATGGTCGGTTTGTGGTGGCTGGCGAAGCTGCTTTACCCGGCCCAGTTTCCCGAGGATATCCGGGCCATCGCGCGGGACTTCCACACCCTGTTCTATCAGGTCACGCCGAGCGAGGCGCAGCTCGACCTGATCCTGTCGGGGCGGGGGTGACGGCGTGCACTCTTCCGCCATCGGTTCCAACATTCTATTCCCCGCGCCGTCATCCCGGACAAGTCGCGAAGCGGCGCCGATCCGGGATCCATTCCCGAGCCTATCCGGACAAGGTTCAGGAATGGATCCCGGGTCTCCGCTTCGCTGCGCCCGGGATGACGGCGCGTTTCCATACCGAATGCGCTGACGCCATGCCGCCATCCTCCCTTCGCGGAAACGCCTTTGCGCTTGGCCTGCTCGGCGTCGCGGTCCTGCTCGCTTTCGGGCTCGGGCGCTTTCCCGTCGGACCTGCCGATCTGGCGCGGCTCGTCTGGGCGGTCCTGAGCGGTCAGCCCTCGGGTCTGTCGCCGCAGATCGAGGCCGTGATCTGGAACATTCGCGGGCCGCGCGTGGTCGCTGCCGTGCTTTGCGGGGCGGCGCTGGCGGTCGCGGGCACGGCCTTCCAGGGGCTGTTCCGCAACCCGTTGGTCTCGCCCGATATCCTGGGTGCGTCCTCGGGCGCGGCGCTCGGGGCGGTCGTGGGCATCTATTTTTCGCTCGGGCTGTTCGCGATCCAGTTCGCGGCCTTCGCGGGCGGGCTGGTCGCGGTCGGCGCGGTCTATGCGATCGGCTCGACGATCCGGCGCGGCGACCCGGTGCTGGTTCTGGTGCTGACCGGCGTCGTCGTCGGCTCGCTGCTGGGGGCGGGCATCGGGCTGGTGAAATACTGGGCCGATCCTTACAACCAACTGCCCGCCATGACCTTCTGGCTGCTCGGCAGCCTCGCCGGCACGGCCAAGCCGGACCTCGTTCCGCTGCTCGGCCCGGTGCTGCTGGGCACGGCCGTGCTCGTCGCCTTGCGCTGGCGGATGAATGTGATGTCGCTGCCGGAAGAAGAGGCGCGCGCGCTCGGGCTCAACACCGGCCCCTTGCGCATCGCGATCGTGGCGGCGGCGACGCTGGTTACGGCGGCGAGCGTCGCGGCAGCCGGCATCATCGGCTGGGTCGGGCTCGTCGTGCCGCATCTGGCGCGCTTCCTGGTCGGTCCCGATTTCGGCAAGCTCCTGCCGACGGCGGCTATCCTCGGCGGCGGCTATCTCCTGATCATCGACACGCTGGCGCGCACCGCAGCCCCGGTCGAAACGCCGCTCGGCATCCTCACCGCCGTCATCGGCACGCCCTTCTTCATCTGGCTGCTGGCCTCGGCGCGCGGAGGCTGGTCGTGAGCCTGAGCGCGGCCGATCTCGCCTATGGCTACCCTGAGCGCCGGATCGGCAGCGGCATCGGGCTCGATCTGAAAGCCGGCGAGGTCCTGGCGCTGCTCGGCCCCAATGGCGGCGGCAAGACGACGCTGCTCAAGACCCTGCTCGGCCTCCTGCCGCCGCAAGGCGGAACGCTGACGCTCGACGGCCGTCCGCTGGCGGCGCTCTCGGTCAACCAGCGGGCGCGGGCGCTGGGCTATGTGCCCCAGGCCCATGCCGGCACCTTCGCCTTCACGGTGTTTTCGGTGGTGCTGATGGGGCGCACCGCGCATGGCGGGCTGTTTGCCGCGCCGTCCCGCCATGACCGCGAGGTCGCGCAGGCCATGCTGGAGCGGCTCGGCATCGCGAAGCTGGCGCAGCGCCCCTATACGCAGATCTCGGGCGGGGAACGCCAGCTCGTCCTGATCGCCCGCGCGCTGGCGCAGGAGCCGGCCTATGTCATCCTGGACGAGCCGACGGCGAGCCTCGATTTCGGCAATCAGGGCAAGGTGATGGGCCAGATCAGGCGGCTCGCGGCTGAGGGGCTCGGCGTGCTCTTCACCACGCATGATCCCAACCAGGCGCTGGCCGATGCCGACCGGGTGCTGCTGCTGCGCGAGGGGCAGGCGATCGCGACGGGCGAAGCCGCCGCGATGCTGACGCCGGAACGATTGGCTGAACTCTACGGGGTCGCGATCGAGACCGTGCGGGGCGCGGATGGGCGGGTCGCGTTCCTGCCGGGGTAAGTGGCCTGATCTGCCCACTTACCCCTTCATGTAGTCATGGATCTTCCGGCCGAAGGGCAAGGTCAGGTCGGCGATGAAATGGTGCGCGCCGATCACCTTTCGCACCGGCAGGTCGGCGACCGGCGCGTTGACATGCGGGATCAGATGGAGGCGGCCGGGGCCGATCCAGGAGCCCTTCACCGTGATGTCGGTGAGGTTCAGCGCCACGAGCTGGCAGATTTCGGGCTCGCCATCGACGCCGGGGATGATCTTGAGGTTGACCTGCGTCTTCGTCAGCATCGCTGTCGTCCTGACGCCATTGCCGGCCAGGCTCTCATGCTTGTAGCCCATCGTGCCCATGGCGACCTGCTGGCCGGCATATTCGAGCGTGCCGGTGAGCGTGTCCTTGACCACCTCCAGCTTGGGATGGGCGTATTTCTTGGGAAAGCCCCAGATCTCGCGGCCGGCCGCGATCGGCGGCTCGTCGTCAAGATACATCTGCGAGACGAAGGAGACCTCCTCCTCGCCGAACTTGCAGGGGATGACGATGCCGCTCTCGGTGTAGCTGCCGAAACCGGAGGAATCGGGCATCTTGATCCATTCATAGCTGACGATCGGCGTCGCCAACGGCATCAAGGGCTCGGGCAATTGATGGCGGATCGCCTCGGGGTCGGTCTCGTAGCTGATGACCATGTATTCGCGGTCGACGAAGCGGTAGGGCCCGGCCGGGTAGCTCGGCCCGGCCAGCGGCATCGAGGGCAGATCGAGGATGTCCTTGCGATTCATGACGATGTCGCCCCTTGGAGGTTTTGATCATTGCGCACGCGAAAAACCGGTCCCTGTTTTTCGCGCAATGCTCTGGCCTATTCAGCGGTCCAGCCGCCATCGATCGGGAGGATGACGCCGGTGATCGATTTCGCGGCGTCCGAGGCGAGGAAGACGGCAAGCGCGGCAACCTCCTCGCTGGTGACAAACTGCTTGGTCGGCTGGGCGTGCAGCAGCACGTCGTTGATGACCTGTTCCTTGGTGAGACCGCGCGCCGCCATGGTCTCCGGTATCTGCTTCTCGACCAGCGGCGTCCAGACATAGCCCGGGCAGATCGCGTTCGCCGTGACGCCGAAGGTCGCGGCCTCGAGCGCGACCGTCTTGGTCAGGCCGGCGATGCCGTGCTTGGCCGCGACATAAGCCGATTTGAACGGGGAGGCGACGAGCGCGTGGGCCGAGGCCGTGTTGATGATGCGGCCCCATTTGCGCGCCTTCATGCCGGGCAGGGCGGCGCGGATGGCGTGGAAGGCGGCCGAGAGGTTGATCGCGATGATCGCGTCCCATTTCTCGACGGGGAAGTCCTCGATCGGCGAGACGAACTGGATGCCGGCATTGTTGACCAGGATGTCGACCGAGCCGAATTCGCTTTCGGCATCAGTGATCATCGCGGCGATGGCGCCGCCATGGGCCATGTCGGCGGGGGAATAGCGTGCGGCGACGCCGAAATCGGTCTCGATGCCGGCGCGCTCCTTCTCGATGGCGTCTGGCGCGCCGAAACCGTTGATGACGATGTTGGCGCCCTCAGCCGCATAGGCGCGGGCGATGGCGAGGCCGATTCCGGAGGTCGAGCCGGTGACGACGGCGGTCTTGCCCTTCAGCATGCTGCTCTCTCCCTCCAAAGTCCGGATCGGTCCGCCGGCGCATGCTGCGCCGCAAAATCCGTGCCTGAGGCGTGGCGGGGGAAGCTGACGCGGCGATGAAGCTTGCCTGACGGGACGATGACAGCGGCTTGCGGGATGATGACGGTGTCTTGGCGTCATATCGCTGTCACCTGATATCGCTGTCTCCTGGGCGACATCGGCATTATCATTGTTGCAGTGCGATCAGCCTGAGGACATCCGCGCCATGAACGCTCCTCCCTCCGTCTCCCTCTCGGATAGCCGCTATCTTGGCTGGCGGCCCGAGCGCTGCGACCGCGTCGCACTCGTGCTTCAGGGCGGCGGCGCGCTCGGCGCCTATCAGGCGGGGGTCTATCAGGCGCTGCACGAGGCCGATATCGAGCCGGACTGGGTCTCGGGCGTCTCGATCGGCGCAATCAATTCAGCCTTGATCGCCGGCAATCCGCGCGAGCGCCGGCTGGAGCGCCTCAGGGCGTTCTGGGACCGCATCACCGATCGCAAGGTCTGGTGGTTCACGCCCGAGGGCGACATCTACCGCCAGGCGCGCAACGCGACCTCGTCCTTCTTCACCACTCTGCTGGGCCAGCCCGGCTTCTTCGAGCCACGCCGGACGAGCCCGCTCTTCGCGGCAGCCGGCGCGACCGACGCCACCAGCTTCTACGACACCTCGCCCTTGCGCGAGACGCTGCTGGAGCTGGTCGATTTCGATCTGATCAACCGCAAGGCGGTCAGGTTCTCGGTCGGGGCGGTCAATGCCGCCTCGGGCAATTTCGTCTATTTCGACAACGCCCAGGAGGCGATCGCGCCCGAGCATGTCATGGCGTCTGGTGCGCTGCCGCCGGCCTTCCCGACCGTGCAGATCGGCACCGAGCATTACTGGGATGGCGGCATCGTCTCCAACACGCCGCTGCAGCATCTCCTGGCGCAGGAGGACACGCTGAACTCGCTGATCTTCCAGGTCGACCTGTTCTCGGCACGTGGTCCGCTGCCGCGCACGCTGCAGGATGTGATGGGCCGGCAGAAGGACATCACCTATTCCTCGCGCACGCGCCTGACGACCGATCTGTTCGCGCTGATCCAGAACTGGAAGAAGAAGACACATCAGGCGCTCTCGAAAGTGCCCGATGACAGCCTGAGCGAGGAGGAGCGGACGCTGCGCGACGAGCTCGCATTGATGCCCGAACACACCATCCTGCAATTGATCTACCAGCAGAAATCCTATGAGGGCCATGCCAAGGATTACGAGTTCTCGCGCACCTCGATGCAGGAACACTGGAAGTCAGGCTATGAGGACACCAAGCAGACGCTGACCCGCAAGGACTGGCTGACGATCCCGCCCGACGGCGCCGGAATCGTGGCGCATGACGTGCACAGGGATTTCGAGCGGCGGTAAGCGCTTTCCATCCAAGTCACCCGTCATTGCGAGCGCAGCGAAGCAATCCAGGGGCCGCTGAGCGAGTCCTCCTGGATTGCTTCGTCGCTTTGCTCCTCGCAACGACGTTTCAAGCTGTGTGGAAAACGCTCCAAGTGGAGCGCACCGTCAGGCCATCTTTGCCGCAGCCGGCAGCCGGGCGCGCACCACGGCGCCGATCGCCGCAAGCGCGGCGGCGGTAAGCAGGGCGCCGAGCGTGAGATACCAGCCGACGGCCGACAGCCCGTAATTGCTGGCGAGCCAGGTCGCGATATAGGGCGCCAGCGACGCGCCGACGATGCCGCCGAGATTGAAGGTCAGCGAGGCGCCGGTATAGCGCACGGCGGTGGGGAAGAGCTCGGCCAGCGCGGTGCCGAGCGGGCCGTAGGTGAAGCCCATCAAGCCGAAGCCGAGCACGAAGAACAGCGTGATCGCGGTCAGGTTGCCGGGAATAAACAGCGGCGTGAACAGGAAGCCGTAGGCCGCGATCGCCAGCGTGGTCCAGAACAGCACCCGGCGATTGCCGAAGCGGTCGGCGAGCAGGGCCGAAAGCGGGATCGCCAGCCCGAAGAAGACGACGCCGATCATCTGCACCGGCAGGAACTGCCCGCGCGCATAGCCCAGCGCCGTGGTGCCCCAGCTCAGCGAGAACACCGTCATCAGATAGAACAGCACGAAGGTCGCCAGCGCCGCGATGGTGCCGAGCAGGAGATGGGCCTTGTGCTGCGACACCACCGCGACGATCGGCATGCGGACGCGCTCATGCTTGTCGATCGCCTTCTGGAATTCGGGCGTCTCGGTCAGGCGCAGCCGGACATAGAGCCCGACGAAGACCAGAAGCGCGCTGGCCAGGAAGGGAATGCGCCAGCCGAAGGAATAGAACTGCGCGTCGCTGAGCAGGTCGGTCAGCAAAAGGAAGCTGCCGGTGGCGCAGATGAAGCCGATCGGCGCGCCGAGCTGCGGGAACATGCCGTACCAGGCCTGCTTGCCGGGAGGGGCGTTCTCGGTGGCGAGCAGCACGGCTCCGCCCCATTCGCCGCCGAGCCCGAGGCCCTGGCCGAGACGGCACAGCGCCAGCAGCAGTGGAGCGAGGACGCCGACGCTGGCATAGGTCGGCAGCAAGCCGATCACGACCGTCGAGAGGCCCATCGTCATCAGGGCGGCGACGAGCGTGGCCTTGCGCCCGATCCTGTCGCCGAAATGCCCGAAGATCGCCGCGCCGATCGGCCGCGCGAAGAAGGCGATCGCGAAGGTCGCCAGCGATTGCAGCATCGCCGAGGTCGCGTCCCCGCCGGGGAAGAACAGCTTTGGGAACACCAGCACGGCGGCGGTGGCGTAGATGTAGAAGTCGAAGAACTCGATCGTCGTGCCGATGAGGCTGGCGAAGAGGATGCGGGCCGGCGAATTGGCGGGAGCGGCAACGGGGGACGACACGGGACGGCTTTCGATGAGCGAGCTTGGGAAGCTGGCGGCCATAGCGGAAAGCCGATTGGCAATCAATGCGCTGAACGCATGTCTGTCGTCATATAATTGCGCTGATATGCTGTCTCTGCATTACTTCATTGCCGATGGCCGCTCCGTCCTCAAGTGCCTCAGGCATCTTTACCTCAGGCGCCCTTGCCCAATTCCACTGGCACCGAGAAGGAGCGCTTCACCTGCCCGAGCGCGAAGCTCGACTCGATCGAGGCGACATTGTCGAGTCGGGTCAGCTTGTCCTTGAGGAAGCGCTCATAGGCGGCGAGGTCGCTGACGATGATGCGCAGCAGGTAATCGCGCGGCCCGGTCATCAGATAGCAATCGGCGACCTCGGGCCAACGGGCGACGATGGCGGCGAAGCGGTCGAGCTCCTCCTCGCGCTGGCGCTCGAGCTTGATCGAGGCGAAGACCGAGACCGGCAGGCCGAGCTTGTCCTGGTCGACGACCGCGACATAGCCCTTGATCACGCCGGCCTCCTCCAGCAGCCGGACGCGCCGCGCACAAGGGCTTGGCGAGAGCCCGACCTTGCCGGCGAGATCCTGAATGCTCATGCGCCCGTCGGCCTGGAGAGCCTGGACGATGCGGCGGTCGATGTCGTCGAGCTTATGATCTGGCATGGTTCGCTGTTTCCGGCCCGGTGATAGCACGAGCCGCTAGAGCCGGATGATGTCAGACGGTGTCACAAAGTGACTCCGTCTGACATCTGAATCCGTCTCTCATCCAGGAGTGAGAGCAGGATCAATACGAAAAACCGGTGCCCATTTTTTCGCATCCTGCTCTTGCGCGGCATCGCCTCCACGTTTCATTGCCTCGGGTGCGAAGGCTGTCGCTTTCCCGCAACAGTTGCAGGAACTCGGCTTTGCCGCTGTGAGTGCAGGTTGTTGAAAGCGGGCGGCTCAACTACCGGCGGTCTCTCTGTTTCCGGGGAGGCCACATGCTCGTCCGTCTCATTGTCGCAACGTTTTTCGCAGTCGGGCTCGCTGGCTGCGTCACCGTGTCGAACCCGCTGACGCAGGAACAGCGCGAGGCGCTGCGGCTAGCCTCCGTCGCCGTCGAGGTCGATCCGGCAGCGACCTTGTGGTGGGGCGATGGCGACCGGGCCTATGCCCGCAGCAAGGGTCTGCCGGAAACGGAGTCGGAAGCCTTGTCGAAGACGCCGGAGGCACGCGCCTTCATCGCCAAGGCCGCAGAGGGTAAGATTGCCGCTGCGCTTGAACGCGAGCTCAAGCCGGCGCTCGCCGGCCAACAGCCCGTCAAGGTCATGGTGACTTTGCGCAATCTCCGCGTGACTTCAATCATCCAGCGAATCCTGGTCGGTGGACCTCATGAGATGACGGCGGGCGTAACGGTCGTCGACGCGAAGAGCGGCAGGCCGATCCTGTCCCACCCAGGGTTGCGGGCGATCGCACGCGCCGGCGAGGGGATCGGCGGCACGTTCGTCGACGCGGCCTTCCTGCCCGATCCGATCGATCGGCTGACGGGAAATTTCGCCGAGGACTTCACGAGCTGGCTCCTGCAGCGGCCGGGCCCGACGCCGCCGCCCAAGTGATTGGTGAGAGTCCGGCCTTGCCCGCGAGATCCTGAATGCTGATGCGCCCGTCGGCCTGGAGGGGGGGGCGATGCGGCGGTCGATGTCGTCTAATCTGTGCTCTGGCATAGTCTCTCGCGTTCCTGCCCAGGATTAGCGGAAACCACCAATTGAGGAAGGTGCGGCTCACGTCTTTAGCTGCCAACGCTGCGGAAACCATGCATGATCACGGCCTCTTTTGGAGGCACATGCATGTCCGACCCGCGCCTGCCCATTCTCGCCGAGCTGGAAAAGAAGATTCTCTGGCTCGCCTCCTGGACGATCCACAACGCCAATCACCTCCGCGCCAGCGAGGACGGCATGAAGGTCGGCGGGCATCAGGCCTCCTCGGCCTCGCTCTGCACGATCATGACGGCGCTCTACATGGCGGCGCTGAGGCCGCAGGACCGGGTCGCGGTGAAGCCGCATGCCTCGCCGATCTTCCACGCCATCAACTATCTGATGGGGCTGCAGACGCGCGAGAAGCTGGAGAATTTCCGCGGCTACAAGGGCGCGCAGAGCTATCCCTCACGCACCAAGGACATCGACGATGTCGATTTCTCCACCGGCTCGGTTGGTCTGGGCGTCGCGCAGACGCTGTTTTCCTCGCTGGTGCAGGACTACGTCAAGGCGCATGGCTGGGGCGAGAAGCGCCAGGACGGCCGCATGGTCGCGCTGATCGGCGATGCCGAGCTCGACGAAGGCAACATCTTCGAGGCCCTGATGGAGGGCTGGAAGCACGGCCTGCGCAACACCTGGTGGGTGATAGACTATAACCGCCAGTCGCTCGACGCCGTCATCCGCGAAGGGCTTTATGACCGCTTCGAGCAGATGTTCAGGAATTTCGGCTGGGATGTCGTCACGCTGAAATACGGCTCGCTGCAGCAGGCCGCCTTCAAGGAGAAGGGCGGCGAGCGGCTGAAGGCCTGGATCGATTCCTGCCCGAACCAGCTTTATTCCGCCCTGACCTTCCAGGGCGGGGCGGCCTGGCGCAAGCGGCTGATGGACGATCTCGGCGATCAGGGGCCGGTCACCAAGCTGATCGAGAGCCGCTCCGATGCCGAATTGTCCAGGCTGATGTGCAATCTCGGCGGCCATGACCTGCCCTCGATCCTGGAAGCCTTCGAGGCGATCGACCATGACCGGCCGGTCTGTTTCCTGGCCTACACCGTCAAGGGTTTCGGGCTGCCGCTGGCCGGGCACAAGGACAACCATGCCGGGCTGATGACCAAGGACCAGATGGAGGGCTTCAAGACCGCCAATACGGTCCGGCCCGGCCATGAATGGGATCTGTTCGAGGGGCTGAACCTGCCCGAGAACCAGATCCGCACCTTCCTCGACAAGGTGCCGTTCTTCGCAGAGGGCCGGCGCCGCAAGAGCGCGCCGAAATTGCCGGTGCCCGAGACGCTGGAGGCCGGCATCCAGGCAACGATGTCGACCCAGATGGGCTTCGGCAAGATCCTGGACGATCTCGCCAAGCGCGGCGGGCCCTTGGCCGACCGCATCGTCACGACCGCGCCCGACGTCACCGTTTCGACCAATCTCGGGCCATGGGTCAACCGGCGCGGCCTGTTCGCCAGGGCGGAGATGGCCGACACTTTCAAGGACGAGCGCATCCCCTCGATGCAGAAATGGGAGTTCTCGCCCAAGGGCCAGCATATCGAGCTGGGCATCGCCGAGATGAACCTGTTCATCAATCTCTCGGCGCTGGGGCTGTCGCATTCGATCTTCGGCGAGCGCCTGATCCCGATCGGCACGCTCTACGACCCGTTCATCTCGCGCGGCTTGGATGCGCTGAACTATGCCTGCTACCAGGATGCGCGCTTCATGGTGGTGGCGACGCCCTCGGGCGTCACGCTCGCGCCCGAGGGCGGCGCGCATCAGTCGATCGCCACGCCCCTGATCGGAATGAGCCAGGATGGGCTGTGCGCCTTCGAGCCGGCCTTCGTCGACGAGCTTTCGGTAATGATGCGCTGGTCCTTCGACTATCTGCAGAGGGATGGCGAGGGCGATCCCAATGAGCGGACCTGGCTGCGCGACGAGACCGGCGGCTCGGTCTATCTGAGGCTCTCGACGCTGCAGCTCGAGCAGCCGAAGCGGGCGATGACGCCGGAGCTCGAGCACGCGATCATCGACGGCGCCTATTGGCTGCGCAAGCCCGGCCCCAACGCCTCGGTGGTGGTCGCCTATACCGGCGCTGTCGCGGCGGAGGCGATCGAGGCCGTCGGGTTGCTCGGCGAGGACCGGCGGGATGTCGGCCTGCTCGCGATCACCTCGGCCGACCGGCTCAATGCCGGCTGGCAGGCGGCCGAGCGGGCGCGCCAGCGCGGCAACCAGCAGGCGACGAGCCATATCGAGCGCCTGCTCGGGGAGCTGTCGCGCGATTGCGGCATCGTCTCGGTGCTGGACGGGCATCCCGCCACGCTGGCCTGGCTCGGCAGCGTGCATGGCCACAAGCAGAAGGCGCTCGGCGTCGAGCATTTCGGCCAGACCGGCACGGTCGCCGACCTCTACCGCCATTTCGGCATCGACGCGAATGCGATCGTGCATGCCGCCCAGGCTGCGGCTCCGGGCCGGCCGGTGCGCTATCTGAAGGCGCTGCCGTAAGCATCAGGCGCCGTTCTGGGGCGGCGCATAGCGCCGACCCGAGAATCCCATGACAACAAGATGCTGGTTTTCGAGATGGTCGGGTCAAGCCCGACCATGACGATCGCGCTCAGAAGCGCGGGGTCGAGAAGCTGTTGGCGAAGGGGTTGGCGCCGGAGCCGACGCGGCTCGGCAAGGTGCCTTCGCCGTAGAATTCGCCGGTGCTGGCATAGACCGGGGCGGCGGCGAAATGCTGGCTGGCGTAATTATTCATCGAGCCGACCGGCACGACATTGCCGAGGTCGAAATAGCTGCGCTTCTGCACGGTGATGCGCAGCGGGCCGCGGCGATTCTGCGCCTCGGCGATCGTCGTCGCGACGGTCAGCGCCACGAGCGAGAGGCCGAAGCCGGCGGCGAAACGCTGGAAGGAACGCATGACGAAAGGTCTCCTGAGGCGACGGGCGGCGGGGCATCGGTCACGATGCGGGATGACGCGACGATACACCTTCGTAGTTAACGCTTTTGTTCGCGCCCGCCAGAGGCAACGCACGTGAAAGTGAGATTTTGCGTTTCTAGCGATTTCAAGGGCCGTTTTGGGACACACAGCCCCCGTCCTGAGGAGCCGCGCAACGACATCTCGAAGGGCGTTTCAGAGAGCGCGGAAACACCCCTGGAGACGCGGATTTCGTCCGCTCTTCAGGATAGGGACTTCGCGCGTTCTGAGGTCAGCGTTAGCGTCTAGCGGCGGTCTTCAGCGCGGGGGCGGTGCCGTCGGCGTCGAGCCAGGATGCCTTGCGGCCGGTGGCCGAGAGGCGCGGCGGCGCGCAGGCCGGCTGGCGGGCGAGCTCGGTGCGCGAAAAGGCTGAGCGCAGGGCCTTGTCCTCGCCGGCGGCGAGCAGGTCGATCCGGTCGATCAGGCAGACCAATTGCTGGCGGTCGGCCGGGCGACCGGGCGCGCCGCACCACCAGCCGCTGAGGCCGAGCGGCAGGTCGCCGGTGCTCTTCATGTCACCGGGACTCTTGCGGAAGGCGATGCAAGGGCGGCTGGCGTCGCCGTCGCTCAGCGTCGTATCGGCTGTTTCAACCGTGCCGAAGCGGGTCTCGATCGAGGTCGCAACGCCGCTGCGCTGGATCGACATGCCGCGCTCGGAGGCCTCGCGCACCAAGGCTATGACGAAGGGCTGGGGCCGCGCCTCGCTGTTATGGGTGACGAGCAGGCGCAACCGCAGATGTGGCTTGTCGGCATCAAAGGCGCCGAAGCTCAGCGTGTCCTGGCGGCGGGCGCCGTCCTGGCTGCGCATCGCCTCATAGCTCGGCTGCTGGCGGTCGAGCTCGGGCGATTCCAGGCCGAACATCGCGATCGGCCGGGCGATCTTGAGCCAATTGTCGCCAATGAGCGCCTGCTGGCGCGGCTCCAGGAGCACGTCGCGGACCGGTCGGCTCTCGCTGGCGGCGGGAATCGTCAGGCTGGCGAGGCGCGGCTCGCTGTCGCCGGCAGCGGACAAGGCGGTGATGAGGCTCGCCGTCAGGCCGATGCCGGTCAGGGCGGCAAGCCCGCGCCAGATCAATCCGCCGGTCAGGCCGAGGCCGCGGCGGCCGAAGGCGGCGAAGGCGCCGCGCAGCAGCATGGCGAAGCCGGTCTCGATCGCATCGGCGCAGCGGATCAGAGTCGCGACCCCGTCGAAACGAGCGAGGCGAGGCCTGCTGCGATCAACCGCGGCGGAGGCGATCCGGCCGGTAGCCTTGGCAGCGGTTGCGACAGCCGGCCAATACGAGCGGAGCCTGCCGAACAGGAGCGATGCGAGATGACGCGACACGACCGGAACTCACCTTAGTGGTTAGTGGCCGCGTCGTGTGCGCGGCTCGGCTTCACCCGCTCGGAGACTGGCCGGCTGTGAGTCAGCGCCGGGTTACCGCCGGCGGGCGATCCGGAAACAGCGTAAACCCGAGGTCAAGGAGCAGGGTTAATCGCGGGGGACGTTGACTTTTGGCCGCCTTGGGTGTTTTGACTTGGCGCAAGGCGCGCGGGGAAACCTGCCTTGCGCCGACGCGAAGCCTTCAGCCCTTCGGGATTGGCCCTGTGAACGTCCGTCAGACGACGAAACGCACGACCAAAACGACGACCGGTAAAACGGTTACGTCGCGCTGACCTTCGCCTCGGTTCCGGGTTCTCTCCCCCCGGCGGGGATATTCGCCGAACCTGCTTCACATCATCGAGCGGGCCGGCACCCCAGGGGAGACCAAACCGGTTTCATCCAAAAGGACCATCACAATGAGCTTCAAGGTCGCGATTGTCGGCGCCACGGGTAATGTGGGCCATGAGATGCTCGATATCCTGGCCGAGCGCGCTTTCCCGGTCAGCGAGGTCGTAGCGCTCGCCTCGTCCCGGTCTATCGGCACCGAGGTGTCCTTCGGCGACAAGGTCCTGAAGGTGAAGGCGCTGGAGCATTACGACTTCTCCGATACCGATATCTGCCTGATGTCGGCCGGCGGCGAGGTCTCCAAGGAATGGTCGCCCAAGATCGGCGCGCAGGGCTGCGTCGTGATCGACAACTCCTCGGCCTGGCGCATGCATCCCGACGTGCCGCTGATCGTGCCGGAGGTGAACGCCGCTGCTGCCGCAGGCTTCACCAAGATGAACATCATCGCCAATCCGAACTGCTCGACCGCCCAGCTCGTCGTCGCCCTGAAGCCGCTGCACGACAAGTATGTGATCAAGCGCGTCGTCGTCTCGACCTATCAGTCGGTCTCCGGCGCCGGCAAGGAGGCGATGGACGAGCTCTTCAACCAGACGCGCTCGATCTTCGCCGCCGGCGAGATGACCACCAAGAAGTTCCCCAAGCGCATCGCCTTCAACCTCATCCCGCAGATCGACGTCTTCATGGAAGACGGCTTCACCAAGGAAGAGTGGAAGATGATGGCGGAGACCAAGAAGATCCTCGATCCGAAGATCAAGCTGACCGCGACCTGCGTGCGCGTGCCGGTCTTCATCAGCCATTCCGAGAGCGTCAACATCGAGTGCGAGAAGCCGGTCACGGCCGATGAGGCGCGCGAGGTGCTGCGCACCGCTCCCGGCATCCTCGTCATCGATAAGCACGAGCCTGGCGGCTACATCACCCCGCATGAGGCGGCCGGCGAGGATGCGACCTATATCTCGCGCATCCGCGAGGACAATACGGTCGAGAACGGCCTCGCCTTCTGGTGCGTTTCCGACAATCTGCGCAAGGGCGCGGCGCTGAACGCGGTGCAGATCGCCGAGGTGCTGATCAACCGCAAGCTGATCCAGCCGCGCAAGCAGGCGGCGTGAAGCGAGGCGCAGTCATCGGCTGATCGAGGCGGGCCATGAGCCCGCCTTTGTCTTGATGGGTCCTGTGGCTGTGGCCATGCCCGGGCGCGGCCATGCATGGTCGCCGTTCGATCTTTGCGCAACGCGGGGCCGATCAAATCGATTAGCGTCGCGTTTCAATCCTGCGCGTCGATGATTTGCCAAACGCTCCCCACCCAGAACCGACACCCTTGCCGCCTGTGACGGCGGCGTTGCCGCCGCGTCGCGACAATGCCTTTCGCGGCATCGGGCTGATCCTGCTGTCGACTTTCTTCCTGACCGCGTCGGACGTGGTCTCGAAGCTGCTCACCATCACGGTGCCGCCGCTGCAGATCACCTGGCTGCGCTACGGCGTCTTCACCGTGATCATGCTCGCCATCGTGGCGCGCAGCGGCGGCCTGGAGCGGTTGCGGACGCGCAAGCCGATGCTGCAATTTCTGCGCGGCCTCGGAGTCACTGCCTCCTCGATCCTGTTCGTGATCGGGCTCAAATATCTGCCGATCGCCGACGCCACGGCGACGAGCTTCATCGCGCCCTTGTTCGTCACGGCCTTGTCGATCCCGATCCTGGGCGAAACCATCGGCTGGCGGCGCTGGACCGCGACGCTGGTCGGGCTGCTCGGCGTGCTGATCGTGGTGCGTCCGGGCGGGGCCGGCTTCCAGCTCGCCTCGCTGCTGCCGGTCGTCTCGGCCTCGACCTGGGCCTTCGCGCTGATCGTGACCCGGATGATGAGCCGGACCGAGAGCCCGCTGACGACCTTGGCCTATTCGGCGCTGATCGGCTTTGCGATCGTCAGCGCGGTGATGCCCTTCGCCTGGCAGCCTTTGACGGCGGAGATGCTCTGGCTCGGCGTCTTCGTTGGTACCACCTCGACGGTAGGCCACTGGCTGGTGGTGCAGGCCTTCCGCCACGCCGACGCTTCGCTGCTGGCGCCGTTCTCCTATATGCAATTGCTCTGGGCCGCGATCTTCGGCTTTTTCCTGTTCGCCGTCCTGCCCGACATCTGGACGCTGGTCGGCGCGGTGATCATCGCCGGGTCAGGCCTCTACACCGCGCATCGCGAGCGCATCAAGGCGCGGCTGCTGAGCGTCTGAGACCGGACCGCTTCCGGCATCCTGCTCGCTCCGGGGCGCGGGTCACCGCAGCGGGGTGCTGGGTTAGGCGGAGGCCGTATAGTCCTGTAATATGCGGGGCCGGCGTGAAAAGCAGGCACCCTCTCTCAAGGACAGTCTCGATGCCATCCGCTTTCATCCGCGCCGTTGTGACGGCCGCTTGCCTCGTCGCGTCTCCGCTATTCGCAGAGGCCAAGACCTATTCGATCCCCGACCCCAATCCGGTCGCGGTGATCACGCTGCCGGATGGTTGGGAATCGAGCGAGATCGACAAGGGCGTGCAGTCTACTTCGGAGGACGAGACCGTCTATGTCTCCGTCGAGGTCACCGAGCTCAAGGATGCGGCGCAGGCGATCGCCGACGCGGTCAAATGGCTGAAGAGCAAGGATGTCGTCATCGACCAGGCGAGCCAGGAGCAGAAGCCTTTCTCGATCAACGGCCTCGAAGGTGTCCAGGTCAAATGGAACGGCAAGGACGAGGATGGTCCGACGCATGTCAGCCTGACGCTGCTGCAGGTGACCGATACCAAGGGCCTCGTCCTGACCTATTGGGCTTCGCCCGAGGGCGAGACCGAGAATCTCAAGGACCTCTCCAGCATCATCAATAGCCTCAAGGGCCTGAAGTAACGCGGAGCTGCAGGGCTCTCATCGAGGAGTTCGAGCAGGATCAATGCGAAAACCGGTTCCACTTTTTCGCATCCTGCTCTAGGCGCCCCGCAGGCTCAGGCCTCGATGCGTTGATCACGCATCGAGGCTTCCGGCCCACCCCGGCGCTGAAGCTGAGTGCGCGATGAGACGTAACTGGCGATGGCGCGTTCCAGGCGCCGCACCCCCTCGGTGATGACCTCCGGTGAGCTCCGGGTGAAATTGACCCGCATCGCGAAGCGGTCCTGGCCGGTGAAATCGAAGACGCTGCTGGGAACGAAGGCGACCTTCTCCTCGACGGCGAAGCGGTAGAGCTCGTCAGTGTCGATCGCCTGGTTCCTGGCCCGCATCCAGACGAACATGCCGCCGACCGGCACCTCCCACTCGAACCATTCGCTCAGGCGCAGGGTCGCCTCATGGCACAAGGCGTCGCGCCGCTCCCGGTAAAGCGGAACGATTGCCTTGGCATGCTCGCTGTCGAAATCCTGTTCGAGCAGTTCGAGCGTGATCGCCTGGGTCAGCATGCTGCTGCTGAGATCGGTCGCCTGTTTCGCGAGCGTCAGCGCCTGGATCATGCCGGGTTCGGCGATGATCCAGCCGACGCGCAGGCCGGGAACCAGGCTCTTGGAGACGGTGCCGAGATAGATCACCGGGCCGTCATAGGCGCGCGAATGCCGCGCGACATAATGGCCAAGGATGCTCTGGCCGGGCGGCCCGTCCAATTGGATCGTTCTGTAGGGATCGTCCTCGACGAGCCATGTGCCGGCAGTCAGCACCTTGTCGAGCAAGGCGGCGCGGCGCTCCTGTGAAACCAGCACCCCGGTCGGGTTGGAGTAGTTGGGTACAGCGTAGGCGAATTTGGCCCGGGCGAGGGCATCGTCGAAACCGGGTTCCTGCAGATCCCAGTCGAGCGTGTGGTAGAGCGGCGCGCGCGGGCGCCAGGCGTCGAGCGCGCCGAGATAGGTCGGCGATTGCGCAACGATCAGATCGCCGGGATCGACCAGCACCTTGCCGATCAGATCGAGCCCCTGCATCGAGCCGCTGGTCAGCAGCACGTTCTCAGGCGTGAAATGCCCGCCGGTCTCGGCCGAGATGCGCGCCGCGATCAGCCGGCGCAGGGCAGGAAAGCCCTCGATGGCACCATATTCGAGGACCGCCGGCCCGTGCCGTTCGAGCGCACGCTGCGTCGCGGACTGGATCGCCGCGAGTGGATAGAGCTCTGCCGCGGGCAGGCCGCCGGCGAGGCTCACCACATCGGGGCGGCCACCAAAGGCGAGGAATTGCTGGGAGATGCTGTTGCTCGTCTTGAGCCATTGCGCGCAGTCCGGGCGTTTCCCGGCTGCCGGGCCTTTCGAGATCGTCATGTCCTGTTGCTCCTGCTTGGCAGACAATAGCGGTCGCGATCGGAGAGAGTCCGTGCAATGTTTCGCGCAAGTGCCGGGTGATAGAGCGTTAATCGCTCGAAACCCGATCTTTGAGAGCGAAAAAACCTCATGGTCGAATTGGATCAGATCGACCGCCGAATCCTGGCCGCCCTGCAGGCCAATGGGCGGATCTCGAATCTGGAGCTGGCCGAGCAGGTCGGGCTGTCGCCGACGCCGTGCAGCCGGCGCATCAAGCGCCTCGAGGAAACCGGCGTGATCGAGGGCTATGCGGCGCGGATCAGCCCCGCCGCGCTCGGCTTCGGCATTTGCGTGATGGTCAGCGTGCGCCTCGCCAAGCAAAGCCCGGATGCGGCGAGCCAGTTCCTGACTGCGATCCAGGGACGGCCCGAGATCACGGAATGCCTGCTGGTGACCGGCAATGTCGATTATCTTGTTCGAGTCTGGGTCAAGGATATCGAGGCGCTCAGGAGTTTCATCACCGAGGCGCTGCAATCGATCCCCTGCGTCGCCGAAACCTCGACGATGGTCATCCTGGAGGCGACGACGTCGAACCGGCTTCTGTCGGTTCCGGGCAAGGCCAGGCTCAGAACATAACCTCGCGCGTCGCTACCAATGTCAGGGCGCTGCCGGCCCGGCGACCGCCGGGAGGTCGGTCGCCGGAATCGGTGCGGAAAACCAGCGGCGGCCGAGCCAGAGCGCGACATGGACGAGCAGGACGAGGACCGGCACCTCGACCAGCGGGCCGATCACGGCAGCAAAGGCAACCGGCGAGGCGAGGCCGAAGCTGGAGATCGCAACCGCGATCGCCAGCTCGAAATTATTGCCGGAGGCGGTGAAGGCGACGGCCGTGGTGCGGGGATAGTCGGCCTCGATCCATTTGCCCATGGCGAAGCTGAGCAGGAACTGCAGCACGAAATACAGCGCCAGCGGGATTGCGATCCGCACCGCGTCGAAAGGCAGGCGCACCAGATCGCCGCCCTTCAGGCCGAACATCGCGACGATGGTGAAGAGCAGCGCGGCCAGCGTGACTGGCCCGATGCGCGGCAGGAAGGTGCCCTCGTACCATTCCTGGCCTCGGCGCGCGGTCAGGATGCGCCGCGTCAGGTAACCGGCCAGGAAGGGGATGCCGAGATAGATCGCAACCGCTTGCGCGATCGTCCAGAAGCTGACCGCGACGACGCTGCCCTCCAGCCCGAACAGTGGCGGCAGGACGCTGAGGAAGAACCAGGCATAGACGCTGAAGAACAGGATCTGGAAGAGCGAGTTGAAGGCGACGAGGCCGGCGACATATTGGTTGTCGCCCTTGGCGAGCTGGTTCCAGACCAGCACCATGGCGATGCAGCGCGCGAGCCCGATCAGGATCAGCCCGGTCATGTAGTGTGGCTGGTCGCGCAAGAAGATCACCGCCAGCGCGAACATCAGGACGGGGCCGATCAGCCAGTTCTGGACCAGCGACAGCGCCAAAACGCGCTTGTCGGCGAAGACGGCCGGCAACTCCTCATAGCGGACGCGCGCCAGCGGCGGGTACATCATCAGGATCAGGCCGATCGCGATCGGGATGTTGGTCGTGCCGATCGAGAGGCTCTCGAGCGCGGTGGGCAGGCCGGTGAAGACCGTGCCCAGGGCGATGCCGAGCGCCATCGCCGCAAAGATCCAGAGCGTGAGGTAACGATCGAGGAAGGAGAGCCTTTCGGGCGCAGGCGTGGTCGTCATTCCGAAATCCTCGTTCCGGTCTCGTCGATGACGCGCTCGCCGTCCTCCTTGGCGAAAGCGCCCTTCTGGGCCGCGGGCAGCAGGTCCAGCACGGCTTCCGAGGGCCGGCAGAGCCTGACGCCGAGGCCTGAGACCACCAGCGGCCGGTTGATCAGGATGGGATGCGCCATCATCGCGTCGATCAGCGCATCACCGGGCAAGGACATGTCGCCAAGGCCAAGCTCGGCATAGGGCGTGCCCTTCTCGCGCAGCAGATCGCGGGGCGCCATGCCGGCGCGGGCGATCAGCTCGACCAGCAGCGCTCTTGCCGGGGGCGTCTTCAGATATTCCACGACATGCGGCTCGATGCCGGCATTGCGGATCAGCGCCAGCGTGTTGCGCGAGGTGCCGCAGGCTGGATTGTGGTAGATGACGATATCGGTGCTCATGGGGGGGCCACTCAGCAGCACGGGGTCAGCTCGGCGATCAACGGCGCGCAGAGCTCGGGCTTTCCGGCGCAGCAATCCTTGACGAGGAAGAGGGTCAGCGCGCGCAAGCCATCCAGATCGGCGCGATAGACGATCGAGCGGCTATGCCTTTCCGACCTGACGAGCCCTGCGCGCGACAGGGTCGCCAGATGCGCCGACATGGTGTTCTGCGGCACCTGGAGAAGGCGGGCGATCTCGCCGGCGGCCAGGCCTGCGGGCTCATGGCGAACCAGCAGTCGGAAGCTGTCGAGGCGGGTCGCCTGCGCCAAGGCGCCGAGCGCAATGATGGCTGCTTCTGATTCCATATATCCAGATTAATGGATATTATGAATCATGCAAGCGCAGCATTTTCCGAAAGACAGCCGTCTCGGTTTGCCGATGAGGGTTCGCGATGGCCGCCCTTGCCTGACGCCCTGCCGGTCATGCTAGCCTCACGGACTTGCAGGAGGTCGGAATGGACAGCGCATCACAATCGGCGAGAGAGGCTTTCGAGGCTGCCCTTGGCACGCTGAAAACGGCGCTCGCCCATGTCGCCAATGGCGATGTCGGACCGATCAAGGCGTTTTACTCGCATCGCGACGACGCGACCAGCTTCTATGGTTGGGGCGGGTATGAAAAGGGCTGGGACGAGGTCTCGCAGCGCTGGGACTGGGCGGCGGAACGCTTCAAGGGCGGCACGGTCAGCCACAGGAACATCACCACCGTGGTGGGGGCCGATCTTGCCTATACGACCGATATCGAGACCTTCAGCGTCAAAATGTCCGGCATGGAGCAGCCGACGCAATGGTCGAACCGGGTCACCCATGTGTTCCGGTTCGAGGATGGCGGCTGGCGCCTGCTGCACCGGCACGCGAACCGGCTCGAGGATCAATACGAGCCGTCGAAGCGTTTGAGCGCGCGTTAGACTGCACCGCTTGAATCGTCATTGCGAGGAGCGTCAGCGACGAAGCAATCCAGGAGGGCTCGCTCTACGTCCCCTGGATTGCTTCGTTGCACTCGCAATGACGGTGTGGTTCCGAACCAGGGCGCCGCGCAGATGTCAGCGCCCGTGGGATGGCCCGCCGGTCAGGTGAAATACGGTGTGAGATTTGCCCGGATGCGGTCCAGGACGGTTGCGCCGGAGAGATCGGGTGCAAAGCTCTGGCCCGTGATCATCTCATAGGCCTGGATGTAGACGCGCGAGGTCTGTTCGACGAGCTCGGCGGGAATCGCCGGGATCGGGTCCTTATAGGGGTCGCAGCGCGCCGCGACCCAGGCACGGACGAAGTCCTTGTCGAAGCTGACCGGTCGCGTTCTCTCAGTCAGGCTCTTCTCATAGCTCTCAGTGACCCAGTAGCGGCTGCTGTCGGGCGTGTGGATCTCGTCGGCGAGGATGATGGCGCCGGTCTTATCCGTGCCGAATTCGTATTTGGTGTCGACGAGGATCAGGCCGCGCTCGGCGGCGCGGGCCTGGCCGCGCGCAAACAGCGCCAGCGCATAGCGCGAGACGCTGTCCCACTGTTCCTGGCTCAACAGCCCCTGCGACAGAATCTCGGCGCCGGACAAAGGCTCGTCATGGCCGCCGTCGAAGGCCTTGCTGGTTGGGGTGATGATGGCTTCGGGCAGCTTTTCATTGTCGCGCAGACCGTCAGGCAGGCGTAAGCCGTACATCTCGCGTTCGCCGTTCCTGTATTTCGTCAGGATCGAGGTGCTGGTCGTCCCGGCGAGATAGCCGCGCACGACGATCTCGACCGGGAGGATGTCGAGCCTGGTGCCGATCACGACATTGGGGTCGGGATAGGCGAGCACATGGTTGGGGCAGATATCGGCGGTTTCCTCGAACCAGTAGCGCGCCGTCTGGGTCAACACCTGCCCCTTGAACGGTATGGCGGTCAGGATCAGGTCGAAGGCGCTCAGGCGGTCGGTCGCGATGATGATGCGGCGGCCATCGGGCAGATCGTAATTCTCGCGGACCTTGCCGTTGTAGCGGTTCGGCAGTTCCGGAATGAACGCATCTGACAGAACGCGGGAATCGCTCATCGGGGGTCTTTCGCTGGAATGCTAGGCTTGCAACCGCTTAAAATCGTGCGGGCCTGCGGGGTCAAGCGGGATCTGGCGGTGAGGCCTCGTGGCAAATCGGCTCAAGGACAATTGGAAAGATCAGCCCTCATCCTGAGGAGCCGCGTAAGCGGCGTCTCGAAGGATGGTTCTGGCGGCTCCGGAACCATCGGGAGCATCCTTCGAGACTAAGCCTGTGGCGCTCCTCAGGATGAGGGCCGAGGGGGCTCAAGCCTTCGATTTTCCAGCGTCTCGCGCATAGTGGGCGAGGAACATCGCGACGGCCGAGGCGACGACGCGCTTGATCTCGGCCTCGGGGGCGGGGCTGCGCTTGGCGTTGAACAGGCGCGGGCGCACCAGGGTGGACTGGCAGAGATCGGCGAATTGCACGGCTGCGAGCTCGGTGTCGTCGATGTCGAGCACGCCCTTCTCGACCTGGCGGGCAAGGTAACCCGCCAGGCATTGGGTGCCGTATCCAGGGCCGCGCTCGTAGAATTCCTTGCCGAGATCGGGCATGCGCTCGGCGACGCCGAGCACGATGCGGTGGGCGCTGACGGCGAAATCGCCGACCAGCATGCGCGCCAGCCCCTCGCCGAAGCCCGTCAGCCCATGAGCGAGATCGAGATCGCTATTCAAGATCTCGTAAAGGCCGCGCTTCTGCGCCTCGCGCTCGCGCTCGATCAGCGCGACGAAGAGATGCTCCTTATCCTCGAAATAGACATAGAGCGTGCTCTTGGAGACATTCGCGGCGGCCGCGATGTCGCTCACGCTTGCCGCATCGAAGCCGCGCGCCGTGAAGACCTCGTGCGCGCCATCGAGAATCTGGCGGCGCTTGTCGGGGTCTGCTCCCGCGATGCGCCGATTTCGCGATGTCGGCTTAACCGCCCGCTCAAGTGTTTCGCTCATACTGCCCGTCCGGCGCCTCTCGGCCGCCTCTGAAAAAAGAATCGAACCAGCTGGTTCGATTCCTCTTGATATGCGTCATCGATGGCGCTATTTCAACCGAAATCGAACCTACCGGTTCGAATTGAATATCGCCAGGATGTTTCCATGTCCGCCGAGACCATCACCGAGCAGCGTCGCGACCGGCTGAAGCTGGTCGACCCCGCAATGGATACCACACAACCTGCCCATGCCCGCCAGACTGGCGAGGCAGCGCCCCCCGCGGCGGAGACGACTGCCGCGCCGAAGGCGAAGCGCGGCGGGGTGCGCCGGGTCGGCCTGATGCTGCTGGCAACGGCTGCGGTGGGCGTTGGTGCCTGGTACGGCGTCGACTGGTGGAAGAATGGCCGCTTCATCGTCTCGACCGACGACGCCTATGTCGGCGCCGAGATGGCGACGATCTCGGCCAAGCTCGCGGCCAATATCGCGACGGTCTCCGTGGTGCAGAACCAGGAGGTCAAGGCCGGCCAGCCGCTGGTGGCACTCGACGATGGCGACTGGCGCCTTGCGCTCGACAGCGCCAAGGCCAAGAGCGCGACCGCCACCGCGACGCTGCTGCGCATCGACAGCCAGATCGAAGCCGGCCGCGCCGCGCTGGTGCAGGCGCGCGCCCAGCAGACTTCGGCCGAAGCGGCTGTCACCCGCACGGCTGCCGATTTCGATCGTGCCAACAGCCTTGCCGCCAAATCCTATGGTTCGCAGGCCACGCTCGACGGCGCCAGGGCGGCGCGCGACCAGGCTGTCGCCTCTCTGGCGAGCGCCAAGGCCGGCGTCGTGCAGGCCGACGCCAATGTCGAGGTGCTGAAGGCGCAGAGCGTCGAGGCGGCTCGCCAGGCCGACGAACTCAGGGTGGCCGAGCAGAAGGCTGCGCGCGACCTCACCTTCACCAGGATCGCCGCGCCGATCGACGGCCTCGTCGCCAACACCAATGTCCAGCTCGGCGATCTTGTCAGCGCCGGCAAGCGCCTGATGTCGATCGTCCCGCTCGACCAGGTCTATGTCGATGCGAATTTCAAGGAGACGCAGGTCGGCCCGCTGAAGATCGGCGACAAGGCCTCGATCACGGTCGATGCGCTGCCCGGCCAGGTCTTCGAGGGCAAGGTCAGCGGCATCGCCGGCGGAACGGGCTCGGTCTTCACGCTGCTGCCGCCCGACAATGCCACGGGCAACTTCACCAAGATCGTCCAGCGTGTGCCGGTGCGCATCGCGCTTGCGCCGGAATCAGCGGGCAAGCATGTGCTGCGCCCGGGCATGTCGGTCGTGGTGAGCATCGATCCGCGGCCTGCTTCGCAGCGCTGAGGCATCGGTTCGAAATTCTCGAGCCCTCATCCTGAGGAGCCATTTCACTGGAAATGGTGTCTCGAGGGATGGTCCAGCGCCCCCTGGAACATCATTCGGGACGCGCCTTCGGCGCTCCTCAGGATGAGGGCTCGAGTTCCCAATACTCGCCGAGCGAATTGAAAGGCGGGCCGCCATGGCCACCGCGACGCTGACCAGTCCAGCCGGCGCCCCTCCGAAAGAGGACGCCATTCCGAGGCGGCGGATCTTCGCCTTCATCGCCATGGTCTTCGGCATGTTCATGGCGATCCTGGACATCCAGATCGTCTCGGCCTCGCTCGCCGAGATCCAGGCCGGCCTGTCCGCATCCTCGGACGAGATCGCCTGGGTCCAGACCGCCTATCTGATCGCCGAAGTGATCATGATCCCGCTCTCGGGCTATCTGAGCCGCGCCTTCTCGACGCGGGTTTTCTTCTCGATTGCGGCTGCCGGCTTCACGATTTCGAGCGTGCTCTGCGCGATGTCGTCCTCGATCAACGAGATGATCCTGTGGCGCGCCGTCCAGGGCTTCATCGGCGGCGGCATGATCCCCGGCGTGTTCGCCGCGGCCTTCACCATCTTTCCGCCGTCCAAGCGGCCGATCGTCTCGCCGATCATCGGCCTTGTCGCGACGCTCGCCCCGACCATTGGACCGACCGTCGGCGGCTATCTCAGCCATGCCTTCTCCTGGCACTGGCTCTTCCTGGTCAATGTCGTGCCGGGCATCTGCGTCTCGATCGCGGCCTGGACATTGATCGATTTCGACAAGCCGCAGGCCGGTTTGCTGAAGCGCTTCGACTGGCTCGGCCTGATCGGCATGGCCTCCTTCCTCGGCAGCCTCGAATACGTGCTGGAGGAAGGCACGCGGCTCGACTGGTTCGAGAGCCACGAGATCGTGTTCTTCTCCTTCGTCATGGTCGCCGGTGCGATCCTGTTCTTCTGGCGGGCGCTGACGCGGGACGATCCGCTGGTCGACCTCTACGCCTTCACAAACCGCAACTTCGCCTTCGGCTCGCTGTTCTCCTTCTGCATGGGCATCGGGCTGTACGGGCTGACCTATCTCTACCCGGTCTATCTCGGGCGCATCCGCGGCTATGACGCGCTGATGATCGGCGAGACGATGTTCGTCACCGGCCTGTGCATGTTCCTGACCGCGCCGATCGCCGGGCGGCTTTCGACCAAGCTCGACCCGCGCGTGATGATGATGATCGGCTTCGGCGGTTTTGCGCTGGGCACCTATATCGCCTCCGCGATCACGGCGGATTGGGATTTCTACGAGTTGCTGGTCCCGCAGATCCTGCGCGGCTGCTCGCTGATGCTGTGCATGGTGCCGATCAACAATCTCGCGCTCGGCACCTTGTCGCCGCATCAGCTCAAGAATGCCTCGGGCCTCTACAATCTGACCCGCAATCTCGGCGGCGCCGTCGGCCTGGCGCTGATCAACACGGTGTTGAACACGCGCACCGACCTGCACATCACACGGCTGCACGAGATGGTCGCTGCGGGTCGCCAGATCGCCGAGGAGAACATCGCGGCGTTGACGCAGCGTTTTTCCGATTTCGGCGACGCCGCCCAGTCGATGGCATTGGCCCTGATCAACCAGCGCGCCCACAAGCAGGCGCTGATCATGGCCTTCGGCGACGTCTTCCTCGGGCTGACCCTGATCTTCGGTGCGCTCGTGCTGATGGCGCTGTTCATGAGCAAGCCGCCCAAGGTCGCGCCGGCGGGCGGCGGCGGAGGGCATTGACGGTGGCGTGGCGGTAACTTGCGGCGCAACCCCGTCATTGCGAGCACCCGGGTCTTGCTTCGGCAAGCCCGTGCACAGGCTCCGCGAAGCAATTCAGGAGAGTTCGTTCTGCGGCCCCTCGTGGCTCATCGCGGCCTCTGGATTGCCTCGTCGCTAGGCTCCTCGCAATGACGCGAGCCGAGACACGATGGCGTCATGTCGCACCTGCTCAGATTGACATTTGGCTATCGATCCGACAAATATAACAACAATATCAGTAGTTTAGATGTTTTCTAAACTGCGGAGCCGGTCAGCCGGTATTGTTGGAAGGCGTTATTCATGAGTGTTTTGCCTGCGAAGGACCTGGGTCAGCCCCGCATTGCCGCGGACCATATCCCGTGGCCGCAGAAAAGCCCGGCCTCCTGCCCGATCAGCGCGGTGAAGGCGCGCCTGCGCACCGCGGGCCTGCGGCCGACGCGCCAGCGCATGGCCCTGGGCTGGCTGCTTTTCGCCAAGGGCGACCGCCATGTCAGCGCCGAGATGCTCTATGAGGAGGCGATCCGCGCCCGCGAGCCGCTTTCGCTTGCCACCGTCTACAACACGCTGCGCCAGTTCTCGGAAGCCGGGCTGCTGCGCCAGGTCTCGGTCTCGGGGCCGAAGACCTTCTTCGACACCAATGTCTCCGAGCACCACCACTTCTACAATGAGGACGACGAGACGGTCGTCGACATTCCGGGCTCGACGATCCAGGTCGCCGGCCTGCCGCAGGCGCCGGAAGGCATGGAGATCTCCTCGGTCGAGGTCATCGTCCGGCTGCGCCGCGCCGATGGCGAGGAAATCGAGACGCGCATGACTGGGGGCCGTCACGCGTGATCGTCTGCTCCTGTAACGTCTTGTCGTGCCGGCAGATCAAGGGCACGATCGCTCCTGATGGCAGTGGCCCGGCGACGGCGAACCAGGCTTATGACTGCCTTGGCTGCAGCGCGAGCTGCGGCGGCTGCGCCCGCCAGGTCCGCGCGATCCTGGCCGAGGCACGCGCCGCCTGCATGAGCCAGTGCGGCTCCTGCGCAAGCCGCGACATCGAATGCGCCGTGCATATCTCCGTCGGCCAGATGATGGACGGGCTGGAGATTGCGAGCGACCGCGTCGCGGCCTGAGCGCGCGCAGAAAAGCGCTTTTTGCGCGACTTACGGTCTTTCCTTCTGTAAAAGCTCAGTCTACATTGGGATCATTCCAGTGTACTGAGGAACTCCGCCATGAAGGGTGACAAGAAGGTCATCGAATATCTCAATAAGGGGCTTCGCTCGGAGCTCACTGCGATCAACCAGTACTGGCTGCATTACCGGATCCTCGACAATTGGGGTCTGAAGGAGATGGCCAAGACCTGGAAGAAGGAGTCGATCGAGGAGATGGTCCATGCCGACCGCTTCGTCGACCGCATTCTCTTCCTCGAAGGCTTCCCGAACATGCAGACGCTGGATGCGCTGCGCATCGGCGAGACCGTTCCCGAACTGATCGAATGCGATCTCAAGGCCGAGATCGAGGCGCGCGCGCTCTATCAGGAGGCGGCGAAGTATTGCCGCGAGGTCGGCGACTACCCGTCGGAGGAACTGTTCAAGGCGCTGATGAAGGACGAGGAAGGCCATATCGACTTCCTGGAGACGCAGCTCGAACTGATCGGGCGCATCGGTCTGGAACTCTACACCCAGAAGCATGTCGGCGGGCTCGACGAAGGCCACTGAGCCTTCGTCCTTTCCTCTCGATCCCGCGCCGGATCCGCCATGCGGCTCCGGCGTTTTCGTGTCTGGAGCAGGGGGCTTTGCGGAGTTTATCCTTGGGCCGATCGAAGGTCGGACCCGGGGGGCTCCGTCCGGAATGATGGCGGGTGACTGCGTCGATGCAGATTGATGGCAGCCTTGCGCGGCGCGCGACGCAGTTGATCCTGACCAGATGGCCTGCGGGCTCGTCAGCGCACGAGAGCCGTGGCAGAAGGCGGCCATTGCAGGGCAAGCGGAGGTCTGGTCATGGCGGCGCAGGTTTTGGCAGCGAAAGTCATCGCGGTGAGCGCGGCTTTGGGCCATGCCTTCAGCAAGCCGAACCTGCCTTCGATCCGCCTGCTTGCCGGCCTCGGCGTCGAGGGTGACGCCCATTGCGGCGAGACGGTAAAGCATCGCTCGCGTGTCGCGGTCGATCCGACGCAGCCCAATCTGCGCCAGGTTCATCTGCTCCAGGCCGAACTGCTCGACGAATTGAACGCGGCGGGTTTCGACGTCGCGCCCGGGCAGATGGGCGAGAACGTGCTGACGCGCGGGCTCGATCTGCTCGGCCTGCCGGTCGGGGCGCGATTGCAGTTGGGACCTGACGCGCTCGTCGAGATTACCGGCCTGCGCAATCCTTGCGCGCAGATCGAGGCGTTCCGGCCAAAGCTTCTCGCCGCCGTGCTCGGCCGCGACGAGACCGGCAAGCTCATCCGCAAGGCCGGCATCATGGGGATCGTGCTGGCGGCCGGCGAGATCCGCCCCGGCGATTCGGTGGGCGTCACATTGCCGGCGCAGCCGCATCGGGCGCTGGAGCGGGTCTGAGCGCCGCCGCAACTCCTAGGATCGCCACACATACTCTGAAACACGCCGTCATCCTGGGCGGCCGGAGGTCGTCCCGGGATCCATCATAGGGCGCCGTCCATGCCCTATGATGGATCCCGGATCCGCGCGGCTTCGCCGCTTGTCCGGGATGACGACGTGGTTCCGAGCCAGCTGAGCCTGGGACCAAAAAAAGCCCGCCGGCGCGACCCGGCGGGCTTGGATATCTATCGAGTCGCCGTCTCAGATGAAGCTGACATTGGCTGCTTCGGGGCCTTTCTTGCCGGCGCGGATCGAGAAGCGGACGCGCTGCCCGTCCATCGGCGGCTGCAGGCCGCTGCGACCGAGCGATGAAACGTGCAGGAACACGTCCGGCCCGCCCTTGTCGGGGGCGATGAAGCCAAAGCCGCGATCGGAGTTGAAGAACTTCACGGCGCCGTCGAACGGGCCTTCCATCGGGCCGCTGTCGCGGCTGGCAAAGCCGCCGCGATCACCGCCGCGGTCGTTGTAGCCGCCACCACCGCCATAGCCGCCACGATCGCCACCGCGATCATTGTAGCCGCCGCCGCCATATCCACCGCCACCGCCGAAATCGTCACGCGGCGGGCGCGGCGAGAAGGGACGCGGCGCGCGGTCGGACCGGGGCGCCGCCGGCTGCGCGGTCGAGGCGTCGATCTCGTGAACGGCGACGACCTGCAGGCCGCGCCGGCCTTCGCCGAGATCGGCGATGATCGTTGCGCCGGGCTGAAGGTCCTGCTGGTCGAGTGGGCCAAGGGCCGAAACATGCAGAAAAACGTCGCCGGAGCCGTCGGCCGGCGACGCAAAACCAAACCCCTTTTCGGGGTCGAACCATTTGACCTTGGCTTCGATATTCTCGTGGGTGACGAAAGGCTGGGCAGCGGGAGGCTTGCGACGATCGAACATGGAGCTTCAAGAATGCGGTGATCGGAAGGCAGCAATCTAGCGCAAGCCAGCCCGGCCGTCATCGGGGGCGCGAGAGGAAATTATCGCACCCGAAGTTGCATTCCTTCACCCGCGCGAGGCCACTCGCGCGAGGCTCTCAGCCCGGTTCGTCGCAGCGGATCATCTGCACCTTTTTCGGCATCTCGCCGACAGCCGGGACGAATTGCCCGGTCGCCGGATCGAGCAGCATCAGCACGCCGGTAGCGACCGCGAAATAAGCGCCGTGCAGATGCAACTTGCCCTTCCCTTCGAGAATTTGCACGCAAGGGAAGGTGCGCAGATTGTTGATCGACTGCTGGATCGAGGCGAAGGCGAGCCGCTCGACATAGTCTTCCAAGGTCTCGTTGCGGCCGCGTCCGCCGGTGCGTTGCGCGGCGGGGCCGATCAGCGTGATCCATTTGCCGATGAAATCGCCCGAGGATAACGGCCCCTGCGCGTCGTCGGCAAAGGCGCGAATCCCGCCGCAACGGCCATGGCCGAGAATAACGATATGCTCGACCCGGAGTGCCTGTACGCCATATTCGAGCGCGGCGGAGGTGCCGTGGAGCTGGTCGTCCGGCTGAAAGGGCGGCACGAGGTTGGCGATATTGCGGGCGACGAACATCTCGCCCGGGCGTGCATCGAAAATCACCTCGGGCGAGACGCGCGAATCGCAGCAGCCGATCAGCATGATCTTCGGCGTCTGCCCGCTATCGGCGAGTTCCTCGTAACGGCTTCTCTCGCGATCGAAGCGGTCGTCGAGAAAATTGCGGTAGCCTTCGGTCAGGCGCTCGGGGAATGGGGCCGCTGGCTTGTCCATGCCTCTCTCGAACAGGATGCGAGGGCTTTCGTCAAGCGCATGTTGCGTCGCAGCGTTGGGCAGAAACCAGTCACCCGGCTGCGAGAAATGCCTCCAGCCGCGCCAGAAGCGTTGCCGAATCGCCTTCCAGCGGCACGCTCTTCAAGCGGGCCGAGGCGCCAGCGACCAGCATCACCCGCGAGCGCGGCAGGCCCATAAGCTTGGCCAGCAGCGCGACCAGCGCCGCATTGGCCTGCCCATCACTGGGAGCGGCGCGGACCCTGACCTTCAGGACCTCGCGCCCATCGGCCAGGGTCTCAATGCCGTCGAGCCCATCGCGCCCGCCGCGCGGCGTCAGCCTGACGCAGAGGAGCAGGCCGGCCTGCGATTCGCGCCAAGCCGGCACGCAGTCTCTAACTTTAGAAGACGGCGGGGTAGATGTAGCGGACGATGACGCTCTGGATGAAGAAGATCAGCAGCAGGAGGATGATCGGCGAGATGTCGATGCCGCCGAGACTGGGCAGGCGTTCGCGGATCGGCCGCAGAGCCGGCTCGGTGATCTTGTAGAGCGAATCCCAGACCGTCGCGACGAACTGGTTGCGCGTGTTGACGACGTTGAAGGCGATCAGCCAACTCAGCACAGCCGATGCGATCAGGAGCCATGTGTAGATGTTCAAGGCGAGCATCACCACATCGAGAACGGCACGCATCGGCATTCCTCTTGGAATCAGTGTTGAACGGCAGCGCGATATTTCCGCCGACTCCGCGACGACGTCATGCGCGAAGTCGTGGTGCGGGTGATTGACATCCACGCGACGCACGGCCTAGAAGGCCAGCGCCTTGGGGCTGTAGCTCAGATGGGAGAGCGCTGCAATCGCACTGCAGAGGTCAGGGGTTCGATTCCCCTCAGCTCCACCAGGCACTTCCATTAAGTTCTTGAACTTAATGCGAATTCTCTCCCGTTGCGTACCTTTCCCCTAGTCTGCGTCCTAGTTTTGGCGGTGGATGTAGGTGGTCATCCGCGGCTGAAAGCGGAATGCCTTGGCATAATGTCGCAGGCTTTCGATGCTGGACGGAGCGATTCACGAAAGGCCCTGCCGGGTGATCGATAAAGCCGGCCATCCCAGGTTTGGCCAAGAAGGGCATGAGGTGGGTTACGCCCGCCCTGCCTGCAGCGATCGGGTTTCGACGGGCGATTGGAAGCGCCGGCATGCCTCCTATAAGGGCCTGCGGGAGGCCGCAGATGCTGGCGAGATTTTTGTGATCGAGAGACCTGGCTCGCCGTGACGGCTATGGGTCGTTAGCGGTCCTTGGCGTAGCTAAAGCTGTCACAATCGGAAACCCTGCGGATGATCTTGACCAATCTCTTGCACATCCTGAATTCAAAAGAGGCTTTGATCGTTCATTGCGCTCGTTCAAACCGAGGCGGCGAACTCAAGCCCAAGCCGTTGTACCCGAACGATTTGGCAGACACGATCCGTGATCTCGCGACGGGAGGCGTTCGTGCCGTGTCGTGCTCGGTGGTGTGGCCAACCCATCAAGACACCTTCGGTGAGATCGGGATCATCGTGAAGCCTCGTAACGTCGGTGAGATCGTGCGCCTGTCCACAGGGGACGCCGGCACTCTCGAAGACGGAGACGGCTTTGGCGAGCCATTGAGCAGCCTCGCAGTAGATCGAACATTCGCCCACTCGACTGAGCACAACGAATGGGTGCTGACCGGCGGCGATGTGGTCGGGGTTTTCCTTAACTTCAAGATGGGGCTCCGCGTCGCGCGGCTAATTTCCGTGAAGGACGCGGAAGCGCTCGGCGTTTCCCCTCCTGGCCCCTATCCATTTCCGGTTACTGTCGCCGATGTGGCGGCTGACTTTCCGGGGCGCCGGTTGTTCGGATTTGTTGGAGGCGTGTTGATGGAGATCGACCCGACCGGTAAACCGATAGCGGCCTGCCACCCCTACTGATCCGGCCACCAGCACGGCAGGAAGTGCTGATCCACAATCTGCTGAGCGGGCGTTCGCAATGTCCGGCAAGGTCGAAGGCAGACGCGCCGCGCTCGCGCTAAAGCGCCCGAATCTCCTCTTCGAACGCCTCCGGAATTTCGCCGTGCCGAGCCAGAACCTCCAGCGCGCTGACCTCTCCGGTTTCATCGTCGGCAGTGACATGGATCACAGCCAATCCCTCCGCCGTGCGGCCCAGGCGCTCACCATCCCGTAGGGCGTGATGCTTGGTCTTCGCCAGGACGCGCTGGCCTGGGATCAGCCGCTTTCGATGCGTCTTGAACGGCTGGATAAAGAACGTCTCGACACTAGCCACGGCTTGACTCCCTCTGCGTCGATGTTCTCATTACGTTCACGTTTCGGAGAACGCAATGCCATGGCTGTCCAGGTCGCTCGATCGCCCATCCCATCCGTCACGGAAGAGGAGATCGACGAGGTCCTGTCCGAGTTCGGGGGCGATGCGCGCGAGGCGATCCGTGCGCTGCTGCACGACCAGGCCGCGCTTGTCGCTGATGCGGAGCAAGCCGTCTCGCGCGGCTTTGTCCGCGGCTTGTTCTCAGAGGGCGCGCGCCGGCAGGCGGTCGATGAGGAGCTGTGAGCGAGCCTCCGAACACGCATACCACGTTGCAGCACTATCCTTGGGTCGTGCTGCGGTTCGCCTGCACGCGTTGCCGGGTCTATTCAAACGTCAGGCTGGCCGTGCTGGCGGAGCGGTTCGGCGCCACCCAGACCGTCGGCAGGCTGATCGAGATGTTCCAGCGAAACTGCCCCCATCGGCCGCAGAAGAGGAACGGTCGCGTCGTGCTCAGCGATACGCCGTGCGGGGGCTACTGCCCCGACCTGGGCAGCACCCGCCCGCCGGACCTGCCACCGAGCTTGGCGGGTCTCACCTTGATCGAGGGCGGCAAGGCGGACATGCTCCCTTCCGAACCGGCGCCGGTCGAGCGTCGGCGACGCATCGGCGGCGAGGACGAGTGATGTCGGTCGTTCCACTGGTCCCGCTTCGTCGTGTCGACGATCTGATCGAGCGGTTGGAGGCGGTCAAAGCCGACGCCGACAAGCGCGGGTTCGGCACTCTCGCCTATTTCCTGGAGACGGCCCTTATCGAAGCGCGGATACAGCATCGAGGGCTGGAGGATGAGAAGGCCGCCAGTGCGGCCGATCCTCGCGACCTCTGGCGACCGGAGACCTGAGCCGATGTGCAACCTGTATTCAATGACCAAGGGCCAGGCAGCTATTATCGCTATGGCGCGGGCTATGCGGGACACGACAGGCAACTTGCCACCTCTCCCCGGTATCTTCCCTGACTACCCCGCCCCGATCGTCAGAAGCGCCCCTGACGGCGTGCGCGAGCTCGCCATGGTGCGGTGGGGCATGCCGTCGTCGAAGCGGGCGATCTTCGAGGCGGCGAAGAAGCGCGCCGGCAAGCTCGAGGCGAAGGGCAAGCCTGTTGATTTTGACGAGTTGCTGCGGATGGAGCCGGACGGCGGAACCACGAACGTCCGCAACACCTCGAGCAGCCATTGGAAGCCATGGCTCGGCGTGGGGAGCCGGTGCGTCGTGCCGCTGACCTCGTTCTCTGAGTTCGACCACGGCACGAAGCAGGACGTCTGGTTCGCGCTCGCGCCGGATCGGCCACTGGCCTTCTTTGCTGGCATCTGGACCCCTCAATGGACTGGGGTGCGCAAGATCAAGACCGGCATGGAAACCGCAGACTTGTTCGCCTTCCTGACGACCGAACCCAATCGCGAGGTCGGCTCCATTCACCCCAAGGCGATGCCGGTGATCCTGACCGAGCCGGAAGAGATCGAGACGTGGATGACAGCGCCGTGGGAGCAGGCCAAGGAGCTGCAGCGGCCTCTAACAGACGGTGCGCTCTTGGAGGTCGCGCGGGGCGTGAAGAAGGATGAGGCGGTCTAGCCGGACAGCATCAACCGGAACCGTCACCGCCGGAGCGGAAGACGAAGCGCGCTGCGCGCCCAGCGAAGGCGAAGGGGCTGCATTGGATGAAGCGGGCAACGTGCTGCGGGCTCCAACGGCGTTGACATTGCCCGCAGCGAGATAACGTGAAATGCTTCGTCAGTAAATGCGCAGAGGCTGGGCAATGGCGAACAAGTTCAAGATTGGTGATGTGGTTATGCTCAAATCGGGCGGGCCACCTATGACGATTTCGAGCTCGCCTGGATCGACTAGCGATTTATATGGATGTCGTTGGTTTAAAGGCGCAACCGCGGCCCAAGGCGCCTATATTGAAGGCGTGCTGCAGCTTTACACCGCGCCCGACGCTGCCACTGCTTCAAAAAAATGAACCCCGAGCAGGCGGCGGAGTGGATGCTAGGACAATACCGGGCAAAACGCTTCCTCTATCAAGAGGAAGCCGCATCTCATCTTTTTTTCTTAGGGATGAGACGCTGGCTTACTTTGACGCTGCGGGTAACTTGTGCGTAGGAAAAAAGGTTCTGGCAGCATTCAACAAGCTCACACCAGATTCGGTTTATGAACGGGGTGAGAAGCTCTGGCGCGATCGTCTGCCCACAGATCAGCCCGGGCGCCAGCAATAGCGAGGCTCTTAGCGCGGCCGCTGCTGACATCGTTCGACAACAATTCGTGCGCACCTGTGGACAAGGGGGATAAACAGCACCACATGTTAATCCGCTGATGCGAGATTCGCTCAGTAGCTGGGCGGTACGCCCCCGCCCTAAAGGGGAGCCGGTGCCTTACTCGACACGCCATGTGATGAATTCACTTCTGGAGCGCGCCTTCCGCGAAGGTCGCTCTGATATGTCGCCTATGAAGGCGCAGAAGATGCTTTTCTACACACATGGCTGGCATCTGGCGACAACCGGTCTGCCTGCGATTGATCAGCCTTTTGAGGTTTGGCCCTACGGCCCCGTCGTAGGTGTGATCTACCACGACCTTAAAGGCTATGGCGGCGGAATGGTCTCGACCTATATTCCTGAAGGCGCGGGCCAGCCGCCGCTGGTGGTGAATCGAAACCGAACCGACCTTTATCAGTCCTTGGACATAGCTTGGGAAAAGTACATTGGCATTCCCGCTGTGAATCTTTCGGCGATGACACATGAGCCCGGGTCGCCGTGGGACATAGCTAAAAGCAATGGCCTGGCCTTCATTCCCAACGAGATGATCAGGGATTATTTTGTTGGACTCGCTACCCGATAGGCCGCTCGTTTCTGCTGCTGACGCAAAGGGGGTTGAACCGATAGTTCGGCCCCCGGACCCCTTGGCTATCGATGAGCTCAAGGCCAATCTTGCACACGCCAAGGATATGCATCAGCTCAACCGCGGCTGGGTGGGGGCATGTATCGGGTCAGGCTCTGAGAAGCCGGGCAACGCTGCAATTATCGTCATCCTGTTTTGCTTCACCGTCATGACCGTCGCGCTATTTAGGCTAGACCTCAAAACAGATATGGACCAGTTGCTTCGGATCGTGCCGGTGGCTCTCGGTCCTGTCGGCTTGGCGCTCGGCTATTTGTTCGGCGCCAGGGACAAATAAAACCTAGCCCATGCCAATCTGACGCACATCCATCGTAAGCGCCAGATCATCACCTGGAGCCGCCACAGGCCGGCGAAGGCCTCGTGCCAGGTCACGCTCGCGCTTCGGCAAGCATCCGCCGGCAGTGGTGGAAAACCGCGACAAGCCCGAGCTTTCCGTCGTCATTGGCTTCGGTCGGTCCGGTGACGCTACATGGGCTCCAGCGTCTGACGGTTGAGCACGCTCCGTGAAAAGGGAGCCGGGATCGACCCGCCGGCTCCCCCATTATGATCAGCGCTTCGAGGGTTTCGAAGTCTTGATCGTTTGGATGATGTGCGTTGTCGGCTTTGCGGCCGCCGTCGCTTTCGTGGTGAAGCGTCCTGTGATCGCGCTGCGTCCGATTTTCGTTGCCATAGCTGGCCTCACGCTGCGCTGCGGCGCCGGGATGCCGCTTCGCGGCTCCCCAGGTGACGACGCTCTTTCAGGACCTCGTTGACGCGGCCCTGGTTGACGTCGAACCGCGCAGCAATGCGACTCTGAATCTCGCCCGACCAATGGGCGAGCCAGATTTCAACGGCATCTTCGAATTTAAGTGATGGGCAAGTCATAGCTCTGAGTCTCCAAGATGGAGCCCTCAAAAGCTTGACAGAAAGTCGCTGCCGCATATGCTGCGGCTGTCGAAACGACGATCCGCGAGCTTTCGAGGGCTTTCGCGGTGATGGAAGCCGGAGCCTGCCAGGGCTCCGGTTTTTCCGTTTATGCGGTAGAACGAATCCTCCCGCATCAACAGCATGACTCCGCGACTATCGTCCCGTCAAGGATTGGCGCGAATTCGCCCACAGAAGGCCGCTGAGTCGGGGATAGCGCGTTCGGCGACTCCGGGCTCATGCGATCCAAAGAAGCCGGCCTGTGGCCTTCCTACGCGTTTCTCTATCATTGCGAGCGCGAGCCTCTCAGTTGCCACCCTAGGGCGGATGCGTCGCTGCCCATGGGGCGGAAATATGCTCTGAAGGGAGCGTAGTGCGTATGCCCGATCACCACCAACGATCGATCCAGAATCCGTGATTGATCTTAAAGCCAATCTGCACAGTCTGATGGAGCAGGCGATCGACGCGCAACCGCTCGAATATCGCGTTGCGCAGTTTTCCGAGCTGGACGGCTTTCAGCCCAGATTGGGAGAATGCCACCAAAATGCAGCACGTTGGGTAGCCCAGAACGAAGGCTTTGAGGTGGTTCGGGGCTGGCTAAGACACACCGACTGGCAATTTCTCCGGCACTCCATGGTTCGCAGGCCATGGGGCGAGCCAATGTGCGTCACGCTAGGCCTCTCCACCGTCTATGGTCTGTCTTTTGTCGAGCACAAGCCGGAATGGGGGGACTACGATGCGATGGGGCACGAGGTTCTAAAGAGAATGCCACTGACCTTCGATCCAGCCGCGTCGTACAACCTTGATCGAGAGTGACGCGCGGAGCCGGCGCGAACGTTCGATGCCGGGAGGTCACGGATGGCCGTCGTGTTGATAGAAGAAGGTCCGCATCCTCAAATCTTCTCCCTCGTAAAGTTTATCAGCGAGGAATGGGTTGAAGAGTTTCGGCGCGGTCGCATTCGAATGGGTTCCGTCGCCAGCTTCCGCCGTGATGACGCCCATGACGATGGTGGCAGACAGGATGTGCTTGAAAACCTGGCAAGCATGTTCCAGCCAGAGCGCATCGTCATGAAGATCGATGATATTGAAGTAGAAGGTCTGGCGGGGCCGGTCGAGATCAGACACGGGACTGATGAAATGACCTATCTGCTCTGCATGACCGTTGTGACCGACCGCAGTTTAAATGCCGGCCAGGGCTCACTATTGCTCGACTCCCGCCTAGCCCGGCTAGGCGACAAGGCCGTGATCGTTCGCGACGTCAAAGAATTCAAACGCCGTATCCAAAACGACCTCTCACGAAGAGGGTATTTTGCGCATCATCGAGGGCAGGAGCGCTGCGATGGCATCGTTGATTATGTCGACATGACGGTGCACCACGGCCATTTCGGCCCGTTTCGCAAGTCAAACGCCTTCGCTTTTCAGAGTGAATGGAGGCTGGCGATCCTAGATACGAGAGGGCTGCATGAGGATGCCATCTTTCTCGAGATAGGCGACATCTCAGATATTACGACGGTCATGGATAGCACCGTCTTGGTGGGCACACCGATCGTTGTCGAACCAAATCCCGGCGCAAAGCCCATTGACGCAGATGAATGCGCTATTCCAAGCCGGTCCTAAGAGGATCGGCCACTGCTCTGCTGCCTCGCTATGGCCTCGGCAACCGTCACGCCAGTCGCATCTTCAGACCATTGCGTCATCGCGGCCGTAAAGCCCAGGGCGGCCGCCACCGCCCCCGCTATGCCGTGATGCTCCTCCACCTCGTGCAACTGGCGCGTGAGGGAAGCAAAGGCCTCCTGACGAATGAAGGCCTCGATCTCGTCTTGGGTGGGCTCTTGGGCCATGGAGGTGCTCCCTGGTCGGATGGTGGGGGTCACGCGGTCTCGACGCCGTAGTCGCTATGAGAGCCTCGCATCAAAGCTGAAAACGTCGATTCGAGCTCGCTCGCGACCTGGGATGCGAGTGCCTGGACATCGGCGTTCCCGCTTACGCTGATCGTGATCGGAGCGGAGAAGGTCGTCGGCCCGGCACTGGCGCCGCCTAGGCTGGCACCCTTCCGGCGCGGGTCGATGATCCGGCCATCCTCGGCCGGCTGGAAAAGCTCGGTGCCATATTCATTGACGGCATAGACGCCGCCGGCATGGACAGAGCCACCCGAGGCGCGCGCGGAGGGCACGCCGTCTGCCGCGGGAGAGCCGGCTGTGGCGCTTCCCGTATTGAGCGTGACCGGCACTGTTGCGCCTGCGCCGAAGAGCGCTTTGATGCGATCCAAGATGCCCTGGGCCTGCGCTTCAACAGCCGGGCCCTGAGCGGCAAGGCCAGACGCGACGCCCTGGCCAGCGGCAGAGCCCGCCTCCTGGCCTGCTCCGGCTGCCGAGGCAGGCGAGAGGCCGTAGCTCTCGGGTGCCATAGCGTCGGGAGTGGGCGCCGTCCCGATCCTGGAGAGTGCCCGCCCACGCGCTCCCTCGGGATCGCGGAGCATCTCGTCTCGTACGCGCCGGGATCGTTCCCATGCATCGGGGCTGATTTCGGCGTCCATCCTGAAGCGCGTCGGGGTCATGGGGCGCTTGATCTCACCCGCGTCGCGCAAAGCCAGAATCGGGCTCAACAGACCGCCGCCGATGCCGCCGAGGATGCCGCCACGAACACCACCGCGAAGCAGGCCGGCTATCCCGCCCGCCATGCCGCCACCATTCCACATCGCCGAGAGGGCACGGATCGAACCCACGATGCCGCCGCCCATCACAGCGCCGCCGCCGATGGCGCCGAGCTGCTTGGACATCCCCGGGTCCTTTTTGCTCGCCTCTGTAAACCGGCTCAAGATGGCGGAGAACCCGGACATCGCCGGCAGGATCGACTCGACGATCGGCTCGGCGATGGTCGCGGCCGAGTTCGTGATCTGAGACGTCACGCCGGCCAGGGCGACATAGGGGTCCTTGCTCTCCAGAGGGGCAGCCCCTGCCAGGCCAGGCGCCTTGGCCAAGCGCTGTTGGGTGACCTGGTACTGGTCCTTCTGAGAGATCAACTTTGCGAACAGATCGGCGACCGTCCGAGTGTAGAGCCGGTTCAACGCTTCGGCGACGGCGCCTTCATTCTTGACGTCCACACCGGATTTCGTCAGCGCCGGCATGATCCGGTCCCAGGCGTAAAGGTGCGGATTCTGAGCGAGCATGTCGCGATCGGTCGGGTTCAAGCGATTGTCGGCGCCACGCAGGCCAAGGTCCCGCTGTGCCATCAACTTCTGGCGCGTGTTGCCCGCGGACAGGGTCCCGCCGATCACAGAGGACATCAACGTCGCCAGAGCCGTTCCAGGCGCCGACGGGCCCATGTCGGCGATCAAGCTCGGTGCGATCGTGTTGAGGAAGTCGGTGCTCAGCGCACCGCCGGCAGATCGGGCCTGCTTCGCGAAAGTGAAAATCTTGGCCGGGTCATACTCAACGCCTTGCACGCCAGCGGCCTTGGCCATGCCGTCCAGGAGTGTACGGACCTCTGCCGGATTGACGTTCTTGCCCAGCGTGTCGAGCGCCCGCATGAAGCCGGTGAGCTGGCCGAGGGCCGCGTCCTTGCCCTTGAGCGACTGCAGGACGGTCATGCCCTGCGCCAGCTCGGGAGCGATCGCCTCCATGCCGCCCATACCGAGGGAAGTGGTCGCCGTCTCACGATAAAGATTGTGCAGCGAGGTCGAGGTCAGCGACTTGAACTTGCCGCTCTGGGCATCGGAGATTTCGCGAAGTTTGGCCGTCTGCTCCGGCGTCATGCCAGCCAGGTAGTCCCGCGCATCTTCCCGCAGAGCCTGCCCCCCGGCTGCGGCGGTCGCACGAGCGCCTCGCTGTGCCGCGTAGCCGGCGCCGCCTGCGAATGCCGCGCCCGCCGCGAAGCGCGCGCCGCGACGGAGGAGGCTGATTGGACGCGCAGACTCTTCCCTGAGACGAGCGATCTCGCCTCGGGAGGCGATCAGTTCGGAAAGCTGCTGACGACGCCAGGTGCTTTCGGCGCCGAGCACGGAAGCGGCTTTCCTGCCACCGGGCGCGCGGGCCAACTCATCTTGGAGCGTGCGCCACGACGACCTGACGCGGTCGAATTCGCGAGGTGCGACCTTCAGCTTTTCAAGATTGCGACTGAAGGCTCCGCCCATCGTCCCCGAGGCCAGTTCGCGCGCCATTGCCTGGATCGATGTCCGCGAGCGGTCGAGGCTCTTTTCGAGGCCGCCGAAACTACGGGTCCCGGCCAGCTTGTCGGCAGAGGCACGGAGGCCGTCCAAGCCTGCCGCAGCGGCCTTGGCGCCCTTGGACATATCGTCCTTCAAGCTGACAATGAGCTGGGCGAGTCGAGTGGTGGCCATCACATATCTCCAGCGAGAGGAAAGTGGCTCCGGGACCGCCACAGGGCAGAAACGGTCCCGGAGCTGTCAGCGCGGCGCCCCCACGATGCCGCGCCGATCGGTGCCTCCCCAAGGGCTGTCCACGACCCCAGGGGAGGCTCACAGCGGCGGCCTGGACTGGCGCTGTGAATAGGAAGTTCGCCCCCCAGCCAGCCATGGCTGATCACCGGCGGGGGGACTCGCGCGGGCAGACGGTCGACATCCGCCCGCGCGAAGCTCATGCAGTGCGGCGCGCAGCCGCCGGGGCCGGCGGTTTCATCTGCTGCGCCGCGGCGATCAATTCCTCGATCGGCGCGAGGAGTATGGCGGGGCTGGCGCCGCGCCGGCGATGCTCGTGGCCGACCGTCGTGTCGAGATCGCGGAGGTCGAGCTCTTCCTGGATCTCGAGCTCGATGGTGCTCGCGTCGATCTTGGCCAGCGTTTCGAGGCGCTCAGTTTCGGTCAAACCGCCCGGCCGGATATTTTCGATCATCGTTTCGCGGATGGCCGACGGTGCCAGAACCGTCAGCAATCCCAAGAGATCGGCGCTACCTCGCGCGGAAAACGCGTCTCGTGAAAATCCGCCGGCTCGACTCGACAAAAATTCGAAGTGGTTGGCCCGATTGGCGTGCGCGCTTGCGAGAATTTCGTCGATGCGGGTGATGGCTGTCTCGCGATCGACAGGCGCGGTTTCAGCAGCAGAGCGAGCTGCCTTCAGGGCCTCAAGACGGCGCCGGGCGTCCGCAACGCGAGTGCGGAGATCAGCGGACGACATCATGGCCAGCTTCCTTTGCGAAGTCGCGGATCACGCCGAACAGGGCGTTGGCGTAGTCGAGTTCGGGCCGGAGCTTCCGCTCGTCGGCGGCATAGACCTCGAGATCGCGATCGAGTTTCGCCAAGCGCACCAAATCGGCCGGATGCGGATCGCTGCCGAAGTTGTCGCGATTGCGGTGATGCTGAGCCAGGGTCTCTGCGCGCTCCTGGCGAGCCGCTTGCGAGCCGTCGTAGGCGTCCCTCAAAGCTGCAGCGGCGGCCGCGGCACGACGTCGATAGTCGTTCAAAATCTGGTCGTCGATGCTGAACATCACAGTTGATTCCTTTGATTGAACGCGCGGATCGCGTTCTCCATCGCCCTGTCGAGCTGCTGCTGCCGCGTGGGGGTCTGCGCCGCTGCCTTGGCAGCCGGAGCGGGGGCCTGAGCCGGGGGCGCGGGCGTCGGCTTGGCCGCGACCGTCGTGGCGGCGGGCTTCGGCGCGGGCTTGGAGGCCGGGGCGGGCGGCTTTACGCCCATTTTCCGCTCGGACACCGCGACCACGTCGGCACGGACACCGCGTGGCCACATCGCCCGTCGTTCACCAGGCGTCATGGCCGGCGAAGATGCGATGACTCGCGGATGATCGTGGGGAAGAATCTCCATATGCATTACCTTTCTGCGGGGGTCGAAGGTGCGTTCGGCCGCGGTGGGACGATGCCGGCCTGACGTTCGAAGGCCCGGAGCGCCAGCTCAGACATGCCACCCGGCCAGGCCTCGCGCCTGGTCTGAGCATCGAGGTTGGGCGTCGCTCGACGGACGCGCTGACAGTTCGGGTTGAAAGTCCTCACCGGCCCACCGCGTCGAGGGCGTCCGGCTCAATCCGGATCGAGCCGCCGATGCGGCGAACCTGAATTTTGCCGGCCCGGATCAATCGATCGAGCGTTGCGAGCGAAACGCGGAGCTTCGCGGCCGCTTCAGCTCTCTTGAGAAGCATTTCATGCATCGGAATGTTGCCTTCAACTGACACTGACTGAACATTGCCGACAGCAATAGCGGAGTCAATACTATGTCAGTCGAGATAATTACTGTCCGTATCTAGTCGCTTGTGCCCGTTGTCACCCATGGATGGCCGTACGTATCTGAATTGGAGGCGGTCTCGATCAAAAATATATTTCGAAACCTACCCGGAAGCCCGCAAGCGAGTTCTTTGCCCGGACCGAAACCGGGGGCCACGGGGCGGCTCGCCTTCAAAAGAGCCCGATACGGTCCCTACGATCCTGTTGGGCGACCTCGCCCAGCCCCAGGCCCGGCCCAGGACGCCCACGCCCGACTGACCCGCTACCCCGGTTCACCTGGAATAGAGCTCAGCCCTGACCCGCCATAGGCCAGGCTAGACCTGCCCGAGCATCTCGATCTCACAGCAACGATCGGACATGCTCACGACCTATGGCCAGGCCCGACCTATCACCAGGCCGATCTACCTGCCCCACGCCCTGAAACCCGGCCCGTGACAGGATTCGCGTATTCCGTGACGCAATTACCGATTACCGTGACACAGCAACGGGGCAGGGCTCAGGCAGGCCTCCGGGCTTGAGCAAGACGCTTGGAAAGCCCTACTCGCTCTGAGCAAATGTCATATCGGACAGGTCGTCGTCCAAGAGCGGTCCGTGCCAGAACCGAATATCCAGGGCGGCGGCCTCCGTTCGGGCCTTCGCAGACAGGCTCGCCGGCCCTCGCACGATGCCGGCCCCTGCAGGATCGCGCAGGACCTCCGGTTCGGCTGGGGGGGCCGTGGCAAGCTCCGGCTCTGGTTGCGGTGTAGTCCTGCGGCGTGGCCGGGCTAGGGGTTTCTGACACGGCGATGACCAAACGCTGTAGCTCATGACCGCACCGGGCACCGGCTCGTCATCGGGTTCGGCCACCAAGGTTAAACGCAGGCCGCCGATATCGAGGCGGATGTACTGCCGGCCGTTCGGCAGGTTATGTCCGTTCGCCGTCCCGATCTGGAATCTAAGCGTGTCGCTCATGGCGCTCGCTCCTGTTCGATGCTTGTATGGGCGGAGCCGGCCACATCGCCGACCTGCAGCAGGCGGACCAGATGGACGCCGTGCTCGACGCCAGGCTCGGTGATGCCGGCGGCATCCAGTTGGTTGATCGCAGAGGCGATCGCCCGTCCGACCTGAGACGTATGGTCAGGAAACCTATCCACCATCAGCTGGCGCACTTGCTGGTCCCACCCATCCTCATCGATGAAGCGACCGTCCGCGGGGAGGGCGGCTTGCAGCATCGTGCGAGCCAGCTGGATCAAACTGGAGCTGCCGTCCCCGCCACCTGTCAGCAGCTGCGGATTCTGACGCTGGGCAATTTCCAATGCTCCCAGTGTCAGCGCGTTAGCAGACCTCCCCCTAAAGGGGGGGAGGGTCTCTGCTGACGCTGCTTCTGGCCTTCTCTGGGCGTCAGCAATACCTGGATTCTGACGCTTGCTGACGCCGCTGACGCGCGTCTGAGTTCCATCCGTCGCGTCGTCCGCCTCTTGCGAGGGCGATGCGTCAGGATCGCCGGATACTGACGATTTTCTAACGCTGACGAGATCGCCTTCGATGGCGATGCGGCCTGTCTCCAGGAGCTTCTTTTTGCATGCAGACTTGGCCGTCCTGAGAGCCTGCCGGTTGCGCTGTTTGATTGCGAGCAGAGCGTTATCGAAACCGCTTTCCCATTCACTGATCGGCATCGCGCCCCCGGCTTGGATGATCAGGCCCAGCAAGGCGGCTTGATCTGGCGAGACACGATCGGGACGGATGCCATCGACAGCAACCGCCTTCACGAGATCGCCGCCAGCGGAGACCAGTGCGAATGGCAGAGGCCGGCTTGGCTCGCCATCCCGCAACTTCACCACCTCGATGGTGCCGCCTCCTACCGACGGCTTAACGAAGAGCTGGGCTTCTACATCTCCCAGCACGAAACTTGTGCCGCGGGCGTGACGTCCGCCGTCGCGGCCATTGTGCGCGATGACGATGATGGTGAGATCGCAATCTTTCGCCAGGCGCTGCAGCACCCCGAAAGCCGCTCCGATCTCCTTTGATGAATTTTCGTCAGCGCCACGGGTCGCGCTCTGAAGGCTATCGATCACCATGAGCGAAACAGGCGCGCCGCAGTCGCGCCCAGCATCCTGGACCATCCCCCGGATTTCCTCATATGCTCCTTTTTCGAGGAGCGTCCTCTCGGGGACAACGGACACTATCAGAGGGGGCGCCGGGCTCTCGTCGAGCACGACCGCAAGACGGCGCCGGGTGCTAGTTGCCGCCTCGTAACTCACCATCATGGGGACGCCGGGCCGAGTGATCTGCCCAAGCCAGTCAGAGTCGGTTGCAGTGGCGATAGCCAGAGCGGCGGTTACAGCGCTCTTGCCAGAGCCTGGCGCTCCAATCAGAGCCACAACGCCGCCCTGGGGGATCAAGCCTTTGACGAGCCACCTCACCGGGGGCGGAACCGGATCGCGTCCGACCACCATGTAGGAGCCGGCTGTGCGCGAGGGCCTGCCCTGTTGGGCCGTCCAATCATTGTCGGTCATGCAAGTGTTCCGCGCGGGGTGCGGGCGGCGGGAACCGAAGCCCCCGCCAGCGGGCGAGGGGCGGCCTACGCGGGCTCGCCGTCCTTCTCATCCGCCTTGCCCGCCCCCAGCCGCGGCGCCTTGGCGATCATGTCGAGAATCGACCGGTACAAGACGACGGTGCGCCGGCCGAGCTTGATCCCTTCAAGCGTGCCGTCGTTCAGCCATTCGTAGACCGCCGACCGGCCGCTGCGGGTGATGGCGCACGCTTCATCGATCGACACGACGATCGTCTGCTCTACCGCGGTGGCGGCCGCATATTCAGGAAGGGGGGAAGTGGATTTGTGCATTTCGATCTCCGTCTTTCGCCGCGAGCGGCTGTTGTTGACGGAGCGATCATGAGCGAGGTTATTTGTCCGGGCTTCCGGAATTAAATCAGGATCGCGATCCCGCTGGGTCCAATTTGTCGGGTCCAAGGAAAGTAGTGAGGAATTTGTACCCACGCTCGGCGGGTAACTCATCCCAACCAAGTAGGCTCAGCATGCCCAGTGCATAGCGCGCACGATACGGGCGTTGGCGCAATTCAGCCGCTTGGCGCATGAACTTCCCTGATGCGTGAACCCAAAAGAGCTCGACGCCAGCAGCTTTGTTGAATTTGCGCTCCAAGTAAGTTGCGCGATCATCATGAGCGTGATCTGCGGGATGATCGGATGCGGTAGACATGAGCGGCCGGGCCTTAACCAGGCCACCATCCTCGCTACGGAAAGCCCACTCAATGCTGCGATTTCCGGGGGCCAAGTGCGCGGCCGCATGCCACGCGGCTTGATAAGTCGACTGCCTATGTTCTGTCGGCTCCTCTGCGTTCTGGGCCAATATCCACGATATCATCGCCAACGCGAACCGATCTGGGTCGTCAAGAAAAGCGCGTTTCGGACGACCGCGGCCCTTTACCGCCGCGCGAAGGCTATCGCGCTCCGATGTTAGCCTTCCCATTACGGCCTCGATCAAATCCCGGGCCCTGGCGATTTCCCTTGAACGCTTAACTCCGCTCGACATCAGGCCGACGCCTTCTTGCGACGACCGGTACCGATGCCGACGACCTCGGCCGATTTTTTGGGAGACCCGATGAACGCCGCCCATGCGTCCATGAGCTTGCGACGCTTCTCCAGGGCATCGCCGCGTCGATAGGCGCGCTCGACCTCATCCCCGATCTGATGCGCCAAAGCGGCCTCGGCGATTTCACGGGGGAAGCTGGTCATCTCGCCGGCCCAATCTCTGAAGCTCGACCTGAAGCCGTGCGTCGTCGTTTCGATTTTCATTCGATCGAGCAGGCTGGAGGTCGCCATATTAGAGAGTGCCTTGCCGGGCTTGGGCCCAGGAAAAACGAGGTCCGCCGCGGTGGCCTTGGGAGAAAGAAGCGCCATCTCTTTCAGGATGGCGACGGCGCGCTCACTGAGCGGCACGCGATGCTCTTTCCCGGTCTTCATCCGCTCGCCCGGCACGGTCCAGACTTTAGCCTTCAGATCGACCTCGGCCCAAGTTGCGCCGATCACTTCACCCGATCGGGACGCTGTCAAAATAATGAACTCCAGCGCCTTCGCCGATACGGCCGGTCGCTCCCTCAGGCTAGCAATGAAGGTGGGGATGTCGGCGAACGGCATTGCCGCGTGATGGCCGCGGGTCAGCTTCCGCCGTGCCGATAGCAGGGAGTCGAGGTTGCCTTTCCAGGCGGCGGGGTTGTCGCCGGAGCGCAGGCCGCGCGCTTTGGCGTAGTCCAGGACGCGCTCGATCCTGCCACGAAGGCGAGATGCGGTTTCGTTCTGTACCTCCCAAATGGGCTCCAGGACCTTCAGGACGTCGTCAACCGTGATTCGGTCGACTCGCTTGTCGCGCAAGGCCTCGGCCTTAACCTCGAGAGAATGCCTCCACTGGAATTGGTGCTTCTCGTTGCGGCTGGAAGCTGTCGCGATCTCGACGACCTTGTCTGCGAGCTCTCCGAATGTCGGGATCGCCCGTTCCGCGCGCTTCGCCTCCAGGGGATCGAGGCCGGCGGCGATCGTGAGGCGATGTGCCGCAGCCTTATCGCGAGCGGCAGCCAGGGGGACATCGGAGACGGCTCCTAGCCCCATCTCGCGCTGCCGTCCTCCCAACATGTACAGGAAGACCCATTTGCGCGAGCCGTCCTTGCCGATCACCAGATAGAGCCGTCCACCGTCGCTGTAGCGACCGGGCTCCTTAGCGTTGCGCACTTGGACCGCAGACAGTTTGTTGAGCTGGCGAGAAGCCATCGATGGGGCGTCCTACTTGGCGTCCTAGTTTAGTCTCCCGATGGTGGCACATGTCCGCGGACGAGGGAAGTCGCCGGCAGAAACTAAGATGCTCGGAATATTGGAGAAACCGGCACGAGCGGACCCCGGCGGATCGGCGTGGATGGCAGTACGTCGGCCCTCAGCTCCACCAGGCGCTTCTAAGCGCCTGGTGGGTCAAGAAATCTAGCAAATTCAACGTCTCTATGTCGGCCTGGGCCACGAACGTGGTATACATTGGGCATGGACGACGTGCGACGCATCCCCGGAACGATCATCAGAAGCGGTATTTATTATCTGCAACGTCGGGTTCCGTCGGATTTGGTGGAGGCATTCGGGTACCACCACTTCAAAGAGAGTTTGAAAACAGGCGATTTTGTCGAAGCCAAGCGCCGACTTAATGCGCTGAACGTGACTTACGATCAGCTCATTGAGGAAAAGCGCAGCGGCCTCAAGGCAGACACGCTGCCGGCTGCGCAACCAGTCCCGCTTAAACTCCACGCGCTGCTCTCGCGTATCCGTGAACATGTCTCTCAGCAGTCAGCGTTAAGGCGTCACGAGCTTTCTGCTCGCAAGTGGAAGCTGGAGCCGGGATCTCGTGATCGGGCTCGCAGCGAGATCGTAGCGACGATCGAAGCGCTACGAGACCCGTCCGACGATTACACACGCCAGCAGCTCCGTATGACGGCGATCGCATTGTTCCCTGAGAACAGCTTCGATCGGCCAGAACTTGGGAAGCTCCACAATTTCTTCGATCCCCTCCATGGAATAACGCGTGAGAGACTGCGGCGGGCACTGCTCGATGTGGAGCGACGCAGCCTAGCTTTCCTGGATGGGGACTTTTCCGGAAGCGGTCTGGATCAGCTCTTCATCGCGAATGGATCCGCTGCACAGCCTGCGAGACCCACGGATGGCACAAACAGCCAATTGGGCATCACCGTAGCCAAACTCTCGGAGATGAGGCTTGCCGACCACGCAAAAGGCAGCATTCGCGCTCAGCGGAAGGCTCAGCTTGCAGCTGCTCATAGCCTTATCGTTCGCTATTTTGGCGCAGACACCGATGCTGTGTCTCTGACACCCCAGTGGTGCGAGCAATTTCGCGATCTCGTTGCCGAGCTTCCTCGCGATCTTACGAAGCGGTTTTCAGATAGCGCAAAGCTGGACCAGATTGTGGAAGAGGCACGGGCGGACGGTTTGCCAACGCTCGCTAGAGCTACACAGGAAACGTACCTAGGCGCACTTCGCGGCATGATGGAATGGGCCAGTGGCAAGTGGCATATCTCCAGGAACCCGGCGGAAGGGCTCAAATCGCTCGCGGTAGACCGCCCCCGCACAAGAGTTGATTACGACGATGATCTGCTCAAAGCGATCTTCGCCGAACCGTTCATGAGCAATCTCGATCGGATGAGCGCCGCAGCCGGTCCCATGAGGGGACTATCGGAGGCAACTCGTTTCTGGGCTCCACGCATCGCGCTATTCACAGGCATGCGGCAAAACGAGATATGCCAGCTGGACGTGAGTGACATACTCCGTACGAAGTCGGGGACGCATTACTTCTTTGCCGACGACCAGGCCGACGACAAGCAGCTCAAAAATACGCCTAGCAAGAAAGCAGTGCCGATCCACGCTCGATTGATCGAAGCGGGCCTGCTTCGGTATTTCGAGGTGCAACGCGGCACTGGTCAGCGCAAGTTATTTCCTGATGTAACACAATCCGCCTACGGACATTACAGCGGCAAGCTCTCAAAATGGTTCAATCGCAACCTGCGTTCCGCTCATTATCCGCGGGGAGTGGATTTTCATGCCTTTCGGCACACCTTTCGGCAGGCTCTCCGTCACGTGAATGCTTCTGAGGAGATAGCCGGGCGGCTTGGAGGATGGTCTTCGAATCAGGGGGTAATGGAGCGATACGGCGGTGCGCTGAGTGACCGTTGGATCGATCAGCTGAACGCGACCCTGCAGCAGATTGATTACGGGCCGTGGAAAGACATATTCCGCTGATCATACCCAGGCTGACGTGCATTCGGCACGCCAAGGAGCAGCTCGGCCCTGTACTCTGCCGCATACTCTCGGGTGAAAAAGCGAAGATCTTCGCGTATCTCTCTAGGGTCACTGACCGCATTGCAGCCCCGTAAAAGGTTGCGAAAGACAACGCTCGATCCCATGCACACTGGGAGGCTGTGCCGGGCATTTATTTCTGCGAGCCTTATTAGGCGCGCTAGACAATCGTATCGTCGTGCGCGATCTATCGATATCTCGATCCGGTCAGACGTGATGCCACGTTGATAGCGATAGCCCATGCGGTCGAAGCCGCGGTGCAGCTCTACGTCCTCGTTCGTCAATCGGAAGGGTCCAGCGGGATGCACTAGCATATAGTGCTCAAGGCAAGCACGAGCCGCGGCGCGCTCTTCCCGGCTTCTGGTGAGCAATAAAAGATTATCACCATAGATGAACAGCCGAACGTTCCCTTGGGAGTTAAGCGGTAAATCGTTCAGCAGCAGTGCGAAGACCATGGATGAGGATGCGGCGCCTTGAATTAAACCCCGAGGCCCTCCCGATGAAGACGAAGGTATATGATGGCCATTGTCCTGGTAAGCGTCCTCCCTTTCTGCCCGGTGATCAAACTGCCAATCTGCAAATTGCAGATTGTTTTGTAATACGGAGGCGGGGACGGCTGTATTACGGCACGCCTGCTGGATGTTTGTATTACCAAAAGCGTCCCGCACGTCCGCTTGATACCCAAAAGTAAAGCCAGAGGCGAGCGCTGAACAAATGGCTAACGCCTCTCGATCTCTGCCCCGCTTCTTTGCCAAATAAATATGCGAGCCAAGCTGCGAACTGCGCTCTAGGGCTTCTTTCAGTATTACCTGACGCATACGAGAATGGGGTGATAAGCGGCATATTGATCGGTGTCCTCCCGACCGTTTAGGAATTCGCCAGTACGAAATACGCGATGTATCCGCCTCAAAAAGGTTCAGCCCCGCGACGGCTGCCTCAATAACTTCTTCGCATGCGTCAACCCCCAGCTTTCGGTATGCCGCCTCATACTTGACGGCTGGATTTCTGAAGTACGAGCGGACGCTATCGCGCAACGCTTTGCGGCGACCGTTCGCGCGTGCCTCTTCAATTTTCCGTCTGGCGAGCTGCGCCCTTTTTGTCGCCTGCTTAAAATCCATGGTGTGCACCTCGGCGCGAAGAATCTGCACTTAGGTAAACACTGAGTTTTAAACGACGCAATCATCCAGAATCGAATCTACCGATAATAAATATGTGTATTTCTCAGATAATTACTCATATTTATGCGTATTAATCAAATTTATGCCGCATTCCTCAGCTATGAGCGATTGCAGATGCCTGCAAAGGTACTTATTTAAGCGCTGCGATTTCGGTGTCGTCAGCGACGAGCATGGCCGGCTTGACGTTGAGTGCCAACGCCGCGTGCCAGAGCGTTACGACAGTCGGATTGCGTCGCCCGGTCTCCAAGCCGCTCACATAAGCACGATCCACGCCCATCTTAACCGCAAGATCCTCTTGTGTGAGGTTCGCCTGCAATCGGTAACGTCGGACATTTTGGCCTACGATCCGCTTCACATCCATTGCGCGAGGTGAGCGATATGTGCATTTTGATGCTACGCACTATAGTGCACATGCAGGGCCTTCCGCCTTGCAGGCACATGCAAGCTCGCGAAGCGGTCGCTCCATCGGAGATCTAAATGACGTTCTCTGCAGACGAAGTTGAAAAACTAAAAGAAGCTCAGGCATACGAAGAATACGAAGCGCAATATCTGGCCGGCCAGATCGAAGCTCATCCGCCCGTGGATCATCTTAAGCAAATTGCCTTTTGGATGCGGTGGTGCGGCCTTTGCCTTACAATTATAGTATTGTGGCAAATCGCAGGGGTCGTCGCTGGCGTTGCGTGGCTGCGGCGGTTGATCTGACCGCAGATGTGGCTACGTATTTATATGTATTAAAGGAGAATACCTTTCGTTTTGTTAGATAATTGCTGTGGCCCTCAATCACACGGTCGAGATATGGCGAATTCTGCGTTAAGGCGACACGTTGCTCTAATTAACAACCGAAGGCTCAGTTGGGCGGAGGCTGAAGCTAGGCCCGGATTTTGTGATCGTCTGCATCGCTCCAATACCTGACATTGCTGATCTGCCGTGAAGCAGACACTGCGCCCCCCCCCGGCATCCCGGGAGCCGCCCGATGAACGCCCGCGGAGGCTGGCGCAGAGGCATCACGCTTCTGCTTTGTACCTCAGCTCGCCATGTACAGCTCTAATGCGCTGTCGACGGTGCGGTCGATCTCTGCCAGACTCGGCTTAGGCAGGAAGAGCAGACCGACTCGGTCGAAGCGCCGCCGCCAGGATCTGCGCGACCTTTCGGGCGTCCTAGCGTGGCCGATTGCGAATCCTAAGCAGCCGTCTGAACAACGAGGGGTAGGCATATTCCGTCGCTAGCTCCGTCGGGAACTGAAAGCGACGGCGTGTTTCATACACGATACGGGCTGCCGCCCCGGTCGTGGCAACAGGCAGAAGGAGCGCCTTTGGGTGAATCGATTGGAACATATCGAACTCTTCTTCGACGCCTTCCATGCCGCCGATGAATATCCCCGCATCGTATTTGACAGAGGTAAGCATGGTATCGCGCATCGTAGCTAGGCTCTCCTCCCGCGACGAGCCTCTCGGTGTCAGATGGTATTTCTCAAAAGCGGCATTATCCGTCGGAAATATCGATGAGAACCATGCTGACTGATAAAGCTGCACCCTGTCTGACGAGGTTAGCCCGACACTTTCTGCTACGACCCTGATCAACGGGGTAATGGCAGGATGCCCGCCCCAGTGAAGCGCAGCATGCGGCAACACTACGGTCGCCAAGGCACGCACTGCATCGCGTATCGCGATGTTGTCCGCAGTGCCGTAGTATCGAGGATGACGGTTGGGATCAGGAATGCTTGCCGAAAGGAAGACCGTCATCATGGTGCCGCTCTCCCGAACTTGGCAGCGGTGTCCGTAACGCGAAGTCCCCGTACTGGCAGATAGTCATCCAGCCAATCCAAGAACGACGTCCAGGCCGGCAGCATTCCCCGGTGATCGTAGATCAGCACCGCTTCATCCGCGAGCTGACCCTTTTGAGGGAATCGAGCGCTCGCTTCGTGGTAGCGCAGCGCGTCGGGGACGCCAACGGCGGGAACTACGGCGATGTTGCGGCCGTCCGGCATCTTGGCAAGGACGTATCGTCCCGGCTGGATAGTCGTCTTGGCGCCGATCTTTTCCGCTTCCTCGCAGAATTCGACGACAAGATTTGTGTGACGGGCTGCAATACAGCGCGCCCTTAGGGCTTCGGCAGCTTTAACGACGCGGCGCTCGGCCTTCACTTTCAACCGGGCTCCTCTAAAGTCCTCGTTGGTGAGTTGGATTTGCTCCGCCAACTCCGCGCCGCGGGCCGTCGGAACATTCGGCCATACCACTCGCAGCAAGCCGACCGACATGGCCGAGGCCTCTGCCAATTCCATGGCGGTCCACCTACTCGAAAGAAAATTGGGCGTGTCGAGGACGATCATCACATCACTATCGAGCAACCGGTGCCAAAGCACCGGCTGGAAATCGTCGCCTTTGGGAACCGAACTCGTATCCAGGAATGGATCATAGCCCTTGTCGTCCAGCGCGACCCGCAGCTGATGGGCGACAGCGGTGGAATCCTTCCTCAGATAGCTGATGAACATCCGCCGTGTACGTCGCAGCAGGGAGAGATTCTCCAGTATGACATTGGCAGTCTCAGTGAAATCGAACTCGTCGCCCACCGCGATCCCGTTCACGCCCGACAGGATGACCGGGACATTACTGCTGAACCCTTCTAGCGAAACGACGATCGGCAACACGGGGACCGCCGCATCCTTCAACTTTCTCAGCTCGCCGCGATGCGTCGTCGTGTCGTTCCCAAGATACACTGCGACGCTCGGTGCCGTTGGTGACAGTGACGTCAGATCGGCTGCACGCAGTACTTGAAGCGAGGCGGAGACATCAGATCCGACATCGGAAAGGCGTGCCCGGACGACCTCGACAAGCTGATCGCCGCATCGGTCTACGAGGCCCCCTAAAAGCACCAATTGATACTTCGCATCCTGCACATCGCACCTCCTCAACGAGCGACCTTATCGGCCGGCCAAACCGGCGGCGGTATCAATCCAGCCGCCCAAATTAGATCGACCATTCTGCGCGGTAAAATCATAGCGCATACAATGCTTGTTCAATGCTTCGACCGTCGTCGTCATCGGCGCGTCAAACCAAAGGTCGCCTTCATTGATTGGGTCCGTGTAATCCGTGTACTTGATCCATTTGCCATCTCGCCACTCGGCAAAATATATTTTCGAGTTGGCGCGGTATAATCCGATCGCTGAAAGAGGGTCCGCGCCTTTTTGTGACACATTCTTGTGGGAATCCTGAACTCCATAAATATCGACTGTCAGGATACCATTTCCCTTCAACACGCTGCGCACGATCTCGTATCGTACCCATCTACGCTGCCACGTATCCTTGCCTGACAGCACGCACGTCACGGACGTGTTCTGCAGCCCGTCACGAAGGAAACGCTTGAGATTGTCGTCGCCCTGCTTCTTCGACGCTTCGAAGACGCTGTTATCGAAGAAACCGACGCTCTCTTTGTCGTCTTTTAGGACCCAGCTGTTGCGAACGTTCCACGCCCGCCAAATGTCGGGGGCGTAATGGAAAGAGAAGAATGTTCGTCGTGTCATATGATTATTGCCAACAGTTCATACCATTTTTATTGATCGAGGGCTAGAAACCCAGCTAGACCAATCTTTGAAAATAGTTGCGGTATTATGTATGCGCAAGTCAACTGATTTTATATAACTATAGGTGTTATCGACCCATGGATAAATACCAATATATTCTTGTCCTTGGAAATCGTTCTGTTCCGACTTGGTGACGGGTAAGATTGCGACGGCTCCATGCAGGCCATCGCTGAAGCCGAGCTCCCACGGCATCCACTTCGACTGCGTGGCGTTTTCGCTATGCAGATATATTAGCGAGCGGCACGACCGCATTCTTTCACGGATTTTCTCGGCGGTCGCAGGAGTGACGTGAGAGCGGTCCATCTGCCGATCTTCGAGCCAATCGACATAAACTGTACGTCCCGCGTCCTCGAGGATAAGCTTCACGCCCAGGACAAGTTCTGCATCTTTGATCGAGTGGCTCAGAAAAATATCGTACTTTTGCGTGGACGGCGCGCTTTTCGCGCTTCGGTTCAGCTTGGCAGATGCGGTCTCGACAAGCGTTTCCCGTTTGGCGCGCGTGCGAACAAAATTCTCCGTGAATGTCGACAAGTCCAAATTCCTCGTCCGTTGTCTTCCTGAGCATCACCCTACGGTAGGTCAGTGGCCTGCTTCAACTCCAGGATGGAGTTTTGCGACTTATCCCCCGATAGTTGTATCGGGGCGTCCTTGCCTCAAAGCCCAGATCGAGTTTAGTAAAGTCTATCCCTGATAATAACCTTTATCCGGGATAGGAGACGGGACAATTGGCGCACAAGGAGACAATTCCGATAGCGGCCAACAGAACGCTCACGGCAGTAGAAATGCGCAAGGCGGTTGCGCGTCTTGAGCTCCGGATTGCCGACCTGACTACATTCGATCCAAAATCTGTGGGCGACGGGGACGACCCATCAATTCAGGCCCTGCGGGCTTCCATAAAACAGACGCTGACAGATATTTTCGGCGGCGATACCCCTGATAGCTTGTTATTCGCTGCAGCGGCTGATCTCGACCCTGCCGCAACTTCACGCGGCTATAAGAGCCTTGGTTCAGGGCTGAACGGTGATGGCTCTTATCGGTCGGGCTCGGCCGCTTACACGGCCGATGTTGCCGCGTCGTTTCAGAAGGGCAAAGATCGTTCTCTTCATCTCCTGCGGCAGGCGGTCTTGAGCCTGCAGGAGCGGTTGGAATTTCAATCTGTCCCCGCAGCGTCGGAGCCCCATACTAGACTCGTCAGCAGTAAAATCTTCCTCGTGCATGGGCATGACATTGGCGCTCGAGAGGCCGTAGCACGTTTCATAGAGAGAATTGGTTTTGAGCCGATTGTGCTTCATGAACAGGCTAACAGCGGCCGTACAATCATAGAGAAATTCGAAGCCCATGCTGATGTGGGCTTTGCTGTCGTGCTCTTAACGGCTGACGATGAGGGCCGGGCCAAGGGAACCGAGCTGCAACTTCGCGCTCGCCAGAATGTCGTGTTGGAGCTGGGCTATTTCATCGGAAGGCTCGGTCGGTCAAAAGTCTGCGCGCTCAAGAGCGGCGCCCTTGAGCTGCCAAGCGACATCCTAGGCGTTGTGTGGACCGAATTCGATTCTACTGGGGCCTGGAAGCAGGGCTTGGCAGTTGAGCTACAAGCTGCGGGATACGTGATCGACTGGAACAAGGTGATGCGGCTATGATCTATCTCGCCGTCATCAATAAGGCTCCTTCAGCGCCCGCCCTCATCCCCGCCGCCGGCGAACGCGCCTCCAATCGCTTCTCGGAATTCTTCGCAGCGCAAATCCGCAATCCTCACACAAGGCGCTCCTAGATTCGCGCAACGGAGGGTTTCGTGGCTTGGCGCAAGAGCAGCGGCATGGCGGATATTCGCCAGATCAACTCGGTTGCAAGTCTGACTGTTCGCTGCGCTTCAAGCGTTATTCCCGCGAGCAGACTTTCCAAGTGTCAGCTATGGGCCGCTCTCGGACGTTGCGGGCGCGTCTCCAGTTTCGGAAATGGGGGGTCGGTAGTCACTACTAATCGGAGCAATTCGGTTGGCGACATATGCAGGCCCGGCTGGGTGCTCACCGCAATGAGAGAAGCCTTCATCCGATCGTCGATTCAATGGCCCATTTTAGAATTGCAGGTACCTGCATTCACTGTTCAAACATATGCAACCACCGTTGCATACGAATGGACGCCGCTATGCCGACCGGAACCTTCATCTCGTATTACAGGGTGAGCACCGCTCGCCAGGGTCGCAGTGGCCTCGGCTTGGACGCGCAGAAGCATGCGGTGCACGAATATCTAAATGGGGGGAGCTGGGTGCTCGCCCAGGAATTTGTGGAGATCGAGAGCGGCAAACGCTCGGACCGCCCCCAACTTGCTGCCGCACTTGCTGCATGCCGCCTTCATAAAGCGACGCTCGTTATAGCCAAGCTAGATCGGCTGGCGCGCAACGTCGCCTTCGTCTCCGCTCTCATGGAAGCTGGGGTGGATTTCGTCGCGTGTGACTTGCCGACAGCGAACCGCCTCACCATTCACATCTTGGCAGCTGTGGCGGAACACGAGGCGCTCGCGATCTCCGAGCGAACAAAAGCCGCTTTATCGGCCGCCAGGGCGCGCGGTACGGTGCTTGGTGGGTACAGGGGGCGGCCGGGCACTAGCGCCGACTGTGAGCGCGCCAGGGCAACGCAGAAGGCTTTTGCCGACCAGCGGGCGCGCGATCTCGCAGCCACAGTGCAAACGATCCAATCGGAAGGCCACCTTTCGCTGCGATCGATCGGCCGGCAGCTAGCCTTACGCGGCATCCCGACCTCAAGGGGCGGGGCGTGGTCCAGCAGCCAGGTCAGGAACATGCTTGCTCGCATTGTTTCCGTTCAAAACCGAGGTGCGGCGCAGTAGACCGGGGCATAGCGGGTGATGTCAAAAATCCTACGGAAAAATATCAATTCCCGATATCTCCGCTGTACTACACAATATATCCGCCTCATAAAGGCCGCTGCGCTCTAACGCGCGATTCTAGGTGCAATCTAATCCACAATGTAATACATTATTTAACAACACCTTACCGGTAATTGAGCGTAAATTTATAGCTGTTTTCGATAAGAACGGTTTTACACTCAATTGCTACGATTTATGTCTGCTATAATCGATCAATATTACGTTCAATTTGCCTTACATCCAATGATGTAGAGGTGGCTACGATTTTCACCGCGCCTCTTCCGTGTATTACGCCACTATGTTGTATTTGCATGTACCTGCAAATTAAGCTGGCCGAAGCCAAGGCCGCGGCTCTCCCCGGCATTAGAATTCTCTGGCGCGACAACCTTGTTGGAATGACCGCGCGAGGAGGCAGGCGGGTGCGTCAATCTCCTCCTGAGTCATGCGCAACTAACCCAACTCGTCTTATCCTCTGCTGTCGGCGATGCGTTTCGCGGGGTAGTCGACGTGACATTCGATGGCGTGTCGCCGGGATTTGGTCGATACCCACGACGACTATCTGGGGTGGTGACGGCCCGGACTAGACAACCTAAGAATGGGTCGACATGGTTCCTTGCGCATGGTGCCGCTAAAGAGCGCCGGGCTGGGGCAATTTGAGCATTATGGATATCCGCGCGCTGCACGGGCGAAAATCACGTGGTGCGGGGCGGAAGGGTCTTAAGGCAGGCCGGCGAGTTCTCCGCGCGCTATCCGATGAGCAGTTTGCTCTCGTTCTCCAGCGCAGTTCAGCCGGGGCAGATTATTCGTCCTGGCGGCACGCAAAGAATGTTCGACGGCTTTTAAAGCAACTTCGGAAAGATGGACGACCTGCTCGGGTAATTATTCGAAAGTCAATGAAGAAAAATGTTGTCCTTGACGCACTTTATCCCGACAGGTCGAGTAAATGGACATTTTCGTGGAAGCGAACTCAAGAACGTTCTATCGATCTAAAGAATTTTTCGTTTATCGACAATCCCATAGAGACCATTAGAATTTTGCACGAAATAGCGGAGGCAGAATCCCATTGCGGAAGGCTGGCTATTAATTTTGAAGACGAATATATTCAAGATATTAGTCCTTATATGGTATTCGGGTTGATACATAGCTCCATGCTTCCCGTTGTTGTTGGTGGAAGGATACGTAATAGTCTTAGAGAAGTCATAAAATCCGTAGATCTCGATAAATTTCTCGGCGTACATCCATTGGGGAAGACGCCGACGGGCGCTGTTTATCCGTTCAAATTACGAACAAGGCGACCATCGGGTAAATCTAGGCGTGATAATATCAGTTTTTCGGCAACATCCGAAGAAAAGGTTGCCGAAGATTTCACGGATACGATAAATAAATGGTTGGGCCAACTGGATCATCCTCTTGAATTAAATCAACTCGGGAAATCGAATATCTTAACCTTGCTAGGCGAAGCTCTCGACAATGCGAAGCGTCACAGTGATCCAGTTACGGCTGACGGATCTTGGGCTATCGCGGGGTTTATGGAGGCGCGCTATCGCGACGATGGAACAATCACATTCGTCTGCCACCTAGCAATTATTAGCACCGGCGCGACGATTTTCGAGTCACTGCAGAGGGCTCCGGAAGATACCCAGGCTGCGATTGATCGCTACGTTGCTCGGCATCGTGTCAGCTCTCTCGCGAGTTCACGTCAGACCGAGGAGTCTCTATGGACGGTAATTTCTTTGCAAGATGGCATCTCTCGCATCCCGACATCCGACGCGGGTAGCCCCGGCGGCTTTGGGATGATGATGGTTGTAGAGATGATAAATGCCCTCAACCAAAGCCCTCATCCAGATGAAAAGCCTCGCCTGACAATTCTCTCCGGGGCCAGTTGCATTATGGTACGAGACGAACACCGCATGTTCTCCAAGTCCGAAGGGGGGCATCGTGTCCTGGCATTCAATGCGGCCAACCAACTTGACCAGCCTCCAGACGATAAATATGTCTTCGCCTTGCCTCATAGGTTCCCTGGGACGATAGTGGCCCTACGGTTCTACCTCGACCCGTCTGAGATCCCGAGGAGCCGGAAGAAAGATGCCACAGATGCTTGACCTGTCGCGTATTTCGGGATCGCCGCCGTCAAGCGTGCTGTCTGGCAAGCAGCGTGGCGAAACCGTCCGAAGTGATTTTAAGATTGAGGCGCTCGATCATGTGGGCGACGACATTTCGGTTCGGCTTCCTGAAGGCCTAGACGCGATCACTCCATCCTTCGTGCTGGGACTTTTTGGCCGAAGCGTTCAGAAGCTCGGGAGCATCGAAGCGTTTTTCGCCAAGTATCAGTTCGATGGGGCAGGGCCTCACCTGCAGGCTCAGATCCGCCGAGGAGCAGAGTACAGCCTCGTTCGCGGGAACCCGCTATAAGTGCGGGGGGTCCTCCTCGTAATCCTATTAGTGAGCTTTGGAGGAATTGGATCCTCCGGGCTGGTGTATTGTCAGACGGCGCACCCTCCCCCTCGGCCAGCTGAGTTTTCGAACAAAGTTGCCGCTGCACCGGCTCCGATCTCGATACAGCCGACGCTCAGCAGCCCCGAAAGCAAGGAATGGGATCCACGCTGGATCGGCATTTTTATTAGCGGAGGCTTAGGTCTGGGGTCTTTGCTTCTGCAGCTTTTCCACCGCTGGTGGGACAAGAGGCGAGCCAGGGAGGAAGCTGAATTCGATCAGGAGATCGGTGACCCGCTCCGCGAGTGTTTTGGCAGCCTACGGGCGCTTAACTCCGCGTGCAGCGCATTGCCAAACTTGTCAAAGCCCAAAGAAATTAATGAGGCTATCACGAAAATACTCCATGAGGCTGCACCGCACGCTCTTACGCCTTATGCTTCTGCCGCTACCAATGCTGACAGGTTGTTAAGAGTGGCGACGTTCTCTCCGCTTGGAGTGAATCTGGAGGATACGATCTACACGGAGATCGATATTGTTAAGAACGCGACCGATGCGCGCGTTAGATCTATTTCGCAAAGAAAAATATCTGATGCGATCAACGAAGTCATCTTCAAATCATCCGAGGAACTGCGGAGAGCGCGCGCTAAATACAAGTGCGTCCAGTGACGAATGAGGTCCGGCCCTAAAAGGGGGCAGCGCTTAGGGTTTCACATAAGCGTCGCTCCGCCGTGGTTGGTCGACATCATCATACGCAGTGAGGACGGCGGCCGTGAGTTGCGCCGCGCTCGCTGGGGTATCGTGTCTGGCTGGGGAGCTGCTCGGCGAACATGCGCTTTAGACCCGAACGCAGTTCTTTCGGCAAAATCATGTCGGTCAGACGGAGATCCGGACAGCGAGCGTGAAGGAGGCTCGCCAACTCACCCTTTGGCTGCACAGGAGGGATCGGCCGAGCGATCGCCTCCATGCCGGCATCTTGGGTTTTCGCTGCGTCGGTGAGACCCGCGACGAAGTGACGCCCTACCGATATCCACGTACCGTCGCTCGAGGACATGACAGCGGATTGCGCGGTGTCAAATGCGGTCCACCGGCATTATTGCGTGACTTGTATCGGGATACAAAGGTGGTATACGGCTAGCTCAAATGTCGATTTGATGCATTGATTTTGCTGACGTTTCTGACATGAGGACTGCTTCCCCTCAGCTCCACCACCTTACTCTGCGTGTTGAAATCACGCGACGTAAGGTGGTGGTTATCAACCGCCACCACCTTGCCATTCGCACCCTTTGACGACCGCAGCGCGTTATGACGCGCGGAGGCCGTTTTTCTTGCCGAAATGTCCTTAATTGGAGCGTCCGGCAAACCGGCAACAAGCCGTATCTGCTTTAAATCAAGTTCCTTGTCCTGCTTTCGATCCACCGAAACATTCAGGATGCCTGCCAGATCGCCGTACACATCGATCAGCAAGCCGTCAGAACGCGGATCAGGCGTCAGCTCAATTCGATCGACAAGCGAGCGAATCAAGTCCGCCGCCTCATGCCTGTGCTCTTCCTCGTTGAGGGCGCGTACCAACGCGACAACCTCTTCGCGATAGCGCAGCGCCATATTCGGGTGAAAAAGAACTGGAGCCTCGTCGGTCTCCGAGATCAAGCGGACGAGCTCGTTCTGTCGTGCGACGAGCTTGTCCATTTCGTCTTTGAGCTCGGGCGACGCGAACCCGTCCATAATCGCGCGCACCATCTGCTTGTCGCGCCGGCGCAGCTTGGCTAGCTCGGCGTGATAGGCATGGATCGAGGCATTGCGCTCCACGCGGATGCGATTGATGTGCGCGGTGTACTCCTCGCAGAATTTCTCAACGAGGCCAGGATGCATCAGGCGCTCTTGAAGCACCGTCAGAACCGTGTGTTCCAGATCCTCTTGCCGGATAGTGCGCCGGTTTTTGCACAGGGCTTCACCCTTGTTGCGGGCCGTGCTGCATCCGTAGTGAGCGGTGGACATCTTCGACATGCCGCCGCCACAGCAGCCGCACTTAAGCAGATATGAGAATAAGTTCATGTTCTCTGGTTTTGACATGCTCAAGCTCGGCATCGTGCCCGAACCAAGATTCTCTCCGTCCGGTATGTGAGCTTCGATCCGGCGCCTGTTTGCCGTCTCCGTGCGATGGCGCGGACCGCGTTCGACTCCGCCGGGCATACCGCCTGTCGCCCGGTGCCGTTGCCACGCCGGCTGCAAAGTTTTCTCAGGCGAGCTGCCAGCGATGCCCCCGGCGATATCGGCCGTTCTCTCCGATCATGCGCTTCGCTAAGGCGAAATCTCCCGTCGACGACAGGACATATCGCTCGGCATAAGCCACTTGCAGCGAGTTCATATACTCCATGTTTTCAGGGGCATTCTTGAGAGTCGCCTGACTTTTAATCCCACCGAGATCCTCTCGGAGCTTCGCTGCTCGCACCTTCAATTGGGGGTGAAGCTCGCGGAGCTTTTGAGCGTCGGGACCGACCCCCAGAAGAGCGACGGCATTCGTGTTTTTGATCGCCTCCTCACACCGTCGTAGAGCCGTTTCGATCAAAGAAATGATGCTCGGACACCAAAAAGCGATTGTCAGATCGGGGGATATGGGCAGGTAAATTTCGATCCCTTTCACCTCAAGTCCGAGGTTCCCATAAGGAAACGTATCGTTCTGATTGGCCAAAACGACCGGTGTGTCCCCGAGGAGAAACGTTTCACCGGGACACGCCTCCATCAGAACCATCACCTTGTTGGTGTAACTGCGCGAAAATTCGGGCAGGTTTTTCCCGACTAGCGTCAACGCGGAGAGCTTGATCTGTTCCGGTTCGTTGCTGCCGCGGAGCTGCGGCACCAGATCCGGGTCATCGCCGTTGCTGCGGAGCCGCTCTCTTATCTGCGTCTCAATATCCAACATACCAGCGCGCGTGTGCACGCCACGAATCCTCTGGAGCGCGGTGAAAACCAGTATCGCGGCTCGCTCCTTATCATCGAGGCACGCGAGCGTCCGGTTTGCGATCACCTTGCGCAGGGCCGGAGCTGCCTGATCCTCAATCTTCCCCATGCCATCTTCGAGGCAGTAGGTGACCTCGCCATTCTCGAACGTATTGAAATCGCGCTCCTGGAGGATGTTTTCCGGCGAGGTGCGAAACGTCCGATCCTCGTGCTTGTCGAACACATGGACCTGAGGCTTCTTGCCATTGCCGGGGCTGGCAAACGCATCCTGAAGCATGATGGGCACGTGATGCTGGCCACGAGCGGTCGAGCGGTCTTTTGGCATTGTCTCTTACCTTGCAGGCACCAATATCTTCGACGCAGGCAGCGTGCCGCAAGTTCGCGCTACAAAACCAGGGCTGATCCCGCATTCTATCCTGTCGAACTCAGTTTGCGTCCCCGGCATGGCCTTCTCTGCCCCGACCGGGCAGAGCGCTCTATCGGCGGCCCGCCTTCACCGAACCCGCAGGCGGCTTCGGCCCATGCGGGTGACGATCGCTGACGGGAAGAGCGTTTGATGAGGAGCTCCGATCTTCCTGTTCTGCTGCCTGCGGTTCCTTTCTTTGGCGAGATCAGCGCTCGATAATCGTTGTCTTGAAGCGCTCGCGCTGGATGAGTGTGTCCAGACGGTCAAAGCCCGGATCGGTTGGCCGGAACGGCCCACGACTGGCGGGCCGCTGTTGCTGCCGCCCCGTCTCCGCCCGCGTTTGGCCTTGCTGTGGCGCTTCCCAAGTCTGCACACCGCTTGAGGCCGACAAGCCGGGCCAGCTGACGATCGCGACCTTGGCTGCCGGGGTAGCGCCCGGCTTGGGAGACAATGCCACCGTCAATGTGTGCGTATGCTGCCTGCCGGCCTTGCCGCCGATCGTCGCGCTGTTGATCCGATAGGCGCTGATCGTGATGCCGCCGTTGGCATTCACAATCGCTATGAATTTTACCTGATACGTAGCCTCGGAGAGACCGGCCTGATCGCGGTCGTCGACTGCGAGGAAGGCGGTCTTGATCCAGGTCGCGAGGCCCAGACTGTCGGTTGCGCCGGGCAGGCCGGTCGGCAGCGAACATACCCGGTGTTTTATCTTGGCCAGGTCCATCGCGAAGCTGAGCGTGGTTTTCCGGGTTGCAGAACCGCCAACACCGCCGCCAAAGGTCGCCGTAATCACTTCCGGGAAATTGGGAATGATCATTGCCGCGCCGGCGGCAACATCTCCGGAATCAATCAGCTCAAGCTCCAGCTCGGCGCGCGCGTTGTATGTCGGCAGCAGCTTTTTTAGATAATCGTCGGATTCAATTGCCTGCTGGATCTCGCATTGCACTCTATCGACGATTTCCGCGACGCCCACCCTGCGGTCCGCCGCCTCGTGAGGCAGGGAATTGCAGCCCGATACGGCAATTGCTGTCAGAACCCCGCAAATTGCCAAGCCGAGATTTGTCATGAACTCCCCCGCCCCCAGAGAGCGTGCATGCAAAATTGCTTGCTTGTATGGATAAAATGCCTGCCCCGCCGGGATTACGTTAGTGGAGCCTGTCGGAGTCAAGCACGACGAATGGCTATTCCATATGTTTTTGCAAGCAAACAACTGGAATGACGGAGCTGTCGGCGCTCTTGCCGCATGAACGTTCGAAGCGGCGTTGCATTTGAGAGCGATCAACGAGGCCCAACAAGTCGTTTCCCAATATGAACAGGGCGCTTATTGCTAATTCGACTAGCGCCTTTCGTCGAATGGCGGCCGATGATGAACATAGTCCTCCAGCGTCATTCCCATTCGCGCGATAATCGCTTCGAGACCTGCCTGCTGCCCCATCGCCAGCGCCAGCATCGCCGTATAATCCGCCAGAACAGGCGGTACCTCTTCGTTCGGAATGCCCGCCTTGCTGATCTCTTCAGAGGTGATCCTCAGGATGGAAAATATCATCCCGCGGTAGTCAGGCGCGGCGCTCTTGGGCGGTAAACCACGCGCGCGCTTTCGCGCCTGACGAATTGGAGCGCTCCGGGCGGTTGCCGTATCCACGCGTGCCTTGTCCATCTCGCCGACGGCGTTCGCAATGACCCGGTCACGGTCGTCCTTTCCAAGCCGGTCTTCGACAAGGCTTGCGGCAAACACGATGGACCAGAAGGCCGCCTCGTAGAGGCTCTTGCCCTGGCGTTGAACGATGTCCTCTATCGCCAGACGAATAGGCGAGAGGTCGCAATCAGGCCCGTTGCTCGACATGTCCGTTTTCTGCCGCTGTTTTCCGCCGCATAGACATCACGCTATCAGCGCTGACGTGCCCCGATGCAATCCGTCGGTGATGAAGGCTGTTGCCCTCTGCCCAGTGCCTGCAGCAGGTAGCCGTCGCCGGGACCGCCATCTCCCGGGACCTCTCGATCACCAATCGCAACCATGGTCAGCCTGCCGCGATAGTTGTCTGCCAGCCCCACGCGTTGCACCTTTTCGCGGATATAAGGGCAGCCTTCCTGCCGGAAAGCGCGCGAGTAAGCGATAATCTTCGTGCCGGTTGTCCGGAATGATTGCAGGAATGCCAGGAAGTTGCGGTCACGCATTTCGATTGATTGTGCGTTGCCTTCAGCCGTGTTCTGGAAGCATGACAGGTGGATGATGATGTGGCTGGGCTCCTGTTCGCTGTAAAAGGAAGCGCGCGATCGATCATCCATCCACGTCTGGCTGAGGGGAAGCGAATAGCGGGCATTCCGGATGCCGTTGTCAGCGAGTAATCCCTTCAGGCGCGTATGAACCGCGCCGTACGGACCCCGGTAGGCCTCATTGCCGTTGCAGTTCGCGATCACCACGCGATCGTCTTTTTCGGATGCTTTGGCCGCATCCTGAAAATCCTTCAGGCTCTCGGACAGCCATCCGCGGACCAGTTCGTGTGCCGCGAAGACGCCTTTGTCGGGCGGCGCGATGATCTCGGAATGGGCGCCCCGGATCGGCGTTACCGCGTGGGAGCAAAGCGGCTCCACACTTGATCGCCGGACGACGATGGTCACACCATTCGTCTTCTCCGTCTCGTACGCACAATAGGACGGGATACGGATCTGCTGCTTGAACCAGTTGTCCTTGATCGTATTGAAAACAGCATCGGGATTGTCTGGCCCCGCGCCAAGCTGCGCTGTCTGGACACCGGCGATCCCAAGCGTGTTTGCCACATTCGCCACGTCGCTGCCGCCCATCGGACTGGCGAACAGGAAGATACCCTTTGTCTTCTTCCGCAGCGCTTCATCACTCGACAACAGGTGCCGCACCAGCACCCCGCCAAGGCTGTGCGAGATGAAATAGATCTCCTGAAATTTATCGAGAGTCGCCTGGTTCTTCAGCGTCAAGCTGGCTTCCTCGGATAATCCCTGGATGTGGAAATTTCCGTTGAAACGCTTGGTGCCGTATTGATAGACGAAGATGGCGAAGTTTTTGCTGAAGGCCGGATCCTGGGACATGAGGGTCGGCCAGTCCGGCTTGCCCGCGGCTGACGACCATGCCGACAACGGAGAGGCGCCACCGCTGTTGCCGAGACCGTGGACGAAGACGATCAGCCTCTCCTGCGATGTTGCACCACCGACAAACGCGGAGTGGGGAGCTATTGGCTGCGCCGACACATGGCCTGTCGTTATGATCGACGCGGCCAGGCACATTGCCGCGAAAAAAGCGCGCGCGATATACATGAGTGCATTCCCCGTGATTGGAACCCTCAGGTTGTGTCGATGACCATAGGTCAGTCAATAGCCGTGCGCTCAGATGATCCTTCCCGGATGCCATTGAGCCGTACTTTGGCCCGAGGAAGTTCAGCAATTTGCTGACGGAACAGCCGTCTCTGCCGAAATGGCAGACCGCGCTCTATTCCGCTGCGCTCCACCGCAACCGTAAGGCGGTTTCGGCTCATGCAGGTGACGATCGCTGACGGAAAAGAGCTGCGGAGCGGCTGATGCAGCCGCGGGGCTATGAGGGCGCGCGGGGCCGCGCGCAAGGAACCCTCGTTTCAAGATTACATCGACGCCATCGGTGTTTTCCAATGACCGAAGTCCGGTCTGCCCGCTCCATTCGGGTAAGCGTGGACCTCTCCGTGTGATCAGACAGTGGGGACGGTGCCGCCGTCGATGACGAGCTCCGAACCGTGGATCGAAGAGGCGCGATCCGAGGCGAGGAAGGCGATGGCTTCGGCGACCTCATATGGCTCGGCCCCACGTCCGATCGGAATTCCGCCGATCCAGCCCATGATAGCTTGCCGTGCCTCCTCGTACGTGCCGCCATTGGCTGCCTGCATATTCTTCACCAACTCGACGGCGCCCTCGGTCATGATCCAGCCGGGACAGACGATATTGACCCGGACACCCTTTGGACCCAGTTCTTTGGAGATCGATTTGCTGTAGGTTCTCAGCGCCGCTTTGGCGGCGGCGTAGGCGGTGGTTGACTCGGGAAGGGGCAGCACCGACTGGGTCGAGGTAACGTGCACCACCGCGCCATTGCCTCGCTCGATCATCTGCGGGATCAGGAGGCGATCAAGGCGGACCGTCGCTAGAAGGTTCAAATTTAGCTCCGCGAGCCAGATGTCGTCGGTCAGGGCGACGAAGCCACCGGGCGGCATGGCCGATCCGCCAAGATTATGGGCGAGAATATCGATTCCGCCAAAGTGATCGAGCGCTGCCTTGGCCAGGCGCTCACCGCCCTCGGCCGTGGTCAGGTCCGCCTGGATGAACTCGGCGCCCTCGATGGGCTCGGCGGCTCCTCGGGCTGCGGTGATTACACGAGCGCCGCCAGCCAGGAAGCGCTCTACGGCAGCGCGGCCCAGGCCCTTGGTGCCACCGCTGACGAGGACGCGCTTGCCCGCGAATTCGGTCGGATCAGCCTTGATGGTCATGCCGTGATCTCCAGGGCCTTGATGGCGTCGTCTTCGAGGGTGAAGCGGTAGGTGAAGCGGATCGGGCTGCCCTTGAAGTCGCCATGGCCGGGGCCTTCGACGACGACCTGGCCATCTTCGTGCCGGACGGTGTCAGGCGTGAAAATCGCCTTGGCGCCGACTACCGCCTCTTCAAGCAACGACCTGATTTCGGCGGCCCCACGAAGAACGGCGCCGTTTTCGCGGAGGACGGCCTCGGCGGCGAAGGGTGCCAGCATGCCGTCCACGTCGAGGCGAGCGTTCGCAGCTACATACGCAGCAATCGGTGAGGGAAGTTCGAGCGTCATTGTTTTTGTCCTTTTTGCTGCGGTCGCAGCCGCGGCGGCTGCAAGTGCGGTTGCCAGCCAAGATAGCGGTAGACAGGTCGCGCGATAATCAGGATAATTCGGGATGTCTCATCACGAAAATAGGGATAATTGTGCAAAGTAGCCTGGCGGAACTAGACGCAGTTCTGATAGTCGCCCGCCGGGGCAAGTTCCGTACGGCTGCGCTCGAACTCGGGGTTTCAACGACCGCGCTCAGCAATGCTGTGGGAAAGCTGGAGCGCACGCTCGGCGTACGGCTCTTCAACCGGACGACGCGAAGCGTCTCCTTAACGGAGGCAGGTCAGCGGTTCGTCGCGCAAGTCGCTCCTGCGGTGCAGGACATCCATGAGGCGATGGAGGTTGCGCGCTCTCAGCAGGCGATGCCGTCGGGCACGCTGCGCATTAACGCGTTTCCGACGGCGGCGCGGGAGATCTTCACTTCGCTCGTCCTTCCGTTCCTGCGCGTGCATCCCCAGGTCCACATCGACATCGTCACGGAGGGCCGCCTGGTGGACATTGTCGCGGGCGGCTTCGACCTCGGCGTCCGTAGTGCCGACCTCGTACCGGCCGACATGATCGCGATCCCGTTGGGTGTCGGGCGGCGCAGTGTCGTCGTGGGCACGCCGACCTATCTCGAAGCGCATGGGACGCCCCTGATTCCTCAGGACCTCGCCGGGCATTCCTGTCTCCGTGTCCGGCTTCCCGACGGCGCGATCTACCGCTGGCCGTTCGAGAAGGACGGGCAATCGGTTCACATCGACGTCCAGGGCGCCATCACCCTCGACGAAGCGAGCCTCGCACGCACTGCGGTCCTCGCGTCTGTAGGCTTGGCCTTGGCGATGGAATCCGACGTGCGAGACGACATCGAAGCAGGCCGCCTTGTGCGCGTGCTTGAGGATTGGACGCCCACTCGCGCTCCGTTGAGCCTTTACTATCCGAGCCGCCGCAACCCGACCGCCGCGTTCAAGGCGTTCGTCGACTTCGCGCGGCGGTCGGGTGGCGTCGCGCTACGATAGACTCTCCGACATGGCCGCCTCTGCCCCGACCGGGCAGAGCTCGCTCTATTCCGGCGTTCCGCCTCCACCGAACCCGCGAAGAGGCGGTTTTGGCCCATGCGGGTGACGATCGCTGACGGGAAGAGCGGCGGTGCGGCTGATGCAGCCGCATGGCTATGAGGGCGCGCGGGCCGCGCGCTAGAACCCTCTTTTCAAGCTTACATCGACACCATCGGCGTTTTCCAATGACCGAAGTCCGGTCTGCCCGCTCCATTCAGGCAGCCGCTGCGCTGGTCCGCCTTCCCGTGTTGCCCGGACCGCGAAGACGCGCCCCAAGGGGTTCGATCTTGGAGCCGATGCCTTTCGATCGAGACGTCCTGGCGCCTGTCGGCGCCTTAAGGGCGGACGCTCGGCGCTTGCCAAGGGTTCATGCGCAAGGCTCAGAAAGAAAAGAGCTTTCGCAGGAATTTGAACCCCAAGCGAAAGGCCGACCTCAATGAAAAAGGACATCTATCAGACCATCACCAACCGTATCATCGCCGATCTCGAGAAAGGCGTGCGCCCGTGGATGAAGCCATGGAGCGTGGAGAATGCATCGGGGCGGATCAGCCTGCCCCTGCGCAGCAACGGCGTTCCCTATCGCGGCATCAACATCCTCATGCTGTGGTCGCAATCGATCGAGCGCGGATACAGCTCCCCGCACTGGATGACATTCAAGCAGGCCAAGGAGCTGGGTGCCTTCGTGAAGAAGGGCGAACAGGCTGCGCAGGTGGTCTATGCGAGCACGCTCAGCCGCACCGAGACCGACGAGCATACCGGCGAGGAATCCGCGCGCAATATCCCCTTCCTCAAAAGCTATGCCGTGTTCAATGCCGAGCAGGTGGAAGGTTTGCCCGAACGCTTCACGCTGTTGCCGGAAAAGACACTGGAGCCTGTTCAGCGGATCGAGCGCGTCGAGGCCTTCATCCGGTCGACGGGCGCGGAGGTGCGGCATGGCGGGGGCAATGCCTATTACAATGTGAGCGGCGACCATGTGCAGATGCCGCTGTTCGAAACGTTCGACGCGCCGGAGAGCTACTACGCGACACTGGCGCACGAACTCACCCACTGGACACGGCACACGTCGCGTTTGGATCGTGAATTCGGGCGGAAGCGTTGGGGCGACGAAGGCTATGCGACCGAGGAACTGGTTGCCGAGCTTGGTTCCGCTTTCCTCTGCGCCGATCTGGAACTGACGCCAGAGGTTCGGGAGGATCACGCCGCCTATATCCGAAACTGGCTCACGGTCCTGAAGAACGACAAGCGCGCGATCTTCACGGCCGCGGGGCATGCGCAGCGGGCTGCCGACTACCTCATGGCGTTTGGCCGTCCGGCCGAGCAGGAAGCGGCGTAGGTCATGAGCATCACGGATCATACAATCCAGTGGCAAGGCATGGCGGTTTCCATCTGCCATGTCGCCAACTGGTCAGGCACCGGCTTCGATCATATCGAAGTCCAGACCGTCACCCCCGAACGCGCGCGCCTGCCGATCACCGAAACCGGCTATCGCTCGCACTTTCTGCATGGCGAGGATTTGGCCGGACACGGCGGCGCGGTCGCCTTCGTCACCAAATGGCTCGATCACGAAGCGAAGAGCGCGGCGTGGCGTGAGTATCAACGCTCCAGCGCGCAACTGCCCCTCTTTTGAGGGGCAGTTGTCTTCCGCTCAGGCGAACGCGATTCCACCGTGTTCGCCTCCCCGGAGCCCCGCCCTATCCTTAGAGCGCGTTAATAGCTATGAGCAGATGCCTTTTTATGGTTAGCTCAGTCACAGTGCAGTCCTTGTCGCAAACAGATTAGAGATATGACGTCTCAATAATAAAATTGTCTGGGGAGAAATATTGTGAGTGCGACCGATACTAAAGCGGCTGAGGCGCCGAAGTTCAGCTTTGTCCGTGGCGACGGGCCGGCTTCTGCCGAATACGAGTGGGCCCACGGCGCAGAAGTCGTGAAAAAATCCATCGCCGAAGCGCTGAACGCAAAAAATATCTCGTTTCTAATCGGCGCGGGTTGCTCGTCGCATGTAGTCAAAACTGTTGACGCGGGAGGGGCAGAAGCCTGGACAGAACGCGGCGTGCCCACGATGGCGCCGTTGGCCAAGGAATTTACAAAAGTACGAGCAACGGACGAAGACGGATTTCCGACCGTCGTTGAGCGTGAACAATTAAATGTATCCCTAGGTATAGATATCGCGTTGCCGGAATATTCTAGAAATTTAGAGCGACTCATGGAGTTGCTTTTCAGTGTTAAATTTTTTCTGAAAAGTAGCAATCTAAAGCAATCTGCGGAAATTCTGTTGGTTGTCGAATCTGTAATATCCAAGGTACAGAAATTCCTATGGGGCAAATGCACCGCCGGGGCTTTTTCGAAGGGCGACACTTCGTTGTCCGATCTCTACGAGACCTTTTACCGAAAACTCGTCCTGAGAGATCGATCGCTACCCCGACCGTGGGTGTTTACGACGAACTACGACTTGTTCAACGAGACAGCGATGGATCGGCTCGGTTTGCCGTACTCCAATGGGTTCTCCGGGGTAGTCGAGCGGCGCTTCAATCCGGCGACTTTTCGGTATGCCCTCGCGGAGCAGCTCGATTTGACCAACCGCAAATGGTCCGCGGTCGACGGTTTCGTTTATCTTTGTAAGCTCCACGGATCGATCAGTTGGACCGAAGACGAGCATGGCTTGTTCCCGATACGCGAGACGGCTGTTCAAGCTGAGCCGGGAAAAGTGATGATCTATCCAACCCCCTCGAAACAAAATTCGAGCTTAGGCTCCCCCTATGCCGATCTGTTCCGGGAATTTCAATCGCGCATCGTCCGAGAGCAAAGCGTTCTATTCACAATAGGCTATGCTTTTGGTGACGAGCATATCAACAATATTATCTATCAGGCTTTGACGATCCCGACCTTTCGTCTCGTGATATTCGTAGATCCCACGCTGGATGGTGATATTGCAAAGCTTCGAAAGCTGAACGATCCCCGCATTTGGATTATTGGTGGCAGTGGCCCAGATGAAGGACGCAAAGCCCATTATTTCGATACGATCATCGAGCATTTCATGCCGCAACGTCCAAGCGAACGTATTGATGAGGCGATCGCCAAGGTCCTTCACGCCATGGCCCCATCGGGGGCGGCCGCGCCACTGGTGCCTGAGGTGAAGTCGTAATGAGCCGCGACGATCGCAAACGCGCAATTGGCAAGGTCATTTCAGTTGCGGCTGATCAGTTCGTTATCGAGATGCACGCGGGAACCGACAACTTCACCGTGGTTGGATTCGATGACGTGCATTATGTCGCCAGGTTGGGGTCATTCCTGATGATCCCGGTACAAACCGACTGTGTCGTGGTCGAAGTCGTTGGCCTACGAGAGCGCGATGTCGCCGGGTCTAGCCGCGCCGGTGTCGATTTGGACAAGGCAGCATCTGCGAAATACCTCGATGTGGTGCCGGTCGGAATGCTGCCCCCGGATACGGCGGAGAAATTTCGGTTTGGTGTTTCGGTCTATCCCTCGCTCTATGCTGATGCCCTTTACGCCCTTGATGCGGAGCTGGATCGCGTCTTCGAGACCGACATGCCTAGCGAGCCTTCGCTAGGGTTCGGTGGATCTGCCCCGATTCCGCAGCAGGCTACCCGATACAAGTCGCTATCAATCGGGCGGTCCGTGGTCTTCGACGGTTACGACGTCAAAGTCCGGATCGACGATTTTTTCGGCGGTCACACGGCAGTGCTAGGGAACACCGGGAGCGGGAAATCCTGTACAGTCGCGTCTGTGCTTCAATCGCTTTTCGAGAAAGCGGACGACCATCACGCCCGAGGCGCGACCTTCGTCGTGTTTGACGTCAACGGGGAATACGCAGAAGCGCTCGCGCCGCTCGCCAAAGAGAACGGCATCGGAGTTGCTCATGTCGTCTTGGATGGAACGGCATCCCCCGGCAAATTCCGAATGCCGCACTGGTTCCTGGAACAGTCAGAATGGGAGCTATTGCTTCAGGCAAGCGAGAGAACACAAATCCCCGTTTTGCGCGCCGCTCTGGGGCTCACCGGCCTGTTTCGGCAAAACACGCCCCGAGCTATAGAGGTTCGCGAACATTTTATCGCCACTTGCATCGGGGAATGCCTGAGAGGTTCAGACGGTGACTCGCCTGTCAGTAAATTTCAACGAGTGGTGTCGCTCCTGCAAAAATACCCTACAAAAGATCTGAATTCGACGCTTCTGACAAAATATGGAGCAAACTATCAATACGGAAATTTTCAACCCAGCAGTAATCTGCCGCTATTCTTAGAAGAAATTCGGAAAAAAATCCGCGAGGACGTCGAGCTTCCGGCCTATACGCGAGAACCATTTACCTTCGATGACCTCGAAGAGTGTCTCGATTTCGCTATTCTTTACGAAGAAGCGCACGGAAATAGGCAAATTCGAGATTACTGTTCTCAAATGATCACCCGCTTCAAATCCCTTCGGGATCGGTCTGAATATGCTTTCATGCGTTACGCACCAAAGGAGGGTGAAGCGGTCCCATCAATCGAAGGGTTCATGGCCAATCTGCTCGGCCTACAGAAACGCGGCGAGGCGTGGCACAAGGGCCATCAGATCATAATTGTCGATATGAACGCCGTGGAGGACGAGGTCGTCGAACTCGTGTCGTCGGTCCTGGCCAGGATGGCATTCCGACTTCTTCGTCAAGCCGAGCCACGGAACAGATTTCCGGTACACCTGCTGCTTGAAGAAGCACACCGATACATTTCGGAGAAACCGTCGCGATACGCAATTGACGCAAGTAAGATTTATGAGAGGATTGCAAAAGAAGGGCGGAAGTATGGACTTTTCTTATTCGTTGCGTCGCAGCGGCCCAGCGAGCTGTCGAAAACTGTCCTTTCCCAATGCTCTAATTTTGTGATCCATCGTATCCAAAACCCCGATGACCTGTCACAAATCAGGCAGATGACCCCGTTCATTTCGGACGCGGTTTTGAAGCGCTTGCCGTCGCTCCCCAAACAGCATGCTCTGGTCTTTGGCACTTCAGTGACGCTTCCCACCACGTTCAAAGTTCGGGAAGCAAAGCCGCTCCCCAAAAGCGATGATGCCAAAATTCGTGAACTCTGGTTCCATGGGCAGGAGCGGGCGGCTCTGATCCGACTGTAGTTTTGGATTACGGAAGCAAAAGGAAAGCCGAGCTCTGCTCGCAAGCTGTGTAATGTAAACATTACCATCTTGGGAAGGGGGCCCGCTGCGCGCCCCCGTTCCATCCCCCCGGCCATTGGCTCGGATTTCGGTCTCGAACCTACACCGTGCCAGTGCACCGATCCGCCGGTGCGTCACGGGTCAGCGGCGCGTTCCTGCTCCTCCGACACCACCATGACCAAGGAGACCCGGTCTCCCTGGACCAAGCGTCGGGCAACACCACCTCAAGCCACTGGACATGTAAACTCTTTGCATGCCGGAAATCGGTTCGCCCGAATGCCGCTTCCAATACTGTGAGTTGAGCGCATGCTGACTGTCTCAATGGCGATCGTCCCGAGAACCTGCTCCGATCGCGAATGACAGCGTTCCCGGCGATGCCGTTGGATGCGAGCCCACTCAGGGTTAGCTCGTCAGCGCGTTTGATGTCGCCTTAATCTTTTTTGAGCGCTGGCGCTTCGGATGCGTCTCGCCGCTTTCGCGCCGAGACAGATCCAAAGCGAAAACATCAATAGCGTTTCGCAACTCCGCCGGCATTCCAGCATCGATCGTTGCGGCAAGCTTCTCGGCCGTGAAAATCGCTGGGTCGCGGCGGCCTGCAATGGTTTCGTCTCCACCAACCCATAACACCAGATAGATACCCTGCATCGCTGCATCCGGATGGACACTGTACCGATCATGAAGCTGGGTTGCCGCAGCAGAGAATAGCTCGGAATGCCACTGACCCTTTACTTCAATGACCAACAAGTGTCTTCGCCCGTCAATCATCGCCGCAACGGTAATATCGCAGCGATTGGCGTCCGCCATGTGGTGCTCGATGGTGACCAGGAGATTTCGGCTGCTCAGGCGCGCTGAGATATCTTCGACGATCCTATTGCGCGCGTCATTCTCTTGAAGCCGCCTGCCTCCAGGGTAAAAGACATCGAGGGGGTTGGTTTCGGCGTGGCGCAGCCATGCTTGATATGCGCGGAGCTCTTCGATGAGGAAGGCTCGCAAATCCTCAACGGTCGCCAGTCCATTGTTGTCCAGGAGATTGACGACGGCTCCCGGCGACGGCGGTCGAAAGCTTTGATGCGCGCTCTTCCGAAGCGCTTGCGCTTTGAGGCCCAGCGCGTCGGTGTAGAAGTTGGCGAAGCGGGTATCCGCCAACATTCGATCGAGCACCGGCACAGCGCGAGTAGGATCGTCCCTAGAGATCGCGTATATGACTTCGGTCAGAAACCGATAAGCCGTCTCGCCTGGCGGAGACCCTGTTCCGTGGCTGCTCGGCAGATGGACCTTAGGCCAGGCATCCACATATGCGCTTAGGACACGATAGACCTTTTCAGCCGACAGCGGCGGCCAGCCCACCGCTTCGTCACGCCCCCAACGCCCGGCGCGGTGCTCGATACTGAAAATGGTCTGAGCATCGCCCGCAAAAAAATCCCAGATGTCGGGTACAGGTGACGGCAAGAAAAACAGTGCTCGCAGAAACCAAAATGCTCGCTCTGGCGATGCTCCGGGCAAATCCTGATCGGGCGTAATGAATTGCGCACATCGAGCATCAATCAGCTTGTTAAGTTGCTGCCGATCGGCGTGTTTTGCGCAGATGCCGAATAGCGTTTCACGCGCGGTCTGAGGCATGGCGGGAAATCGGATCAGCCATTCCAATGCCAATGTCTGTCGAAGAGGCTTAAACGCTTCTTCGTGATCGAGCCAGCTGACATCCGTAACTGCGTCGTTACTCCTGATGAGTTGAGGCTCGATAAATTCGCGAGCGTAAGCCTCAGCATGTGCAGGGCTCGGGAATAGCCGTCGATCGATCGCCGACTCGAACGTTGCTGCTTCCTCTTTTGGAACGCCGGGATAACCTAGACTATCCGTCTTTACTGCTCGCAAGATCTCGTCGCCGATTCCGTCGAGGCTTCCATTTGCACGATATGTTGCCAGGCAAGCCGCATGCAGCACCCGCGTCACAGCAAGGCGTTTTTTAACTAATTTTCCAAGTGATGGCACAAATGGGCCAAGCATCTCGAAAGAATTTAATAGAGCTCTATCGGCCATCCCGATGTCATCGAGAAATTCAGTCAGTTTCTCAGGCTGAAGGAGATAAAAATCAGCCAACTCCCGGACTGCTCTCCAGTTCTTCCCAGCTTCGATTTCTGTTCGATTGTTCCGATAGAAGTTCTTTTGCTTTTGTTGATTTCGCTCTTCTCGTTCTTTCCACTTCCTATTGTATCTAGTCCAGTGGACGGGCTCGCGCCTCGCTGTGACACGGACTGCCCGCTCCAGTTTTGACCACGCCCGTAAGAGCGTGGGGTTATCCTGCGCCTGTTGCCTCAATCGATGTCTATATTCATCTGGCTTTCGTTCCTGCGCGTAATAGTCATGTCTGTGATAAAAGCTTTCCCAAAGCGCCACGTTGGCAGTCCTAAAAGCATGATCGTTGATTTCCATTACATCGGCATAATCGATTCGTAGTCCAGCGTGGCTGGTTCCACTCCAGAATTGCGACCTGGCGTCCCAAATCTCTTCCTTGGTGGGTTTATCGTAAAAAGCGAGACGTTGAATTGCCCGGCGGAGTTCGTGATTCTCTCTCAGAGCCACCACCGATTGACTGTTTCGCAGCTTGCTGTTCCCGGAAAAGACCAGCGGCTTGATCCAGCCCCAGATTTGCATTGGGTCATGAGCTGATTGTTCAAGCGTGAAGTATCGGTCCAGCAGAGATCCGACAATCTTGCTCGGCCCCGGCAGGCATTCACACGTGTACGAGCTTTTCTTGCCACATGTACACGTCAAATTATTCGTCAGCGTATTCAGTAAATATACCGTAGCGGGCAGCTCTAATTTGTTGATGACCTCTTTGACGTGATAACGGATATGGAAATCAGTATCCATATCTTCGCCTGCTCGACGAGCGCGGCGTCGACCTAAGCTTCCGGCTTGTTCCAGGAGGTCGAAAAGAGTCTGTTCGTCAAGCGCGGCAACATCAACCTCTTCGGCCATTTCCAGCGCAAGCCGGAGCGAAGCACGGTCCTGATTCTTAATGAGACCCGATAGCCCCGCTCCAATGTCGTGCCCTTCAATGCCTGCGAAAAGGCGCAGTGCGCGAAAACGGCTATATCGATCTGCATCCTTGTCCAAGGCCAGCGTCTGCAAGGCATCGATCAGCAAGGGAGCGACGGCCGATCCCTCTAGCAGTTCAAGGATGAGATCACGCAATTCATGGTGGCGGCTTCCGCTGCCGAGCAGCTCACGCAATTCCTCGACCATGTCTAAGCTGAAAAAGCCTGCGACGCTAAAGCGGCGCCACGCGTCACTTCGCCGGAAGTGAGGGTCTATCTCCGCAAGCTCTTTCAGTCGCCTCAGGAGCAGCCTCTTTGACGCCGCTGTGAGCTGCGAGGGGTCTCCGTTAGCTAGAACGGCATAGGGATCGGCTTGGATGCAGACTTCTTGCAAAGCGGCGTTGCCCAGCGCAGCCATCCAGCCCAACAAGCCCCTAAGTTCGTCGCGAACGACACCGTTTGGCGCAATCACCGACATCAGCCGGCGAAGGGACAACAGACTGGTCGGATCGCTGACCTGCCGTGCTAAATGCCGGGCTGCGCAATACTCGGCGACAATACGGTGTACGGGTTCGTGGTGGCTCGGTTCATTCGCAGGTTTGAACAGGCGAGTATTTAGTGCGAAACGCGAGCGGGCGGTGTCGACAGCGCTTAGCGTATTTAAGTAGGGAAAGTCAGCGTCGCTCTCGTCCACGACCGAGACACCGCTTGCACCGCTGAGCATCAATTTTGCGAAGATCTCATCGGCCAAGGAAACGATAGCTGCAGTCGGCGGGCGATCACGCTGCCAATCAGATGTGCTTCGTTCAGAAGCCAGCCGTTCAACGGCATCGACAAATATCTGCTTTTTTGAAGCGAACCGCCTGCCGCCTTGCACATAAGCGTCGGCGAACAGCTTGAGAAATTGCGGATTACCTAGAAGCGGCAGCAGTTCAAAACGAGCTGCCTCGCCGTGAAACGACGAAAAATCCTCGCCAGGCAGGTGTGACTGAAAGATGACTTGCTGCTCGTCATCATTGAATGGCTGCAGGCGAATGATAGCTGGGTCTTGGCCAAAGCACTCCTTCACGAGTTGGGTCCGGGCTTTGTCCCACTCGCTCGACCGCGATGAGAAGATGACCTTGGCGGCTTGTGTTTCTCTTGCCTTAACAATGACCTCGTCAATGGCGGTTTGGCCGGTTCTCGCTACTTCATCCAGTGCGTCTACCACCAAAGCGCCAAGAGACGCGAAAATGGTGCGGTGCCTGAACAAACTGGCCCTGCACGGCTCGACCATCAGTCGTTCTGCAAGGCTTCGTAAGAGCTCGGTTTTCCCTGCTCCCGGCTCAGCAAGAACGACAATGACACTGTGACGGACCAGCAATTCCTCTTCGGCGATTAAACCTTCGCCGTGATCGAGCATGCGGGGAATGTAGTCAGGCTGCATGGATACAATATATGCCTAATGAGAAAATCGCTCTATTATAGCCTCTGCCTTATACTCACTTCATTCTGCCGATCAGTTCCGCCACGCTTGGTCAATTTGTCGCTTCGTTGTCCAATTCCCGGGACATTACGATCTCAGCTTTAGCCTCGTCCCGCAGCTCATCAAGATATTTGGCGTAGGTCTCGGGCTTGATTATCGCTATCTCGCGAAATGTGAGCTCTTTCGCGGTGAATTTGTTTGGTGACTCCGCCGATCGCTCGAATACGACATCCGCCGCCCATACCAGGAAGTCCTTCTCGAAGCTCACATAGTTCACGTGTAAGCCCCGCATCTCTTGCCCAAGCTGGTGAGCGGCGTCTTCTGCCACGCTGAAACATAGCGGCGTCACGCTCTTGCCGCTGACGATCGCGTGGGCTGACGCGATATACTCTTCCTGCAAAACAAGTTGGGCGCGGCTAAGCGACGGCTCCTCGCTCGCCCCAACCCGCCCGATTAGCGTTGTGAGCCTTGGACTTGTTTCCAGTCCAATCTCAAGCTCTTGTCGGTCAATTTCCACTTTGCCGTTCATCACGTGCTTCATGGATCTGACTGCACGATTGCCTGGGCGAATTTCCATGACGGCGGCACCAGCCGACAAAGCGTCGGCCAACAGAAAGTACTTGCGCCAGACCGATGGTGTTAGGACAGGGAGATCGAGCGTGACCTCCGTTGTGTTCAGGCTGAATTGAGTGCCCCGGAAATTCACTTCGAACATATCAGTCACGATGCGAGCCGCGAAGTCGGCACCCTGTACCTTGGGCGGCATGTAGATGTGCCCCTTGAACGTCGCTGGTTCTGAGAATTTGTCACGCCGGACAACGACCTCGCAGCTGTCGAACGGAAACGGCTGAAACCGGATCGCGTGCACGCCAGTGAGATCTCCAGTCTCGAGCTTAATCCCGAAGCGCGTCTCGAAAGTGCGCATGTCGTCGACAGCCGCCTTGGTTTGCCCAAGGAGGATATTCGTGAGCGCGTCCTTGTCCTTTACAGTGAAGGTGACCTTCATCTCGCGCGCAAAGGGCTCGTAGCCCAGGGAGCGCAGCTCGTTCCGTTTTGCCGCCTCATAGGCGGCCATATTCGATCCAATTGCCGCCTGAATAGCCGTCTTCAGGGCCGCGCCATCCGGCGTAAGAACAATGCCAGCCTCACTCGCAGAGAGGTAGATTTCGGCGTGGTTTACGGCAAGCCGGTCGGCAGCCTCTTCCAGGCGCAGCTTCTTCAGAATTTTCGCAAGCACGTCGCCGTGCATATGGATGAGATAGGCACTTGTCGGCTGCAAGCTCTCCTTGCTCACCTTGAGAACGTAGACGAACGAGGGGCGCGAGTCCTTGGCCAGCCGTTCAAGCGACGAGAGACGGAATTTGATGCGGTCGTTGTGATCCCACATCGTTTTCTGCTGAAAGAGGCATGAAATCGGATTCTCGCGCTTGTCGAGCGTGACAGGTTGCTCGCGGCCAAGGGGAAACTCCACGAGAAAGTCCCAGCCGGCACGGTCGCGCGTAGCTGAGTTGCAGATCAACCGAGCATCGGCGCAAATAGTCTTGAAGGTGCTTTCGCCTTTTTCGCCGAGTTCATCGCTGTTTAGCGGATTGCCAATCTCGTCGCTTTCTCCAAGCATGGTTCGACCTTTCTATAGGTGGCGCCACGCAATTAAAATTGCGCAAGTATCCGCCAGACCCGATTATGTGATTCGCTAAACAGAGGCTATTCTAGAAGGACTGATGGTGAGCCAAACCAACGCAGTGCAGCGATCGGCCGGTGCATCACGGGTCAGCGGCGCGTTCCTGACCCCCAACACCGCCATGACCAGGGAGATCCGGGCAGAATCACTCCGGCGGCGCGGCCTTGAGTACATCCACCAGCATAGCTGCATGCTCGTAGGCGGAAGACTCCACCGCTCGTATTTCGACGGGAACCGTGAGCACCGGGCTATCGGTCAAATTACTGGCGCGAATCCGAAACTGGATAGAGCCGCGCGCATCAGCGCAGCCATCAAGTTCGATTGAACCCGAGAAGCTTTCTGCCTCTACACCGTGTCGCCAAAGCGCGCATTCAAGACGCAAGCTGGTGTCGGCGAGCTCCGAAAATCCTCCCTTGTAGTAAAATAGCTCCGGATCACGCGCCTTTGGTCCATGCCCAAGGAGCATTGGATCAAATCTCGGCGCTATATCGAAATTTTTCAAGCGCTGGATGTCCCGGATCAGAGCGAGAGTTCCCAGCGGGCGATACTTCGGGGGGCTTGGCGGCAATGGAAGATGATCATCAGTCGTCTCATCCCCGCTATCTTTGTCCCTTTGGGGGCGACGAATAAGAAGCGGATCGCGTGCCTGCATCTCAACGAGTGCTTCCGTTGCCGGCCGAGTCCCTATGTTTCGTGCGCGGAACGTGAATGAAAATCGCGATCTAGTCCGCTCTACCCGAACATGGATTTTTTCGAGCGAGGCCGTCAGCTCACTTTCCCAAATTTCGTACGCTTTGTGATACTTGTCGATATCCGCCTGGTCCGGCGGAGTGGATAAACCTCGCAGAAGTTCAAGTCGAAGGCCTCCGTCGCTGGAGATTGCCGAGCTGGGACTTTTGCTGGAGAAATCCGTCTTCTTGGGGAAGCGCCTGCGAGCCCGATCGAGAAGAGCCTGTATTTGGCGTTCGGTGAGCTGCGGAATTATGTGCTGTTCGAAAGAGAGCGCTTCAACGAGCGCTCCCGTTTGGTTGACGCATTCGATCAGGAATTGCGGCTCCGCATTGCGAAGCCGCACTACTTCGGCTTGCGCGGCCTTCAGCTCTTTATCGACTTTCGTATCCTCAGGCGGGGAAAGCCAGTTTTCGGGAATAGCTATGTGCCGGATCTGCGCTGTGACGGCAGAAGCCATCACCCCGCCGTCATGGGTCAATACAGCGACCTTCTTGCCAGGGTTACCTTCGGAGAAGCTATGCGCGATCCCCACTAAGGCATCGTCAGGCTCTGAATAATCCAGTCTGTCGGCGAGCTCAGGGTTGGGCTTCAACGCGATCTGGAGCGCCAATGTCACGCGAGGGGCGTTTTCGCGAACGACGATTGGCACAAGATCGTTGGTAATAACGTCGCGCAGGACTCCAGCCGCACGGCGCGCACGGCGGCCCAATCGTCCGTTCCCGCTCCCCTTCTGGCGGTCGATTTCCTTCTGGATTGGACGAGCAATGATCAGCTCGATCTCATCGAACTCACCCAGGGCAGCCCACGGGAGAGTTTTGAGTTCATTGCATTGAATAAACAAATTCGTATCAGGGAACAGATGTAGCCGATTCTTATTCATCTGCGTATCATGTTGGGCCATGCCTCGCCTGTCGAGAATTTAATTAACAGGCGTTCTCGCTAAGCTTGGTGGGCATTGCTGGGCGATCCAGAGGGTTGAATTCATTCTGCTGTGTCCGGCAACCGGCCAAGACAACGGCCAGAAAATCGGCAAAATTTGGCTGTCTATCTAATTTGTGGATCGCCGGGTGCTGGTTCTTCATCCTCTAGCAGATTGATCTTTTATCTCAGTGAGAAATGCGATTGGATGTTGACCTAAGGTTGTCGACTTGAACGATGCCGCCTTTCCGAATTTGTGCGCGCAGCATTGAGAGACAGAGCGATGTCGAAGCGAATTGAGGTTAACTTGATGGCTCAACGGCTCCGCGCGCTCGACAGCAATAAACTTATCTTTGAATTTGATTGTATCAGTGGGGATTCCGCGCATCCAACTAATAAAGGTATCTTTCACGTAATGTGGAAACACAAAGATCATGTCAGTAAGTCCTACGGCGTAAAAATGCACTACGCATTGTTTTTCACGCAGGATGGAAAAGCCATTCACCAATACCACATGCCTGGATTCGATATGACCAGAATATTGAAACAGAAGGCCAGTGATTGGTTCGGATCTCACGGTTGTGTTAGATTAAAAGAACCCGACGCTAAGAAATTGTTTGATTGGGCTCCAGTTAGAACGTTAGTATCAGTAACTTAATTTCGTGATTCAAGGCTCTGTTTCTATGAGGCTATCTGTTTTATTTATTTTTGTCTGTTTGACGGCGCTGGGTGTTGTGCACCGAGATGCAAAATCGGCAGAGCGCCGTGAGGAAATCCTTGCCTTCGATCCGGCTGCCGTCACTGAAATTAAGATGTCCAGGGACGGACTGCATATCGTCGCGAGCCGATTACCTGGAAGTAAATCGTTTAAAATTACGCAGAAAAAAGAAAACAAAATCACAACCTGCAAGTCTAATGGTGATTTTTATCGGATTATCTCAAGCATATCTACGTTTTGGTCTTTAAGGCCGCTGTCCGAAATAGAAGCCTCGATTGCAAATAAAGCTTCTCGCATCGACATTGATATTGAATTTGGACCAGAAATGAATACCGGAATCTGGCAGTTTTACCTCTCTAAGCAAAAATTTCCTGTTGTAGGGCGATCGGAGAATTCTGGTAAAAGCTATGAGCTAGATCTCCCTGCCATCTCACTAGAGCGTTTATCGCAGGGTTGCCGAACAAAGGGTGCACGCTAGACGGCTACCGTTATGAGCATATCAGAGCGTCAGATAGCGATCGCTATCGACGCGGGTATTGGGAGTTTGCTCGATCCTGACCGCGGAAGGGCCGATTGCGATGCGCACGAACCCAATCCGTAGCAGCGTCATTCGATATCTCTTGTGTTTCGGCGAACGACGCGTGGTATTCTGCCAGCGGCAGTTGCTGGTCTATTTGTGGCGCCCGCGGCTCTGACGTCGCAGCCTGGCGATGCTTCGGGCAAGATATCGGTTACCTTGTGCTTTCTGGAACCGTGCTTGCTAACAATTCCGATTCTTGCTTCGCCGTCGACTTTGAACGAATTGAAATCCGCGGTTTCACCGTTTTTGAAGGTGATCCTGATGATTTTTCCCCAAGCAAGCGACCATTGCGCGCGTTGATATCGTCCACTGATCGTCTTGGCTTCGTAGCGGCCATCCGCGTGAAACACATAGATGCCGCCGGCGTCGGTCAGAACGCAGCGCCCACCCACCGTCTCGGCGCTCAGATTCATGAAGCGCGTCTCGGCGTGAGTGGTGAAAGAAAAGAACGTCGCGCACAGAGCGATTGCAAGGCGCATCTTCGACTCCGCTTTGGTCACTAGGTGCATCACCATTCCAGCTATGCCGTTGAACATGATGGGTTGTGTAATTGCTATGCCTTCTGTGCGATTGAGAGCGTCGTCAAATGCTGCTCGACAGCTTCAATGACGTTGGCCGCCAAGGGCAGATTTGCCTTCTCTTGATCCCAGACGGTTCGGAAGCGATCGACAGTTTCAAGCGCTGTAGAGACGACGAGCTTTTCGGGCAGGAGCGCTTTGGCGGCCATGTAGCGGAGTTCGTCGACCGACAGCTCGGCCATCTTCCTCGTGCGCGCATAGTTCAAGGCGGCGCTATCGTCCTTGATGTAGGGGATCGTCGAAAGGAGGTCGTATGCCGGCGCGAGCATCGGCGTGCGCCGGTCCGGATAAATCAGCGACCAGTTTTTGAGGTGCATGTCGGCATTGCCGATGAGCGTGCTGAACACGAGGCGCCGGAAATACTCGGCTACATCTGCGTCCGTCGTCTCGATCGCGAGGACCTCGGCGATGCTGCGGTAGCTGCGCTTTTCGTACTTGTGGTCGGGGAACACGCCGAACACCTGCGCGAAGTCCTCGATATGCACCGGACCATTTTCCGTCCGGTCGAAGCGTTTGATCGCGAGAGCCTGGCCACGCAGCTCGCCAAGTCCGTCCGGCATGTTGCCGATCTCGGCGAGATCCATCAGCCTGATCTCAGGCACGTCCATGCCCATCATGCTAGCGACCGTCATCATCGAGAATTCGTTTTCGGGAACGCCCGCAAATTGCTGCGACGGCAGTTTTACGATCCAGGAGCCGCCAACGCCCTCTGCCGGAATCGTCAGGCCGCCAGCCTTCCCCTTGTTCTGAAAGGCGGAGAATTTGAGCTGCACGCCGGCCAGCGAAAATCGCAGGGCGTTGTTGCCGCGCGCCTGATCAAGCGCCTCAGCGGCCTCGGGCGGCATGGCCTCGCCATCGCCCGGATGGATCGAAAGAGCGCCGGGCAGATCCTTGCCGAGCGCCCAGAGCAGGAAGAACTCGCGCTGCTGGTTCACGCTTGCGCGTTCAGCCAGATATTTGCGCAAGGGGCCTTCGGGCAGCAGGTTTGAAAAGAAGGGCGGAACGACGCGCTGGGTTGGCCGCAGCTTGGTGATCAACCCGCCGAGATCATCCTTGAAGGAGAGGCTGAGCGTCGGCCGGTTCTCGTCCGCGACGTAATCCTCATTGAAAGCGAAGACAGTCCGGTCGCCGGGAAGCAGCGTCAGGCTACCGACCGAGCGATCATAAAGCCGGACATCGAGAACGGAGACATCAGGCATCGTCGTCCTCGTCGCTGGCATAGGCAGGGCGCGGCTCTTCGCTTACGCCATGCGCGAGGCGGTTCCTCCTCAGCATCCACTCATAAGCAAGGCTGTGTAGAATTTGTGCGCTGTAGCGGCTGTCCCGATTGTGTTTTAGATGGTCGGCACCATCGCTGATGGCTTTGACATCGGCGGGTGTTACGGGTGCGTGGCGAAAAAAGCGAAGGGCCTCAAACGCCCGATCAAGCGACACGCTTGTTCCATGCAATGCAAGCTGCTTTTTCAGGATGCGTTCTGCGCGCTCGATCTCCTTCAAGGCAAAGGTCGGAGATTCACGCTCAGGTCCCGATGAGGCCGTAATGTTTTTGATGGCGGGCACCATCTTTCTAGGCACGAGCATCAGTTCGAGATCAAGGGCGCGTGCGATCTGAATCAGCTTCGATAGTCCCGGTTCGAGCATGCCGCTCTCGATCTGCGAGATATGGCTTTGGGAAAGGCCGGCTTTGCCGCTCAGTGCGCGCTGACTCAGGCCCGCAGCTTGGCGAGCTTCGTGGAGTGCGCTTATGACGTCTTCGCCCAAATAGGACATGATTAGAATACCGTATCGTTTTTCGATTATTATCAGAATATAATATCAGAAACCGTGGCGCTCGTCAATGAGTGATCAGAATTCTGATAATATCTAAGTCTCGATCAGGATACTGATCAATCTATGTGTACGACCATCAAGGCGCCAAATCCCGCCGTCGTTGGCGTCGCCCCTGAAAATCTGCCTCCGGCACCCACTGCCGAAAGGGCGCATCGACCTTTCTCTCTGCAGAAGCCTGAAGCGATACCAGCTCCAGTTCCAGACGTTTCTCATGATCGTGGATCTGGCGATGGAGCGATCTGCGCTCTGCCGGCTGGCGATCGATCAGCTGCTACCGCTGCTCAGCGTGATCACGCAGGAGCGCGGCGGCAAGCTCTGTTTCATTCTGATGTCTGATCGCGCCAGTCTCCCTGATGCCGGCGTGATCAGCTCCGAGACGACCCGTAGCCCTGCTGCCGGCTTTCCCTGCGAAGTATGCGGATCGCTGGATGCCGGACTTGTTTCCTCCTAAAAATTGAGGCGTCAAATTGCCTTAAAATCACTGTTTGTAGATCATTCCATTTCGTTGACACCAAACGTCATATGTTAGTGAGATAGTCGGTGATACGGAGGTTTTGATGTCAAATCAGTTCGATTCGGCTGCGCTGTCATCGTTGCTGTTGACCGACGAGCGCGATTCTCAAGAAGCTCGAACACAGGCGCTCCAGGATGCGCGCGCTGCGCTCCGAAACATGGTGGTTATCCCAAGCGTTGAGGACATTTCCTCGGATAATACAGCCGACGATTTAGGAAATCTATTCAAGTTTCTCTATCGATCAGAGATAATATTACTTAATTCTATAATGACACTTACCAGATTTCGTAACAAAAACAGCATCTTACAAAAAGGTGTTTACAAGGCTTTTTTCATTTGTAAAGCTTTGTTTCAAATTAAAAAATACGGTAGCGTTAGGCCATTTGTGATTGAAGATCGGGAAGATATACAAAGAGAATTTGCGATTCAGAAGACTGCGTTGGATTTAAATGAAGCATTTGCCTTAACTTGCAAAAATGATGCGGAACGCATTGCTCTTTTGAGAGAAATATTCAATGCAGCCGGCCTTTCTAAATTGGTTATCTCGATAAGTGGCAATTATAAACTTCCTGTTATTGAGGAGAGTATTAAACCGACTGAATATTGGCAAGGCAAATCTGCGAAAAATCGTGAAACTCCTGCGGTTTTCATACTAAGAGTCTATCAGTCCTATTTTGATAAAAACCTAACATGGGGTGCTATTCGTAAGGTCGACCCAAAGTTATATTATGCGTACGCTCAATGGAATTTAAGAAATCCTAACGATCCATTTGGAGCTCAAGTTAACAAATATGTTCTGAATCGCAGCAGTGCTTCGCATCTCAAGTTGGCGGCAAAGCTTCAGGAACAAAATGTGACGCTGGGCTGGCAGTCACCATCTGATGAGGTGGAGCCGTAACCGTGAAGTTGCGGCCTATTGTTGTACTCATCGTTTTCCCGCCGGTCAGAAGTTAGGTCAGAATTTAGATTGGCTCTCTTGCGAGAGCCGGTTTGGGAAAAAAGTCGGCGCTAGGCCACCGAGGCTCGAAGGCGATCTGACGGTGTTGTCGTCGATCCGCAACACTTCGACGATCCGGCGCGCTTCCGATAGCGAATGGGACGCATACTCGTTCAGACACTCGTCGCGAGGCAGCCTTGAGGCTCTCGACGAACGCATTCTGCACCGGCTTGCACCGTGCCATGCAATGACATTCGACGTAGGTCCTTTCGACCCAGCCCAGCACGGCATTGATCGTCGGCTCCGTGCCGTTGTCGGAGGTGACCATCGACGAGTTAGTCAGGAACGAAGTGGGGCTCCCGCGCTGGTTCGGCTCCAGCGACACGGTCATCGGCGCCCGTGCGGAGCGTGCGCATACGCCCGCACGCCGACGCCAGGTCAGTCCGGCGCAAACGTATGGCGCGTTGTCATTAAAAGTAATGTTTGACATGCTGCTTACCTGCTGCAATTATGTCAATGTTGATGGAGAAAGAAGCCCGCGTTCTCTATTGGCAGCGGGCCTTCATACAAATGGAGGCCAAAATGTTGCTAGTCCTGATGCCCTTCAGAATAGCGGCAACGTCGGAGGTTGCTTTAATCGTTTGGGAAAAGGTATTTCGGCCGCCCTTCCTCCCAGTCGGTGGAGAACATTTCATCCAACTCGCGTCGCTCTTCTTGACAGCATACGTCGTCGCCGAAATATTTATAATGATAAAACATCAAAAATAGGCGACATGATACTTGGCCCCCATTTTTGGGGGCCTTTTATTTAATTTGTCTGAATTATAATTTAATCCTATTGATCCAACGCACAAGTCCCAAGCGTCTACGATGCGATCAGCGCGACGCGAACTAGATTATGGGGAAATATTTCGGCTGCGGAGTTGGCGCACTCGCTTTTCGACATTGGTGTCTTCAACCACGACAAAGCGCTTCACCAAAACTGCGGGCTGACTGTGAAGAGCAACGAGCTCAGTGTCGAGGCGCTGTTCATGGTCTTTGATCTGGCAATGCAAAGCGCGACGTTCATTCAGCTGACGTTCAATCAGCGCCTGCCTGTCAGCGGCGTCGCGCTCCAGCGCAGCCGCTAACTCGAATTCATTTTGCTGACGGATTGCCGCGTGTTTGCCGGTGATACGATCCCAGATCCCCTTCAGTAATCCCCTGCTGAAACGCTCATATCTGACGCGCCCCTCTTCGATCTGCCGGACAGCTTGCAGCTCCATCAAAATCTTGCGCTCGTGGCGCTGCCAGGCGACCAGCTTTCGTTTCTGCTCCTGTAGGCCAAGCCGGGCCTGGTTGAATTCGCCTTTGGCCTCGATCGTGAAGCGTTTGAGTTTCTCCGTCACTTTCTCGGCGAGAAGCGCTTTCACCTCGTCGACGCTCGGAAAATGTTCCGGATCGCCGAGCCGGGCGTTGACCTCTTTCGTTTTGACATTGGCCCAGCGGGCAATCGCAAAGACCTCGCCCGTATGATCGATCGCGACGAAGCTCCGGCGGTCACCTCTGGCGAGATAATATCCCCGCGCTTCCATCGCCTGGACAAAAGCCTTTCCCGAATCCGAAACCGCCCAACAATCCTGAAAGATTGCCTTGATGGTCCTCGGATCACGATTGATTCGCTTGGCCTGCTGCCATTCGGCGCGCGAGAAGTTCAGCGGATTCCGCTCCTCACTGTTCACCAGCCCGCGCGGCATTTTCCAGCCATGCTCGATGAACAGATCGCGCGTGATATCGCGCAGCTTCACTTTGAAGTGCGGCAGGTTCACCGCGCGCATCTCGGCAGCTTTGATCCTGGACCACACACAGTGCGCGTGCCTTCTTCCATTTTTTTCATGGAAGACGACGACGCGTGGCAGATTTTTCAGCCCGACGCGCTCCTCGACCGTCGCGATAGCGCGCTCGAAATCGGCGACGGTGGCCGTCTCGCCTTCCGGCGGATTGAAGCTGCACGAGAACAGGAACTGGCGACACTTCGTGCCCTTGCTGATGGCATAGGCTTCTCGGAATGCGCCCACGACATCGTCCGCCATGAAGCCGCGCACCTCATGAACGTGGACGTGATCGTTCTCGTCGTCGCGAAGGAGATGCACGGCGAGGGCTTTGCCTCCCGCTCGCTGCGACGCTTTAATGATCATCGCCGGCTCCCTCTATCAGGCCGAGGGCAACCATCAGGCATCGGCGGATTTCGAGCGTCGCGTTGCAGGCAGACCGAATCACTTCTTGCGTTTCCTGATCGACGGGAAGCGCGCCGACACGAGCGGCTTGAAGCATTTCGCGGAGCATCGGCGCCAGGTCGGATTGTCCGAGCATCGCCAGCACGTGGGCGAGTTGCCGGGCATCGGTCGTGGGCATCTGCCACCGGCGCGGGTAATTATCACCGTCGAAAAGACGGGTTCGGACATACTCTCCGAGGGTTCGCCTTCCAGCTTCCGCGATAAGGCGGTTCCGTTCTCCCTCGGTCAGCCTTACGGCAAATGGCCTTGTTGGTTCTCGGTCTATCGGAGCTACGCGCTTAACGACGGCCGTGCGTAGCACGGCTGTTTTCCTGTTTGGCTGCTCTTCGGAGTCCATGTCCCGCCGTTTCCGGACGAGCATCAAGCCGACAAATTCCCGTGTTCCGACAAACGATTAGAGGTCGAATTTCGGGGGCTGTATGGGCTTGACACCTATCGCTTGGAAGAGCAGAGTAAGCGGGTTGTGGATCAGCTCCACAAGGCCTTTCCGGTAGATCGTCGAAAGGCCTGGTGGATGTCCAGGCGCCAGCGCAGGCAGCAGGCTGCCTCTTGGGCAAAGCCCTCGTCCAATGCTTCGGCTCATCCCTGTTTCATCGTTGGCGCGCGCAAATGGCGCTGTATTTCCGGCTCGTTGGTGGTGTCGCTGTGGGTAACGGCGTTCTGTGCTAGCAGGTTGCTCCTTCGTTGGGCGATCTGCATTTGCGGCTAGAGTTTTCGGGCAGCTAAAGATGCCGGCTTCTCTATAAGGCCTTGCTTCTGCCTTGATGTAGAGCAATATTGTCGTTTATTGTCTCAAGTCTAAGGTCGAAGAATGTCCGACGATAGCGAAGCGCTTATTGGCCTCTCAGCGATGGTCGTCGCGGCCTATGTCGCGCATAACAATGTTCCGCGCGCCGATCTGCCGGGCTTGATCGCCAGCACTCATGCCGCCCTGGCCGGTCTCGGCGAGGAGCCGGCTGCCGCTCCCGCAGGGCCGCTCGTGCCGGCCGTGCCGATCAAGAAGTCCGTGACGCCCGATGCCATCATCTGCCTGGAGGACGGCAAGGCGTTCAAGTCGATGAAGCGGCATCTCGGCGTCTCCTACGGCATGACGCCGGCCGAATACCGCACGAAATGGGGCCTGCCGGCGGATTATCCGATGGTCGCGCCGAACTATGCCGAGGCGCGCTCTGCCCTGGCCAAGACGATGGGCCTTGGCCGCAAGGCCGCCGCCGCGCGTTCCACCCAGCCGGCCCGTCGCAGCAAGAAGGTCCCGGCCTGATCGGTTGCTTTCGCGGGAACCCGCGAAAGCCCGTTGTCGGATACGGACGCCGCGCTCTTCGCGCGGCGTTTTGTTTTGGAGATCCGGCGCTCCGGTCTGCGCCGGCAAGCGACTACGCCGGCGCGCTTGCCTGTTCACGCGCCGGCACAGTAGCTCTTGGGTGCGCGCCAGTTTCTGCTTGTCGCGCCGTCAACCCAGCCGGGCTCTTCCGCCGCCATGATCATCCGTCAGTTGATCTATCTCGATGCGCTGGCCCGCGAGAAGCATTTCCGCCGGGCGGCCGAGGCCTGCCATGTCTCGCAGCCGACCTTGTCGGCGGCCATCGTCCAGCTCGAGGAGGAGCTCGGCGTTCTGATCGTCGAGCGCGGGCGGCGCTTCCAGGGATTGACCAAGGAGGGCGAGGTCGTGCTCGCTCATGCAAGGCGCATCCTTGCCGAAGCCGATCTGATGAAGGAATCGATCGCGGAACTGAAGGAGGGCGTCAGCGGCCGCATCAGATTGGGTGCGATCCCGACCGCCCTGCCGATGATCGCCCATATCACCGCGCCGTTCTCCTCGCGCTATCCGGCTGTCTCCTTGACTGTATTGTCGCTGACCTCGAACGAGATCCAGGATCGGATCGACAATTTCGAGCTCGATGTCGGCCTGACCTATCTCGACAACGAGCCGCTCGACCGGGTGATCTCGAAACCGATCTACCAGGAATCCTACGTGCTGCTGACGCGCGAGGACGGCCCGCTCGGCGGCCATGAGACCATCTCCTGGGCCGAAGCGGGCGAGCTCAAACTCTGCCTGCTGACCTCCGATATGCAGAACCGGCGCATCATCGACGGCATCTTCCGCTCCGTCGGGCTCGCGCCGAGGCCGGCGATCGAGACCAATTCGATCTTCAATCTGTGCTCGCATGCCGGCATCCAGGGCGTCTCCAGCATCGTCTCGCTACAATTGCTGGAGTTCTTCGGCGTGCCCCTGGGCACCAAGGCCCTGCCGCTGGTCGAGCCCGAGGCGCAGCGCACGATCGGCCTGATTGTCGCCGACCGCCAGCCCTTCGCGCCGCTGGCCAGGAACCTTCTGATGATGTCGCGCGCCGTCGCCGAGGCCGCGCTGCCGCGACGGCCGATTATCCGATAGTCGAAGCCTATCGATTTTCGGGGTTGAAATTATGCTGCGACGCAGAACGTCCCGATAAGCAAAGATTATCGCGATTCCCGGAGGGGTATCGATGTTTCATGATAGTCACAGGCTATCATTCAGTTGGAACAAACGATTTGAAATCATTCCAGTATGGACCACCATTCACCAAAAGCGACCGTAGGGTGAACCGCGTCGAATGGAGGAATGATGGCCGGATATCCCGCCTGGGACCAGGATAGCGCGCGCTCGATCATTGCGGGCCTCGCGCATCTCGAAGGCGCGACGCTGCCGATCCTGCATGCGCTGCAGGAGGAGTTCGGCCATGTCGACCCGCAGGCGGTGCCCTTGATCGCCGAGGCTCTGAACCTGTCGCGGGCCGAAATCCATGGCGCGATCTCGTTTTATCACGACTTCCGGACCGCGCCGCCGCCCCGGCGCGTGATCAAGCTCTGCCGCGCCGAGGCCTGCCAGGCGCTGGGCTGCGAGGCGCTGGTCGCGGAGCTGGCGCGTGACCACGGCATCGCGGTCGATGATCATGAGGCCAAGGCGGATGTTGCGGTCGAGACGGTCTATTGCCTCGGCAATTGTGCGCTGGGACCCGCCGCGCTGGTCGATGGCGAATTGATCGGGCGCGTCGATGCGGGCCGGCTCGCCGAACTCTGCGGCTCCCAGGCGGGCAGTTTTCATGCGGGAGCCCAGGCATGAGCCAGTCTCCTGTCAAAATCTTCGCCCCCGTCAAGATCTTCGTGCCGATCGACGCCGCCGCCCTGTCTGTCGGGGCCGAGGGCGTCGCGCAGGCGGTTTTTCGCGAGGCGCAGGCGCGCGGCGTCGCGATCGAGCTCGTCCGCAACGGCTCGCGCGGCATGCTCTGGCTGGAGCCTTTGGTCGAGGTCGAGACCGCGGAAGGGCGTATCGCTTATGGCCCGGTGGCGGCGAGGGACGTCGCGGGCCTGTTCGAGGCGGGGTTCCTCTCCGGCGGTGCCCATGCGCTGCGATTGGGCGTCACCGAAGAGCTCGACTGGATGAAGCGACAGCAGCGCCTGACCTTTGCGCGCATCGGCGTCACCGACCCGCTCTCGCTTGCCGATTATCGCGCCCATGGCGGGTTTGCCGGGCTGGAGACGGCGCTGACGCTGGCGTCGAGCGCGATCGTCGAGACGGTGAAGGCCTCGGGCCTGCGCGGGCGCGGTGGCGCGGGCTTCCCGACCGGCATCAAATGGAAGACCGTGCACGACGCGCAAGCGGAGCAGAAATACATCGTCTGCAATGCCGATGAGGGTGATAGCGGCACCTTCGCCGACCGGATGCTGATGGAGGGCGATCCCTTCCTGCTGATCGAGGGCATGGCGATCGCCGCCGTCGCGGTCGGCGCGACCAAGGGCTTTATCTATTTGCGCTCGGAATATCCGCATGCGCATCGCACCCTGCAGCGCGCCATCCTGAAGGCGGAGAATGCCGGCATCCTGGGCGATAGCGTGCTGGGCTCGGGCCATGCCTTCCATCTGGAAGTGCGATTGGGAGCCGGCGCCTATATCTGCGGCGAGGAGACCTCGCTGCTCGAAAGCCTGGAGGGCAAGCGCGCGCTGGTGCGGGCCAAGCCGCCGCTGCCAGCCCTGCAAGGGCTTTTCGGCAAGCCGACCGTCGTCAACAACGTGCTCTCCTTCGCGGCCGTGCCCTGGATTCTCCAGCATGGCGCGCAGGCTTATGCCGATTACGGCATGGGCCGCTCGCGCGGTACCTTGCCGGTGCAGCTCGGCGGCAATGTCAGGCGCGGCGGGTTGATCGAGCTCGCCTTCGGCATCACGCTGCGCGAGATCATCGAGGATATGGGCGGCGGCACGCTGTCGGGCCGGCCGATCCGCGCCGTGCAGGTCGGTGGGCCGCTCGGCGCTTACCTCACGGCAGCCCAGCTCGACGTCGCCATGGATTACGAGGCGCTGGCGGCGATCAAGGCGATGCTCGGCCATGGCGGCATCGTCGTCTTCGACGACACGGTCGACATGGCCAGGCAAGCCCGCTTCGCCTTCGAATTCTGCGCCAAGGAATCCTGCGGCAAGTGCACGCCCTGCCGCATCGGCGCGGTGCGCGGCGTCGAGGTGATGGACCGCATCATCGCCGGCACCGAACGCCCGAAGAACATGGCGGTCCTGCGCGATCTCAACCGCCTGATGACCGACGCCTCGCTCTGCGCCATGGGCGGCTTGACCCCGATGCCGGTGATGAGCGCGCTGAACCATTTTTCCGAGGATTTCGACCGGCCGCTCCCTGCTTTGGCCGCCGAATGAGGAGCCTTTCATGAGCCTGATCAAGGAGATCGATTTCGGCACGCCGATCCGCGTTTCCGAAAAGCAGGTCACGCTGACGATCGACGGGCAGAGCGTCACGGTCCCGGCCGGCACCTCGGTGATGGCGGCTGCGATGAGCGCGGGAACCAAGATCCCCAAGCTCTGCGCCACCGACATGCTCGAGCCCTTCGGCTCGTGCCGGCTCTGCCTCGTCGAGATCGAGGGAAGGCGCGGCACGCCTTCCTCCTGCACCACCCCGGCCGAGGAGGGCATGGTCGTTCGCACGCAGACCGAACAGCTCTCGACGCTGCGCAAGGGCGTGATGGAGCTCTACATCTCCGATCATCCGCTGGATTGCCTGACCTGCTCGGCCAATGGCGATTGCGAATTGCAGGACATGGCGGGCGCGGTCGGCCTGCGCGAGGTGCGTTATGGCTATGAGGGCGAGAACCATGTCTTCGCCAAAACGGCGGACGGCCTTGCCAATGAGAACTGGTTGGCCAAGGACACCTCCAACCCCTATTTCACCTATGATCCGACGAAATGCATCGTCTGCAATCGCTGCGTGCGCGCCTGCGAGGAGGTGCAAGGCACCTTCGCGCTGACGATCACGGGCCGCGGCTTCGATTCGCGCGTCGCCCCGGGGCCGACCGATTTCCTGGGTTCCGAATGCGTCTCCTGCGGCGCCTGCGTGCAGGCCTGCCCGACGGCGACGCTGATGGAGAACAGCGTCATCCAGATGGGCCAGCCCGAGCATTCCAAGGTCACGACCTGCGCCTATTGCGGCGTCGGCTGCTCGTTCAAGGCCGAGATGCAGGGCGACAAGGTCGTCCGCATGGTGCCCTACAAGGACGGCAAGGCCAATGAGGGCCATTCCTGCGTCAAGGGCCGTTTCGCCTGGGGCTATGCGACCCATAAGGACCGCATCACCAAGCCGATGATCCGGGAGAAGATCACCGACCCCTGGCGCGAGGTGTCATGGGAGGAGGCGATCAACCATGCCGCTTCCGAGTTCAAGCGCATCCAGTCGCGCTATGGCCGGGAATCGCTTGGCGCCATCACCTCGTCGCGCTGCACCAATGAGGAGGTCTTCCTCGTCCAGAAGCTGGTGCGCGCCGGTTTCCGCAACAACAATGTCGATACCTGCGCCCGCGTCTGCCATTCGCCGACCGGCTACGGCCTGAAGACGACGCTGGGCACTTCGGCCGGCACGCAGGATTTCAAATCGGTCGCCAAGGCCGACGTCATCCTGGTGATCGGCGCCAATCCGACCGACGGCCATCCCGTCTTCGCCTCGCGGATGAAGAAGCGCCTGCGCCAGGGCGCCAAGCTGATCGTCGCCGATCCACGCCGGATCGACATGGTGAAGTCGCCCCATATCAAGGCGGAACACCACCTCCAGCTCCTGCCCGGCACCAATGTCGCGCTGATCAACGCTATCGCTCATGTCGTCGTCACCGAGGGGCTGATCGCCGAGGATTATGTCCGCGAGCGCTGCGACCTGGCCGATTTCGAGATCTGGGCCCGCTTCATCGCGCAGGAGCATAATTCGCCCGAGGCGAGCGAGGAATTCACCGGCGTGCCGGCGGCCGATGTCCGCGCCGCGGCGCGGCTCTACGCCAGCGCCGGCAATGGCGCGATCTTCTATGGGCTCGGCGTCACCGAGCACAGCCAGGGCTCGACCATGGTGATGGGCATGGCCAATCTCGCCATGGCGACGGGCAATATCGGGCGCGACGGCGTCGGCATCAATCCGCTGCGCGGCCAGAACAATGTCCAGGGTGCCTGCGACATGGGCTCTTTCCCGCATGAGTTCACCGGCTACCGCCATGTCTCGGACGATGCGACGCGCCAGATCTTCGAGATGATGTGGGGTGTTCCGCTCGATGTGGAGCCGGGCCTGCGCATTCCCAACATGCTGGACGAGGCGGTCGGCGGCAGCTTCAAGGCGCTCTATGTCCAGGGCGAGGACATCGCCCAGTCCGACCCCAATACGCAGCACGTCACCGCCGGCCTGTCTGCGATGGAATGCGTCGTGGTGCAGGATCTCTTCCTGAACGAGACGGCGAAATACGCCCATGTCTTCCTGCCGGGCTCCTCCTTCCTGGAGAAGGACGGCACCTTCACCAATGCCGAGCGCCGCATCAACCGCGTCCGGCAAGTGATGGCGCCGCTCTCGGGCAAGGCCGAATGGCAGGTCACGATCGATTTCGCCCGGGCGCTCGGCTACGAGATGGCCTATGCGCATCCCAGCGAGATCATGGACGAGATCGCGCGGCTGACGCCGAGCTTCGCCGGGGTGAGCTATGACAAGCTCGACAAGCTCGGCTCCGTGCAATGGCCCTGCAATGAGAAGGCGCCGACCGGCACGCCCTTGATGCATGTCGACCGCTTCGTGCGCGGCAAGGGCAAGTTCATGATCACCGAATTCGTGCCCACCGAGGAGCGCACCGGGGCGCGCTTCCCGCTGATCCTGACAACGGGGCGCATCCTCTCGCAATACAATGTCGGCGCGCAGACGCGGCGCACCGCCAACTCTGCCTGGCATGACGAGGACGTGCTGGAGATCCACCCCTTCGACGCCGAGAATCGCGGCATCAAATCTGGCGATCTCGTCGCGCTCGCCAGTCGCTCCGGCGACATCTCCCTGCGCGCCGAGGTCTCGGAGCGGATGCAGCCGGGCGTGGTCTACACGACCTTCCACCATGCCGAGACCGGCGCCAACGTCATCACCACGGATTTCTCGGACTGGGCGACCAATTGCCCGGAATACAAGGTGACCGCGGTCGAAGTCAGGCGGACGAATTATTATTCGCAATGGCAGGAGCGCAACCGCGAGGAAGACATCTCGCTGCGCCAGATCGCGGGGCGTTTGCCCGATGCCGCGGAATAGCCCACCCGCCCAGCCTCCGGCGTCCTGCGCCGTGCCGGCCGAGCCGGTCCGCTTCGATGGCGGCCGGAGCCTGGCAGCGAGCGCCGAAGTCGCCGTCGAGGCGCCGGTCAGCATCGTCTATGGCAATCTGCCCTATGCGGTGATGATGGCGACGCCGTCGGATCTCGAGGATTTCGTCGCCGGCTTCAGCCTGACCGAGGGCATCGTCACCGGTATCGACGAGATCAGGGGCATCACGATCCAGCCGCAGCCGGACGGCATCGTCGTCACGGTCGATCTCGCGCCCGGTCGCTTCCGCGAGCATCTGGCGCGGCGGCGCAATCTCTCGGGCCGGACCTCGTGCGGGCTCTGCGGCGTCGAGACGCTGAGCGAACTGCCGACGGCGCGGGCTGGGGCGCGGGAGGGGCAACCGATCGCGCGGAGCGCCATCCATGCGGCCCTGGCGAGCCTGGAGCGTCACCAGCCCTTGAACCGGCTCACCCATGCCGTCCATGCCGCCGTCTGGTGCGACGCTTCAGGTGCCATCCTGGCGGCGCGCGAGGATGTCGGCCGGCACAACGCGCTCGACAAGCTGATCGGCGCGCGTTTGCGCGCCGGCCATGAGGCCAGCAGTGGTTTCGTGCTCGTCACCAGCCGCGCCTCCTTCGAGATGGTCGAGAAGGCCGCGATCTTCGGGGCCGGCACGCTGGTCTCGATCTCGGCCCCGACCTCGCTCGCGATCGAGCGGGCGACGCGGCTCGGCTTGAATCTCGTCTGCGTCGCCCGTGACGATGGCTGCATCGTCTTCACTGGGGCGCTGGCGCCTGAACTGGAGACGCAGGCACGATGAGTGAGGCTGCGTTGTCGACGGAGGCGCGGGACGCCTACAAGGCCGAGCAATGCGAGAAGCTCGCGCGCATGGCCGGGCAGATCGCCGATTTCTTCAAATCCTATCCCGACGAGCAGGCGGTACCCGCCATCGCCGACCACATCAACCAGTTCTGGAGCCGGCGCATGCGCGAGGATTTCCTCGCCGCGTTCACCAGCGATTCCCAGGAGCTCCAACCCCTTGTGCGGCGCGCCTTGGCGCTGATCAGGCCGGCGCGGGGCGGATAGCGGAGCAGAGCCCGCCTGAAAAAGGCGTGCACAACGCGATTTCAACGAGCCGGGAGCAACCCGGCCCGATTAGAGAATCTTGGGGAAAAGGGAACTGACATGAGCATCGCACAGGATATCGGGCAGGTTTCGCCTGCCCCGGGTCTGCTGGACCGGGAGAGGATCATCGCGAAGGCCGGCTTCAACCGCTGGCTGGTGCCGCCGGCGGCGCTTTGCATCCATCTCTGCATCGGCATGGCCTATGGCTTCAGCGTGTTCTGGCTGCCGCTCAGCCAGGCCATCGGCGTCACCAAGCCGGTCGCTTGTGCGGCCGATGTCGGGCTAATCGGCTCGCTCTTCACCACGGCCTGCGACTGGAAGGTCGCCGATCTCGGCTGGATGTATACGCTGTTCTTCGTGCTGCTCGGCTCGTCGGCTGCGATCTGGGGCGGCTGGCTCGAACGCTCGGGCCCGCGCAAGGCCGCCTTCGTCTCGGCGCTGTGCTGGTGTGGCGGTCTCCTGATCTCGGCGCTCGGCGTCTACACCCACCAGCTCTGGCTGATGTGGCTGGGCTCGGGCGTCATCGGCGGTATCGGGCTGGGCCTGGGCTACATCTCGCCGGTCTCGACCCTGGTGAAATGGTTCCCCGACCGGCGCGGCATGGCGACCGGCATGGCGATCATGGGTTTCGGCGGCGGCGCGATGATCGGCTCGCCCTTGGCCGACATCCTGATGAACGCTTTCAAGACCCCGACCTCGGTCGGCGTCTGGCAGACCTTCGTGGTGATGGCGGCGATCTACTTCGTCTTCATGATGGCGGGCGCCTTCGGCTACCGGATTCCGCCTTCGGGTTGGCGCCCGGACGGCTGGACCCCGCCGGCGACCCAGAACGCGATGATCACCTCTGGCCATGTCCATCTCAAGGACGCGCATAAGACACCGCAGTTCTGGCTGATCTGGGCCGTGCTCTGCCTCAACGTCTCCGCCGGCATCGGCGTGCTCGGCATGGCCTCGCCGATGCTGCAGGAGATCTTCGCCGGCTCGCTGATCGGCAAGCCGGAGATCGGGTTCGCCGCGCTCGACGCCGAGCAGAAGAAGCAGATCGCCACGATTGCTGCGGCCTTCGTCGGCCTGCTCTCGCTGTTCAACATCGCCGGGCGCTTCTTCTGGGCCTCGCTCTCGGACAAGCTCGGCCGCAAGCTGACCTATGCGACCTTCTTCGGCCTGGGCATCGTGCTTTACGGGCTCTCGCCCTGGGCCGCCCATGCCGGGTCGCTGGCGCTGTTCGTCGCCTTCTTCTGCATCATCCTGTCGATGTATGGCGGGGGCTTTGCCACCGTGCCGGCCTATCTCGCCGACATGTTCGGCACCCAGTTCGTCGGCGCGATCCATGGCCGGCTGCTGACGGCGTGGTCGACGGCGGGCATCATCGGCCCCGTCGTGGTCAACTATATCCGCGAGGCGCAGATCAATGCCGGCGTGCCGCGCGCGCAGGTCTATGATCGGACGATGTATATCCTCGCGGGCATGCTGGTGGCGGGTTTCATCGCCAATCTGCTGGTCCGGCCCGTGGTGCAGAAATGGTTCATGAGGGATGCGGAAGTCGCAGCCCTCCAGGCCAGGACCGCCAGCGCCGCGGCGAGCGGCCCGCATGGCTCCTTCGGCATCGGCAAGGGCGGCTTCGACGGCACGGCGCTGCTCGCCTGGGCCGTGGTCGGCATTCCGCTGGCCTGGGGCGTCTGGATCACCTTGTCCAAATCGCTGGCGCTGTTCCGCTGAAACAGCCGCAGCAGTGACGATACCGAGGCCCGCATCATTCGATGCGGGCCTTTTTGCTGGGCGGCTTTCCTGGGCGCCCGGGCAGGCTGCGATTTCGCGGGTTGACAGAACGGTAATGTTATAATGTAACAAAATTCTCTTGCAATCACCCGAGCCCGTCATGCCTCCAGCCTCGCTCCTGACCGACCGCCGCCTGCCGGTGACCGTACTCTCCGGCTTCCTCGGGGCCGGTAAGACCACCTTGCTCAACCACATCCTCAATAATCGCGAGGGCAAGCGCGTCGCGGTCATCGTCAACGATATGAGCGAGGTCAATATCGACGCCGATCTCGTGCGCGAGGGCGGGGCGGACCTGTCCAAAACCGACGAAAAGCTGGTCGAGATGAGCAATGGCTGCATCTGCTGCACCTTGCGCGACGATCTCCTGAGCGAGGTGCGCCGGCTCGCGGCCGAGAACCGCTTCGACTACCTGCTGATCGAAGGCACCGGCATCGCCGAGCCCTTGCCGATCGCCGCGACCTTCTCCTTCCGCGACGAGGAGGACCGCTCGCTCGACGATGTCGCACGGCTCGACACGATGGTGACGGTGGTCGACGCCATCAACCTGCTCGCCGACTACGACAGCCGCGATTTCCTCAGTGATCGCGGCGAGACCGCCGGGGAGGGCGATGCGCGCACGCTGGTCGATCTCCTGGTCGAGCAGATCGAATTCGCCGATGTCGTGGTGATCAACAAGGCCGGCGCGGTCTCGGCCGAGGAGCGCGACCGGGTGCGCCGCGTCGTGCGCGGGCTCAATGCCGATGCGGAGATCGTCGAGGCCGATTTCGGCCGGGTGGCGCTCGACCAGGTCCTGAACACGCGGCTGTTCAACGAGGAGAGGGCGGAAACGCATCCGCTCTGGCACAAGGAGCTGTTCGGCTTCCGCGACCATGTGCCGGAAACCGAGGAATACGGCATCCGCTCCTTCGTCTACCGGGCGCGACGGCCGTTCCATCCGCGCCAGCTGCATGCGCTGATGAACACTCGCTTTCCCGGGGTGATCCGCGCCAAGGGGCATTTCTGGCTGGCGACGCGGCCGCATTGGGTCGGCGAATACTCGCTCGCCGGGCGGATCACGCGGACGGAGGGGCTGGGCAGCTGGTGGGCGGCGGTGCCGCAGGAGCGCTGGCCGCGCTCGGAGGAGTTCGCCTCGCTGATGCGCCGCCACTGGTCGCAGATCTGGGGCGACCGCCGGCAGGAGCTGGTCTTCATCGGCGGACCGGAGATGGACGAGGCCGCGATCCGTGCGGCGCTCGATGCCTGCCTGACCGGAAGTTCCACGACAGGCCTCTCGAAAGCGCTGCTCGCGCTCGACGACCCGTTCCCCGCCTGGGACCGGCAGGCCGCCTGAGCTTTCTCCCGCCGCCTCGGGCGGCGGCATAGCCCCCTTTCACAGCGGATTGTCCCATGACCATCGACCTTGCAGCGGCGCGCCGCGCCGGCATCCTCAGTGCCGGCGTCGCGCTGGGCGCCATCATTGCGACCGGCGCATTGGCGCAAACCGCCATCGAACTGCCCGAGATCACCGTGACGGCGCCGAGCCCGATCCAGCCGCGCGGCCTGCCCGATGCCGCCGCGCCGAGCGGCGACGCGGTTGCGGTCAACCGCAGCTTCTCCTCGGTCAGCTTCCTGACCGCGGGCGAACTCCTGCGCAATGGCGGCCGCACGCTCGGCGACCAGCTCGCCAACCAGCCGGGCATCACCAATTCGGGCTTCGCGCCCGGCGCGGCTGACCGTCCGATCATTCGCGGCCTCGATAATTTCCGCGTCCGCATCCAGGAAAACGGCATCGGCTCGCAGGATGTCTCCGATCTCGGCGAGGATCACGGCGTGCCGATCGATCCGCTGGCGGCGCAGCGCGTCGAGGTCATTCGCGGGCCGGGCACCTTGCGCTATGGCTCGCAGGCGATCGGCGGTGTCGTCAGCGTCGACAACAACCGCATCCCGTCATTCCTGATCGCGCCGGGCTTCCATGCCGAGACGCGCTCCTCGGTCTCCTCGGTCGATCGCGGCATCGAGAATTCGGCGCTGATCGATGCGCGCTCGGGCCAGTTCGTCGTCCATGGCGACATCTATCATCGCAATGCCGAGGATTATCACATCCCCGGCGGCACCCAGTTCAACAGCTATGTCCGCTCCGACGGCCAGGCGATCGGCGGCTCGTATTTCCTGCCCGATAATCGCGGCTTCATCGGCGTCTCGCTGTCGCATTTCACCAGCCTCTACGGCATCCCCGGCGCCGATGCGCGGGCGACGCGCACCCGCATCGACCTCGAACAGACCAAGCTCGCAGGCAAAGGCGAGTTCCAGATCGATGGCGGCTTCATCGACACCTTGCGCTTCTGGGTCGGCGGTTCCGTCTACAGGCATCAGGAGCAGGGGCTGAACGAGGGCGGCGGCTTCGAGACCGCCGCCGTGTTCAAGAACCGCGAGATCGAGGGGCGCGTCGAGGCGCAGCTCAAGCCGCTCGAAACCGGCATCGGCCGCCTGACCTCGGCCTTCGGCCTGCAGCTCGGCCGCCAGGAGATCGGCACCTCCGGGGAAGCCGGTGGTTTGCTGCCGCCGGCGGACACCAACAGCGCCGGCTTCTATAATTTCAACGAATTGCAGCTGCAGCCCGGCACCAAGCTGCAGGCCGCCGGCCGTATCGACTATGTCGACGTCAAAGGCACCGCGACGAACTTCCCGGCCAGCTATCTGCCTGGTTTCACGACCGTTGGGGGCATCGACCCCGAGACCGGTGCGGCGACGCAAATTGCGACGGCGGACGATCCGACCGCCTCGGCACGGCGCCGGCGCTTCATGCCGGCGAGCGCGAGCCTCGGCCTGTTGCAGGATCTGCCCTTCGGCTTCACCGGCAGCCTGACCGGTTCCTATACCGAGCGCGCGCCCAAGGCGTCCGAACTGTTCTCGCGCGGCGCGCATGATGCGCCCGGCACCTTCGAGATCGGCGATCCCAACTTGAAGAAGGAGACCGCCAAGACGGTCGAGCTGGGCCTGCGCCGCACGGCAGGTCCCTGGCGCTTCGACGCCTCGCTCTATGCGACGCGCTATGAGGGCTTCATCTATCGCCGCGTCACCGGCGTGCGCTGCGACGATGATTTCGCCAGCTGCGGCACCGGCACCGCATTGACGCAGGTGGTCTACACCCAGCGAAACGCCAGCTTCCTCGGCGGCGAACTCAAGACGCAATACGACCTCTTCGAGATCGGCCCGAACGTCTTCGGGGTCGAGGGGCAATATGACATCGTCCGGGCAAAATTCTCCGGCGACGAGAATGTGCCGCGCATTCCGCCGCAACGCCTCGGCGGTGGGCTGTTCTGGCGCGGCGGCGATGCCTGGTTCGCCAAGGTCAACCTGATCCACGCCTTCTCGCAAAAGCGGATCGCGCCCGAGGAGACGCCGACCAGCGGCTACAACCTGCTCAACGCCGAGCTCAGCTACAAGGTCAAGCTCAAGGACGGGCCGCTCGGGCCGATCGAGCTCACTGCCGGCGTCAACGGCACCAATCTGCTCAACGAGACGATCCGCAACGCGGTGTCCTTTCGCAAGGACGATGTCGTGGCGCCCGGGCGCGGCGTGCGCGCCTTCCTGAGCGCGAAGTTCTGATGGGGGGCGATCGGCCGATCGCGCCTTGTGCGGCGCAAGGCGGTGTGCTTCCTTGGCGGGGTCGGTTCTCGAAAGAGATCAAAAGGGAATCCGGTGGGCGCGCGCAAGCGCGCGATTCCGGAGCTGCCCCCGCAACTGTCAGCGGCGAGCGACGTTCGATCATGCCACTGGGCTTGCCCCGGGAAGGCCGAACGAAGCTTGGACCCGCGAGCCAGGAGACCTGCCGACGTCGTGAAGCCATGCAACCGGGCGGGGTGCCCCGGAAGGAGCTCTGATGACGGTCGCTCACTTGCGCGTTCTGGTCGCGCAACCGGGTTCGAACGGCGCCGAAGCACCGGCCGCGTCCCATCCATGGGAAGCCGGTGACGGATGTCGAATGCTACCTCCCTAGACGCCGAGGCGGTCGCCTCCGGAGGAGCGAATTTCGGCCTGAAGGACGAAATCCGCGCCTATTGGAGCAAACGCGCCGAGACCTTCGATCTCTCCTATGGCCACAGGATCCGCTCCGATGCCGAGCTGGAGGCCTGGGCGCGATTGATCGCGAGCCATGCCCCGGTTGCCGCCGGGGCCAGGGCGCTGGAGCTTGCCTCAGGCACCGGCGAGATCACGCGCGTGCTGCTTTCGCTCGGCTGCAGCGTCGATGCGATCGATCTCTGCGAGCCGATGATCGCCCGTGCCCAAGTGAAGCATGCGAATGCGGCCGTTCGCTTCCACCTCGGCGACGCCGAGAACACGATGATGGCGGATGAGGCCTATGACCTCGTCATCTGCCGGCATCTGGTCTGGACGCTGATCGATCCCGCCCGCGCCTTGGCCGATTGGTTGCGCGTGCTCAGGCCGGGCGGGGCGCTCATCGTCATCGATGGCGACTGGGTCACGCTTTCGCGCAGATCCGTGCTGTTGAAGCGGCTCTCCGGGCTGGTCGACAGGCTTACCGGGGTTGCCTCGACCTGGGATCAGGCGACGCATCAACGCATCCTCAACGGCGTGCATTTCCGCGACGGCCTGCGCGCGCCGGCGCTCGAGGCGATGTTGCGCGAGGCGGGCTTCGAGCCCCTGCGTGTCGGGCCGCTCAGCGGCATCGCGCGCCGCCAATTCGCGACGGCCTCCTGGAGCGAGCGGCTGCGGCTGCTCGCGGCCCAGGGCCAGTCCTTCATCCTGTCCGCCCGCAAGCCGGGCTGAACCGCCTTAACCGGAGATTTAATCATGACATCGTGGGGCCTGACCCGCCGCCTTCTGCTTGCCGGCGCGTTCATTCTGCCGCTCGCGGCCATGCCGTCCCTGGCCCAACAGGGCGAACCTGTCCTGCGCGTCGTCGCGCCCTGGGAGTACACCTCGAACGATCCGGCCGATATCGGCTATATCCTGACCCGCCTCGGGGTCGCGGAGACGCTGGTGCAGGTCGAGCCGGAAGGCCAGCTCGTCGGCGGCATCGCCGAAAGCTGGTCGGTCTCCGAGGACAAGTTGAGCTGGCGCTTCAAGCTGCGCGCGGGCCTGAGCTTCCATGACGGCAGCCCGGTGACGGCCCAGGCTGTGGCGGCCAGCCTGAAGCAGTCCTTCATCGGCGAGAGCCTCTCGGCCGTGCCGCTCGACAGCGTGTCGCTCGATGGCGCCGACGTTGTGATCCGTACCAAGGCGCCCTTCAGCGTGCTGCCGGCTTTCCTGTGCGATTACGCGTCGATCGTGCTCGCGCCCTCCGCTTATGGTGCTGACGGCAAGGTCATCAAGATCGTCGCGACCGGGCCCTACAAGCTCGCCGCGATCGACGGCAAGACGACGCTGGAGCTCGATCGTTTCGAAGGCTATGCGCGGACCAGGCCCGCCATCGCCAGGCTGCGCTACACGGCGGTGGTCAACGGCGACACCCGCGCCAATATCGCGATCGCTGGGGACGCCGATCTCGTCTACACGCTGAGCCCCACCGCGACGCCGCGGATCAATGCCGCCGGCCAGATGAAGGTCGAGAGCCTGACCATTCCGCGGATCCGCGCGCTGTTTTTCGACAGCGGCTTGCCGCAATTCTCCGATCTTCGCGTCCGCCGCGCCATCGCCATGGCGGTCGACCGCGACGGCATCGCCAAGGCGATCCTGCGCCATCCGGATTCGAGCGCCTCGCAGCTCCTGCCGCCGATCATGACGGGCTGGCATCGCCAGGGTCTGCCCGCCATCCCCCATGATCCCGCCGCGGCGCGCAAGCTGCTCGACGAAGCCGGCTGGGTCGCGGCAGGCGACGGCATCCGCGTCAAGGACGGGGTGCGCCTCGCGGCCAAGCTCCTGACGCTGGTCAACCGGCCGGAGCTGCCGGTCATGGCCTCGGCCATTCAGGCGCAATTGCGTGGGATCGGCATGGATGTCGCCATCGAGGTCGGTCCCGGCAACAGCGTTCCCGCCGCGATCAAGGATGGGACCATGCAGTTCACGCTGGTCTCGCGCACCTATGTCAATGTGCCCGAGCCGATCGCGACGATCATCCCCGATTTCGCGCGTGAGCGCTCGGTCTGGGGGACGGTGCGCTGGGATGGTCGGGATCAGGTCAAGGCCCTGACGGACGCCTATCTCGCGAGCTTCGACGACGCTCGCAAGGACGAACTGCGGGGGCAGATCATCGCCCTGCTGCACGACCAGATGCCCGCCGTCCCGGTCTCCTGGACCGAACACAGCGTCGCGGTCTCCGGGCGGATCAAGAACGTCGCGATCGACCCCTATGAGATGCGCTATTTGGTCGAACGGATGGCCTGGAAGTGAGGCCGGCGCTCGCATTGCTGGGCGCGCGCGCCGCGCAGGCCGCGCTGACGGCCTGGCTGCTGGCGACACTGTGCTTTGCCTTCATGCATGCCTTGCCCGGCGACATGGCGCTTCGCGTCGCCGCGGCTCGCGTCGGCGATGAGCGGGTGACGGTCGAGACGACCGAACGCATCCGCCGCGAGGAAGGTCTCGACCGGCCATTGGCCGTGCAATACGCCGCCTGGCTCGGCCGCGTCGCGACCGGCGATCTCGGCCAGTCGCTGGTCTCGCGCCAGCCGGTGCGACAGGAGATCGCCTATCATGGCCGCTTCACGCTCGGCCTGGGCGCGCTCGGCTGGCTGGTCTCCTATCTCATCGCCCTGCCGCTCGGCATCGCCTGCGGTTTTGCGCCGGGAGGATGGCTCGACCGCGTGACGACGGGCATCGCCGTGGCACTCGCCTCGCTGCCGAGCTTCCTCGTCGGCATCGGCCTGATCTCGGTTTTCGCGCTCAGCCTGCGCTGGCTGCCGCCGGCGGGCTACCGGACAGGCGCGCATATGGTCCTGCCGGCCTTGACGCTGGCGCTGGGCCTGGCGGCCTTCTCGGTCAGGGTCATCCGCAACGCGGTCGTCGAGGTGCGCGGCGCCTTCTACATGACCTTTGCGCGGATCAGGGGACGCTCGGCCGCATCGGCCTTCCGCCATCACGGTGTGCGCAATGCGGCGATCCCGGTCGCGACTTTCGCCGCCCTGCAATTCGCCTACATGGTCGACGGTTTCGTCGTGGTCGAGATGCTGTTCAATTATCCGGGGCTGGGCGAATTGCTGGTCAAGGCGCTGCTCGCCCGCGACGTGCCGGTGGTGATGGGTGCGGGGCTGGTGATCGGGCTGGTCTATGCGGGCGTCAACCTCCTGGCCGATCTCGCCTGCCTCGCGCTGGATCCGCGCCAGGCCGCGAGGGCAGCGGCATGAGCGGGCAGGCGCTTTCCGAACTCACCAAGCCTCATTCCGAAGAGCCGCGCAGCTCCGTTTCGCAGGATGATCCGGAGCGTGCCGGCGTAACCTTCGAGACGCATTCGTTCCGAATGCTCGCCAGGGTAAGGGCGGAAGGCGGATATAGGTTGAAGGCTGGTCTCGCCTTGCCGCTCGTCCTGCTGGCCGTCGTGGCTGGGCTTGCCATGTTTGGACCATTGCTGTCGCCGCATGACCCCACAATGCAGGATCTGCTGCATGCGCTCGAAGGGCCCTCGCTCGCGCATCCGCTCGGGACGGATCATGTCGGGCGCGACGTGTTCGCGCGGCTGGCGCATGGGGCTGGCCGCTCGCTGGGGATCGCGCTCGCCTGTGTCGGCGCCGCCACGGGAGTCGGTCTTGGGCTCGGCCTGATCGCTGCCTATGCCGGGCGCTGGAGCGACATGGCGATCATGCGTCTCGCCGATCTGATGCTGGCTTTTCCCGGCATCCTGCTGGCGCTGCTGATCTCCGGTTTTCTTGGCGGCGGCGTGCTGCCGATGCTGATCGGCATCAAATTGACGCTGTGGCCGCAATTCGCCCGGATGGCGCGCGCCATCGCGCAAGGCGAGCTCAAGGAGCCCCATGTCGAGGCGGCGCGACTGGCGGGCTTCCCGGCGCGCACTCTATTGATCCGCCACGTCCTGCCCGCCGTGCTGCGCCAGACCACGACGCTGGCGACGCTGGGGCTTGGGGCCGCGATCATGTCGATCTCGGCGCTCGGCTTCCTGGGGCTGGGCCTGCAGCCGCCGACGCCGGAATGGGGCGCGATGATCGGCGAACTCCTGCCTTACATTTCCGAGGCGCCGGTGCAGATGGCGGCGCCTTGCCTGGCGATCTTCATCTCCGTGCTCGGTGCGACGCTGCTCGGGCAGGCCTTGTCGGAGCCCGATTCCGGCAAGGAGACCGCAGGATGAGCCCGCTCGCCCTCGTCATTCGCGGTCTCGTCATTCGCGACGGCCATGGCGCGACAGTGGTCGCTGACGTCGATCTCGAGGTCGAGGCCGGCGGGACGCTGGTCCTGATCGGCGAGACCGGCAGCGGCAAGAGCCTGATCGCCCAGGCGGTGATGGGCCTCTTGCCGCAAGGCTTCACGGCGGGCGGGACGATCGCGATCAACGGCCATGCGGCGGTCGATGCCGGGCAGGCCGGGCTCCTGCGGCTGTTCTGGTCGCGCGAGACCATGCTGCTGCCGCAGGAGCCGCGCGCGGCGCTCGACCCGACGATGCGGATCGGCCGCCAGCTCTTCGAGAGGACGGGGCGGGGCGATGCGGTGGCGGCGCTGCAGGCGGTCGGGCTCGCGCCCGAGGTGGCGCAGGCCTATCCGTCGATGCTGTCGGGCGGCATGGCGCAGCGCGTGCTCGTCGCCTCCGTGCTGGTCGGGCGTGCTCCGTTGCTGATCGCCGACGAGCCGACCAAGGGGCTCGATCCCGAAAGGCTCGACCAGACGCGTGATCTCCTGCTCTCGCTTGGGCAGGCCGGGCGGGCGCTCATGGTGATTACGCATGATACTGCTCTGGCGCGCGCGCTCGGCGGACGGCTCGCGGTGCTGCGCGAGGGCCGCATCGTCGAGCAGGGCGAGAGCGCGGCCGTCTTCGCCGCGCCGCGCCAACCCTATACCCGCGCCTGGGTCGAGGCTGATCCCTCGCGCTGGCGGCCGAGCCTGCGCTGCTGCGCGGTCGATGCTCCGGTGCTTGCCGGCCATGGCCTGCGCTTCGGCTTCCGCGGCCGGCCTGCACTGTTCGAGCGGCTCGACATCCATGTCCCGCGCGGTGGCGTGCTCGCGCTCACCGGCCCCAGCGGCTGCGGCAAGACCACGCTCGGCAATATCCTGCTCGGGCTGCAGGCGCCCGACGCCGGCCAGGTGAGCTGGGCCGGCGCCGACCCCTATCGCGATCGCGCGGCACTGAAGCGCCTGCGTCGCCGCTACCAGAAGCTGCATCAGGATCCCGCCAGCGTCTTCCTGCCCGGCCGTAGCATCGGCCTGCAGCTCTCCGACCTCGCGCAGGTCGCGCCCGAGCTCGATCTCTCCAGCGATCTGCCGCCCTTGCTCGAGCGGCTGCGGCTCGATCCGCGATTGCTGCGGCGCCGGCCAGGAGAGGTCTCGGGTGGGGAAGCGCAAAGGCTGGCGCTGGCGCGCATCCTGCTGATGAAGCCGGAGCTGATCGTGGCCGATGAGCCGACCTCGCGGCTCGATCCGCTGGTCCAGCGCGAGACGATCGCGCTGCTGCGGGAGGTCGTCGCGGGCGAGGGGGTCGGACTTGTGCTGATCGGGCATGACCGGGCCCTGCTGGCGGCGACGGCCGACGACGTGATCACGATCGGGCGCTGAATTCAGCCGCGCGCCTCTTGTATTGTGCGCCGCAACATACGATCTGATGTCCGAGTTAGGGAAGACACGCCTCCTGGTCGGTAGCGCAGCGATTTCGCGCTGTTACAGGAGATGACATTGGCAAGTTCCAAACAAGCCGGCGCTGTGACCGGCCATGGTGAAATCCGTCGGCTTTGGCCCACGGAACGCGATATCTTCACCGCCCATCTGCTTCGGCTCGACGCGGTGACGCGGCGCGAGCGTTTCGGCACGGCCGTGAACGATGATTTCCTCGTCAACTACGCCGCCACGACCTTCGGCGTCGGCGGGCTGGTTTACGCTTATATCGAAGAGGGCGAGGTTCGCGGCGCGGCCGAATTGCGCGGGCTGGAGGACGTCGCCACCCAGACCGGCGAGGCCGCCTTCAGCGTCGAGAAGGCCTGGCGCCGGCGCGGGCTCGGCGAGCAATTGTTCAGCCGCCTGATCACGGCCGGGCGCAATCGCGGCATCCGCACGCTCTACATGACCTGCCTGCCGGAGAATGCGGCGATGCGCCGTCTCGCGCGCAAGTTCGAGGCCGATCTCGTCGGCGGCTACAACGACGTCGAGGGCTCGATCGCGACCGGCGGACCGACGCCTTTCACCATCCTCGACGAGGCCTTCGACAACGCCAAGGGCTTTGCCACGCTGGCACTCTCGCTGCAGCGCAAATTCTGGCCGCAGGCCTTGTTCGGACGCTCTTCGCGCGCCTGACCGGCTCGCGCCGCCAGAGCGCTTTCAAATCGTCATTGCGAGCGCAGCGAAGCAATCCAGGGGCCGTCGAGCGAGCCCTTCTGGATTGCTTCGTCGCTGACGCTCCTCGCAATGACGATTTAAGGCGAAGCTCGAATATCGATCAGACCTAGCGGTTGAGCGAGAGCGCGGCGCCCGATTTCGTCACGGCGCCGTTCATCGCGCCGCCATCGCTGGCGCGCAGGCGCGCAACCACCGAGCCGCCCTGCTGATAGAGATAGACCTCGCCGTCGCGATAGTCCCAGGCGGTGACCTTCTGCAGGTCGCGATTGGCGCAGCCGGCTGCGTTGGCGCGGTAGAGGTCGAGCGCCGGCGCGCTCGAGAGCTGGACCTTGCAGGAGCCGCCGGTGGCTTCGCGCGCTGTCCAGTTGCCGATGATGCCATCGCGCGACGAGACCGCGCCGCGCGCCGGGCCGGCTCCGCCGCCCAATGTGGCGACCTGACCGCCGCCGCCACGCAAGGTCGGCACCTCGCCGGGCTGGGCGGCGGGCGGGGCCGCGCTTACGGGAGCGCCGGCATTGGGATTGTAGTAGGGGTCCTGCGGCGGCGGCAACGCGCCGGGCGAGGCCGGCGCGGAGGCGACGGGATAGCCGCCCGGCGGCGGCAGCGGCTCCGAGGTCACGGGCGCGGAGCTGATCGGCGGCGCCGATTGCAGCGGCGGCGGATCGTAGGTCGGCATGCCTGATCGGCCAGGTCCGTCCAAGCTGAAACGCTGCGAGCCCGCGCAGGCGGTCAAGGCGAGCAGAGGCACGAGGCCGGCGGCCTTGAGGAACATGGCCGCGCTTGCGGTGCGAGGCCTGCCTGCGATCTTGGTCGTCATGCGGCGTTCCATCCGATCATCATTCTGCACGTCTTGTTTCCGATCATGGCTACGCCGGCTGAACATGGCATGAGCAGGACATCGTTACGCTCTTTTACAGCATCAGACCGAATATCGTATTCGGTCTGATGCTGTAAAACATTGATTGTGCATCGGCTTGTCCCGAAAACCGGTTCCCACTTTTCGGGCCGATGATCTAGAACAGGGCCGGCCTCTTGCGAACCCGCGCCGCGCGCTCTGGTTCCAGGCGCGCTCGCGGGGCATAGTCTTGCTGCCTGCCTGGAGACCTTTGCCATGAAGTCACTCGTGCCATGAAGCCGCTCGCGCCGTCCACGATCGCCAAACCCTTCGCCCGCTACAGCCATGGCGTCGAAGTGCCGGCCGGCCAGCGGCTCGTCTTCTGCTCGGGCCAGCTCGGCGTCGCCCCGGACGGGACGGTTCCGGAGGATGTCCGCGCCCAGGCCGATCTCTGCTTTTCCAATATCGCGGCAATCCTTGGTGAAGCCGGCATGACGCTGGCCGATATCGTCCGCATCAACGCCTATGTCACCGACCGCGCCCATATGAAGGGCTATATGGAAGCCCGCGACGCCCATGTCGGTTCGCCGCCGCCGGCCTCGACGCTGATGATCGTCTCGGGCTTCACGCTGCCGGCCTTCAAGGTCGAGATCGAGGTCGTCGCCGCAGCTTCGGACGGGTGAGAGCGGCCGCGCCGGGCGCGGTCGAGAGATTCCGGGGCGCGATGCCCGCACGCGCCGGGAATCAGCTATTGCCGGAGTAGACGGAACAAGCGGGGCATCATGGATATCGAGACCAAGAGCGACAGCGCCAACAAGCGCATGAACAGCCTCGTCGCGGTGACGGTGGTCATCCTGTCGGTATTCACCGCCGTCTCCAAGATCAAGGACGACAACATCGTCCAGGCCATCCAGACGGCCAAGGCCGATTCGGTCGATAGCTGGAACGAATATCAGGCGGCGCGGATGAAGCTGCGCATCGTCGAGGCGGCCAATCAGACGATCCGCCTCACGGCGAACCTGCCCGGTCTCGATGCGCAGGCGGTCGCGACGGAGCGGAAGCGCAACGACGAGGCGATCGCCGGCTACGACGCCTCGTCCAAGACGCTGTTCGCAAAAGCGAAGGGGCTGGAGGCCTCGATCGAGAAGCTCAACTTCCAGGACGATCAGTTCGACATCTCCGATGCACTGATCTCGATCGCCATCGCGGCGGCGGCGGTCGCGGCCCTGACCGAGAGCTGGATGCTGCTGTGCCTGGCCTGGGTGTCGGGCGGCACCGGCATCGTGATGGGGCTGGCGGGCTTCCTCGGCTGGGGTCTGCATCCGGACTGGCTGGTCAAGCTGCTGACCTGAGTGGGCCTCAGCTTTCCGCCCGCCAGGGATAGCTCCAGGTCTCCGTCAGGGTCTTCTCGCCGCTCTTCAGGAAGGCGCGCATCTCCGCGATCTGGCCGGGCTCGACGACGATGTCGATGAAGGCGCGGAAGCCTTGCGTCTTGGGGTTGGGCACGATGAAGGCGCGGTCGATGCGGCCATAGGCGATCGAGGGCACGATCTCGACCTTGTCGGGCTGGCGCAGATGGTATTCGAGGTCGCCGCCGGCGAAATCGACGATGAAGCGGCGGGCACCCTCGGTGACCGGCTCGCCCGAGCCGAGTGCCTTGGGCTTGGCCTGATAGGTGTTGATGATGCGCCCGCCCGGATGCAGATCGGCAGAATCGAGCATCGCGGTCAGCTTGTAGCCGAAGGAGAATTCGCGGCCGGGTTCGAGCGGCGCCTTCGGGGCCCAGAGCGCGACGACGTTGTCGTTGGTCTCGTCGGTCGTCGGCAGTTCGACCAGCTCGACGACGCCCTCGCCCCAATCGCCCAGCGGCTCGATCCAATAGGACGGCCGCAGCTCATAGCTCAGGTCGAGATCCTGATAGTGTTCGAAGACGCGGTCGCGCTGCATCAGGCCGAAGCCGCGCACATTGCGCTCGACGAAGGAGGAGACCGCCTGCTGGCGCGGGTTGCGCAAGGGCCGCCAGATCCATTCTCCGGTGCCGGAATGGATCATCAGCCCGTCGGAATCATGCAATTCGGTGCGGAAATCGTCATGGAAGCGGCGATCGTTCTCGCCGGTGAAGAACATCGAGGTCAGCGGCGCGAGGCCGAGCTTTTCGATGGGCTTGCGCGGGAACAGGGTGACGGCGATGTCGACCACGCTGTCGACGTCGGGATAGATGTGGAAGCGATAGGCGCCGGTGACGGAGGCCGAATCGAGCAGGGCGTAGACCGTGACGCGGTCGGCATTGGCGGCGGGCGCCTCGACCCAGAACTCCCGGAACATCGGGAACTCCTCGCCGCCGGGCACGCCCGCGCCGATGGTCAGCCCGCGCGCGGAGAGGCCATAGCGCTGCTCGCGGCCGAGCACGCGGAAATAGCTCGCGCCGATGAAGGAGATCAATTCGTCCAGCACGCGCGGATCGTTCAGCGGGTAGTGCAGCCGGAAGCCGGCGAAGCCGAGATTGACCGGCAGCGGCTTCTCGAACTTGACCTTGCCGTAGTCGAAAAGGCTGGCGGAGTAGGGCACCGGCGTCGGTACGCCGTCGCGCACCACATTGACCACCACCGGGCGGGTGAACAGGAAGCCGGGATGGAACATCTGCATCCGGAACGGCGAGCCGTTCTGCGCCAGCAGCGCCCGGTCCGGCCGGAAACGGATATCGCGCCATGAATCGAAATCGAGCCTCGAGAGCGGCTCCGGCAGCGTCGGGCCCGGCTCATAGGGAACGCCGGAGATCTCGCGGGCGCGGCGCACCACCTCATCGAAGCCGAAGCGCGGCTGCGGCGGCGCCGGCGCCGGCTGCTGCGGCTCGGGCTGCTGCGCCAGCAAGGCGGAAGGCGCCGCTGAGAGGCTCAAAACGGCGGCGAGGCCTGCCAGGACCTGGCGGCGGTCGGTTTGGATCATGTGACGCGGAAACCCTATCGCGATTGCCTGTGAAGGCGTGTCGAGACAGTGACTTAGGCGATGAATTGGGGCCGGTCTAGGGCATAGGCGCGGCAGCTTGGCGCGCCGCGCGCCGTTGACAATCCCGCAGGCGGATTTCTACTCTTTCGTCCTGGCCGGATGCAGCCAGCCGCTCGCGCCCGCAAGGGTATGGTGAATGCATCCAGATCCCGTTCCTGATCCCGCTCGATCCGGTGGACGTCATCAGCAAGGCGAGCCCTGATCGCTGCGTCCGCCGACGAGAAGGATCACCATGATGCGTAGCTTTCGCGATGCGAAGCTGATGGCCAGGACTCTGCGCGAGACCTTATCTCTGCGTGAGACCCGGGCCGCACGACACGTCCCGCTTTCCCATTCGGAGTCGCTCGAGATCGTCGCCCGCCAGTTCGGCTATGACGACTGGAACGTGCTCGCCGCCAAGATCGGCGACAAGATCGGCGATACGGGTGCGGTGCCGGCCGGCGAGGGCGCCGCTGCCGACGGCGTCAGCCTGCAGATGGGCATTCCGATCCTGCGGATCTTCGATGTTGGGAAGGCCCGGGAGTTCTATCTGGGCTTCCTCGGCTTCAGCCTGGATTGGGACCATCGCTATGGCGAGAATTTCCCGATCTACATGCAGCTCTCGCGCTCCGGTCTGAAGCTGCATCTCTCCGAGCATCACGGCGATGCCAGCCCGGGCTCGACCGTGTTCGTCTGGATGCAGGGCGTCGACGCTTATCGCACTGAGCTGATCGGCAAGGACTACGCCTACTCCAAGCCCGGAATCCAGGAGGAGGGGCCGGGCGGGCGCATGCTCGAAGTGCCGGACCCGTTCGGAAATCGCATCCGCTTCTGCGAGAAGCGGGCCTGAGTCCTTCATGGGAAAGACGAACGCGGCCTGCCGGCCGCGTTCGTCAAAAAATCCGCGGCGAGGGTCAAAAAAAACTTGTAGTGGGGGTCCGCAATCCGTATATCGCGTTCACCCAATTCGCACGTGCCTGTGGCCGCGTGTCAGTCGGTGGGCATCCGGACAAGAGGCCGGACAGCCGCCAGGTGTTGGAGACGGATGGAGGGGGATGGATATCCCCTCAAATCACGCTCCCGGTTCCTCCCAAGGGAACTGTCACCGAACAGCGACTGGCAGCCGGAGGCGAAACCGGCGAACCCCGAATCTCCACGGGGGACGCAGCTTAAAGCAACGACGGAACGGGCTTTTTTTGGTCTCGCTGGTCCTCCAAAGACCAGCACCGAAGAGGCTTGTCCTTCATTGCCGGGCGTGCGGGGTCTCCCCAAGCGACGGTTATCAGAGTCCGGACTTAGTTGTTCGGCTGTTCTCGGCGTCTCCATCGCGCCTTGAATCGCTGACGGCTCAGCCGGCTTCACGTCGCATCGGCGCCGCTTGCGCCGGAGGAGTAGCGTCTCATGACCGAGCGCATCCGTGAATTCCTTCGTACCCGCCGTGAGGATGGGCCCTGCGTCGTCATCGACCTCGATGTCGTGCGCGAGAATTATCATGCCTTCTCGCGGGCTCTCCCCGACACGCGCGTGTTCTACGCGGTGAAGGCGAATCCCGCGCCGGAAGTGCTTGGGCTGCTGGCCAAGCTCGGCTCCTGCTTCGATTGCGCCTCGGTCGTCGAGATCGAGCTCGCGCTCGCGGCTGGCGCAACCGCCGACCGCATCTCCTTCGGCAACACCATCAAGAAGGAGCGCGACGTCGTGCGCGCCATGGAGCTCGGCGTGCGCCTCTTCGCCGTCGACTGCACGGCCGAGGTCGATAAGGTCTCCCGTTCGGCCGAGAAGGTCGGCGTGGCGGATGCGCGCATCTTCTGCCGCATCCTCTGCGACGGCGCCGGCGCCGACTGGCCGCTCTCGCGCAAGTTCGGCTGCGTGCCCGAAATGGCCGCGGACGTGCTCGAGCACGGCCATCGTCTGGGCCTGACCGCCTATGGCATCTCGTTCCATGTCGGCTCGCAGCAGGCGAATGTGAACGCCTGGGATTCCGCCCTGGCCTCGGCCTCTGCGGTCTTCAAGGAGTGCGCCACCCGCGGTATCTCGCTGTCGATGGTCAATCTCGGCGGCGGCTTCCCGGCGCGCTACCTGAAGCCGATCCCGGGCGTGCCGTCCTATGGCGATGCGATCTTCCGGGCGCTGTCGAAGCATTTCGGCAACCAGCTGCCCGAGACGATCATCGAGCCGGGCCGCGGCATGGTCGGCGAGGCTGGCCTGATCGAGGCGGAGGTCGTGCTGATCTCGAAGAAGGCCGAGAGCGACGATGTGCGCTGGGTCTATCTCGACATCGGCAAGTTCAACGGTCTCGCCGAGACCATGGACGAGGCGATCCGCTACCCGATCCGCACCGCCCGTGACGGCGATGCGACGGTGCCTTGCGTGCTCGCCGGCCCGACCTGCGATTCGGTCGACGTCATGTACGAGAAGACCCCGTACATGCTGCCGTTCAGCCTGGAGATCGGCGATCGCGTGCTGATCGAGGGCACGGGCGCCTATACGACGACCTATTCGGCCGTCGCCTTCAACGGCTTCCCGCCGCTGAGGCAGTACGTCATCTGACGAAACGGGGCGCGGCCTCCCGCGCTCCTCACCAATCGGGTCCGACGAAGCGCCCTGCCATGAGCGGCAGGCCGCCCAGCGATTTCGGGCGGAGCGTCCGCGCCTCCAGAAGGGAGCGCCGCGGCCGTGGCTCCCGCCGGACCCTCTTCCACACATCCCTTTAGTCTTGTGGCCGCGTTCGCGCGGCGCCGGGAAGGTCTGGGCAGCCTTGGCTGTCTTGCAGGCGCTCCGGCCGGAGGTGCGTCATGATCACGATCCGCGAGGAAATCCCCTCCGATGCCGTGGCCCGCGAGGCCCTGCTCGATCTGTGCCTCGGCGAGCGCCGGGCGGCGAAGTCGAGCGAGCGCCTGCGTGAGGGCCGTTTGCCGGCGCAAGGTCTCGCCCTGACCGCCGAGCGCGACGGCGAAGTCGTCGCCACCGTGCGACTCTGGCATGTCGAGGCCGGCGGCGTCGCGGCGCTGCTGCTCGGCCCGCTGGCTGTCGCGCCTGCGCTGCAGGGCGAGGGCGTCGGCAAGGCGATGATGCGGGAAGTGATCTGGCGCGCCGCCTGCCGTGGTCATGGCGCGATCCTGCTTGTCGGCGATGCGCCCTATTACGAGCGCTTCGGCTTCTCTGCCGCGCTGACGCGCGACCTCGCCATGCCGGGTCCCGTGGAGCGCGAGCGTTTCCTCGGGCTCGAATTGCGCGACGGTGCGCTCGCGGGCGCCAGGGGCATGCTGACCGCGACGGGCCGCTTGGACGCCGCACCGGTCTTCGCGGAGCCGATCCGGCGCGCTGCCTGAAAATAAGCCACCCGGACCCGGCCATTGGCCGGGTCTGTCATGGTTTCGTCATTGATCTGTAGCGGCTTCGTCGCCCATCGCCGCCATGACCCCCGCCAAAGGTGGGATGATGGCGGACGCGGTACTCGTGACGGGAATGGCAACGCAGTGGCGGGCCGCGAAATGGCGGCCGCGGCGCACGACGCTGCTCGCCTTCGCGATGCTGTCGCCCTCGCTCTTGTTCCTGGCGCTGTTCACCTATTGGCCGGTGGTCGAGGTCGCCTGGCAGGCGCTGCACAACCAGCGCAAGATCGGCGGGCCGCAGGTCTATGTCGGGCTCGACAACTTCCTCAAGCTCTTCGCCGATTCGGCCTTCCGCAAGGCGCTGGCCAACAACCTGGTCTACGCCTTCGGCACGGTGGTCCCCAGCCTCGTCCTGGCGCTCGGCTTCGCCATGGCGCTGGCCAAGTCGAACCGGGTCAATGCGCTTGTCCGAGCGCTGTTCTTCCTGCCGGTCCTGATCCCGCTGGTGGCTGCGGCCTCGATCTTCCTGTTCCTGTTCCTGCCCAATGTCGGCCTGCTCGACTACCACCTCGCCAAGCTCGCCTTGAGCGGGCCGAACTGGCTCGGCGATCCCGATGTCGCGCTCTACTCGATCATGGGCCTGACGATCTGGAAGAACGCCGGCTACTACATGCTGTTCTTCCTGGCGGGCCTCCAGGCCGTGCCGGCGGATGCCTATGAGGCGGCGATCCTCGACGGCGCCGGTCCCTGGCAGCGGCTGCGCTACATCACGCTGCCCTATCTCAAGCCGACGATCGGTTTCGTGCTGGTCATCGGCCTGCTCAATGTGGTGACGCAGGTCGACCACGTCTTCGTGCTGACCAAGGGCGGACCGTCGGATTCGACCAATCTGCTGCTGTTCTATGTCTATCAGCAGGCGGTCGAGAGCTATGACGCTGGCCGCGCCGCGGCGGGCACGCTGGTGATGCTGGCGCTGCTGCTTGCCATCACCGCCTCCTCGCTGCGCACGCTCGAGCGCTCCTTCGGGGAGCGCGAGGCATGAGCGTCGCCAATCGCGAGATTTCGCCCAGGCTCGGCTATGGCGCGACGCTCGCCATCGCGGCGCTCTGGATGGTGCCTTTCATCTGGATGCTGGTCGCGGCCTTCAACCCCGAGAGCGTCGGCGCCGGCATGGCCTCGCTGGTGCCGCGCTACATCCCGACGCTGGCCAATTTCGCCGAGGCCTGGGGCTCGGCCGATTTCCCGCGCTACACGCTGAACACCACGATCATCAGCTTCGGCATCCTCGCCGTCCAGCTCGTCACGGTGACGTTAGCCGGCTATGTCTTCGCGCGGATCGAGTTTCCCGGCCGCACGCTCTGCTTTTATCTCTTCCTGCTCCAGCTCATGCTCGCGCCGGTCGTGCTGATGGTGCCCAATCTGGTGATGGTCGCCAAACTCGGGCTCTACGACACGCTGCTTGGCGTGATGGCGCCCTATTTCGCCTCGGCCTTCGGCACCTTCCTGATGCGCCAGGCCTTCAAGGTGATCCCGCGCGAGCTCGAGGATGCGGCGCTGATCGACGGCGCCAATGTCTGGCAGCGCATCGGCTTCATCTATCTGCCCCTGGCGAAGCCCTCGCTGATCGCCTTCTCGATCGTCTCCGTCACCGCGCATTGGAACGAGTTCCTCTGGCCGCTGATGGTGATCAATTCGCCCGATCTGCGCCCGCTCACCGTCGGGCTCGCGACCTTCACGCGCGGCGCCGAGGGCGCGCAGGCCTGGGGCGTCATCGCGGCCGGCACGCTGCTGGTCAGCGCACCGCTCCTGATCGCCTTTGCGCTCTTCCAGCGCGCCTTCGTCAACTCCTTCGCCTCATCCGGTATCAAGTAAAAGGTAGCCAACATGACGATCACTCGCATGACGACCACGCGTCGCTCCGTCCTCGCAGGCGCGGCCATCGCCGCGAGCCTTGCGCTCTCGCCTGCTTTCGCGCAGGCGCCCACCGAGATCGAACTGTTCTTCCCGGTTCCGGTCGACGGGCAGCTCGCCCGCGACATGGCCACCATGATCAAGGAGTTCAACGAGACGCATCCCGCGATCAAGGCGACGCCGGTCTATACCGGCAGCTATGACGAGACGCTGATCAAGACCCGCGCCGCGATGAAGGCGGGCAAGCCTCCGGCGGCGGCGATCATGTCGGCGAACTTCCTGCTCGACCTCAAGATCGAAGGCGAGATCCAGCCGCTCGACGGGCTGATCAAGGCCGACGGCAAGAGCAACGACCAGTTCATGGGCCAGTTCTTCCCGGCGCTCTACGGCAATGCCGTGCTCGACCGCTCGGTCTATGGCGTGCCGTTCCACAATTCCACGCCGCTGCTCTACATCAATGCCGACCACTTCAAGGAAGCCGGCCTCGACCCCGACAAGCTGCCGACCACCTGGGAAGAGTTTGCCGCCGCCGCCAAGAAGCTGACCAAGCGCGAGGGCGACCGCGTCACCCGCTGGGGCATCACGATGCCGTCCAACTATGATTACGGCGGCTGGATCCTGCAGGCGCTGACCCAGTCCAATGGCGGGCAGTGGTTCAATGTCGATTACGGCGGCGAGGTCTATTACAACTCCCCGTCCATGCTCGGCGCGCTGACCTTCTGGTCCGACCTCGTCGCCAAGGCCAAGGTCCATCCCGCCGGCGTGCAGGCGGGCGGCGCGGTCTCCAGCGCCTTCCTTTCGGGCCAGTCCTCGATGGTGCTGCTCTCGACCGGCTCGCTGACGCATATCCGCAGCAATGCGAAATTCCCCTACAAGGTCGCCTTCGTGCCCCGGAACGTGAAGAACGAGGTGCCGATCGGCGGCGCCTCGCTCGTCATCCCGACCGGTGTCGAGGGCGCGCGCCGCGAGGCCGCCTGGACGCTGATCAACTGGCTGACCGCGCCCGAGAAGTCCGGCTGGTGGAGCCGCGCCACCGGCTATTTCGCGCCGAACATGGCCGCCTACGACCTGCCGGAGATGAAGGAGTTTCTGGCCAAGAATCCCGATGCCGGCATCGCGGTGAAGCAGCTCGCCTTCGCCAAGCCGTGGTTCGCGACCTACAAGACCGTCCCCGTGCGCAAGGCGATCGAGGACGAATTGCAGGCGGTGCTCTCCGGCAAGAAGTCGCCGAAGGAAGCGCTCGTCGCGGCGCAGAAGACCGCCGACGAGGTCATGCGCCCCTATGTCGAGCAGACCGCGCTGAAGCTGCCGACGAATTGAGGCCGGCCTTCCCGCGCACAACCGTCATGCTCGCCCTTGTGGCGAGCATCCACGTCTTGGACACCACCCTCGGCAGATGAAGACGTGGATGGTCGGGACAAGCCCGACCATGACGGCGGAGCTGCCATCTCAGAGACCAGCCATGCTCATCGCCCATATCACCGACCTGCATATCCGCCCGCGCGGCAAGCCGGCCTATCGCGTCTCCGAGACCAATGCGCTGACCGAGCGCGCGCTCGATGCGGTCGCAAGCCTGCGGCCGCGTCCCGATCTCCTGGTCATCACCGGGGACCTGACGGATTGCGGGCTGGCCGAGGAATATGAGTTGCTGCAGAGCCTGCTGAGCCGGCTCGATATGCCGGTCCTGCTGCTGCCGGGCAATCACGATCGCCGCGAGACGCTGGTCGCCGGGCTGACGCTCGATCCGCATAGCGTGCGGGATGGCGGCTTCATCCAGTTCGTCGCCGATCTCGGGCCGATGCGCCTGATCGGCCTGGACACGCTGGTGCCGGGGCAGAGCTTTGGCGGGCTCTGCTCTGCGCGGCTTGCCGTGCTCGAGCGGGCGCTGGCCGAGGCGAACGGCAAGCCGGTGGCGATCTTCATGCACCACCCGCCCTTCGATTGCGGCATTGCGCATATGGACGCGATCCGCCTGCTGGAAGGCGCTGCGGATTTCGCCGCCATCGTCGCGCGCCATCCCAATGTCGAGCGTATCGTCTGCGGCCATCACCACCGGCCGATCGTGACGCGCTTTGCCGGCACCATCGCGCAGATCGCGCCCAGCGTGACGCATCAGGTCACGCTCGACCTGAGCGATGACGGCGCGGCGACCTTCCATATGGAGCCGCCGGCCTATCTGCTGCACAGCTGGCGCGAGGGCGCGGGCTTCGTCAGTCACACGGCCTATGTCGAGCGTTTCGCGGGGCCGTATCCCTTCGTGCTCGATGCCGATTATCCCGGAGCTCATTAGCAAAGCCGGCCGGTCATGATTTGACTCAGGGCTCGCTTCCCCCCTACGAGCCGGCGATGGCCATGCAAGGCCATTTCCACCAACGACGCGCAATCGCGAAGGAGACAACCCGAGAATGAGCAACTGGCCTGTACACGGAAAGATCACCGGCCCGATCGTGATGATCGGCTTCGGCTCCATCGGCCGCGGCACGCTGCCGCTGATCGAACGGCATTTCGAGTACGACCGGTCGCGCTTCGTGGTGATCGCGCCCGACGATGCCGATCGTGACCTGCTCGACGAGCGCGGCATCCGCTTCATTCAGGAGGCGGTGACGCAGGAGAACTACAAGACGCTGCTGGAGCCGCTGCTCACGGTCGGCGGCGGCCAGGGCTTCTGCGTCAACCTCTCGGTCGATACCGGCTCGCTCGACATCATGCAGTTCTGCTCCGATCTCGGCGCCCTCTATATCGACACCGTCAACGAGCCCTGGCTCGGCTTCTATTTCGACCACAGCAAGGGCGCGGCCGAGCGCTCGAACTATGCGCTGCGCGAGGCGACGATCGGCGCCAAGCATGCCCGCCCGGCCGGCACGACCACAGCGGTCTCCTGCTGCGGGGCCAATCCCGGCATGGTCTCCTGGTTCGTCAAGCAGGGCCTGCTCAACATCGCTGCCGATCTCGGCCTGCAGGTGGCGGAGCCGAAGACGCGCGAGGAGTGGGGCAAGCTCGCCCAGCAGGTCGGCGTCAAGGGCATTCACATCGCCGAGCGCGACACGCAGCGCGCCAAACATCCCAAGCCTCGCGGTGTCTTCGTCAACACCTGGTCGGTCGAGGGCTTCGTCTCCGAGGGCATGCAGCCGGCCGAGCTCGGCTGGGGCACGCATGAGAGCTGGATGCCGGAAAACGGCCGCGAGCACGAGGCCGGCTGCAAGGCTGCGATCTATCTGCTCCAGCCCGGCGCCAACACCCGCGTGCGGACCTGGTGCCCGACGCCGGGGCCGCAATACGGCTTCCTGGTGACCCATAACGAGTCGATCTCGATCGCCGATTATTTCACCGTGCGCGACGAGGCAGGCAAGCCGGTCTACAGGCCGACCTGCCACTATGCCTATCACCCGGCCAATGACGCCGTGCTCTCGCTGCACGAGATGTTCGGCAATGCCGGCCAGGTGCAGGAGGAGCAGCACATCCTCGAGGAGGACGAGATCGTCGACGGCATCGACGAGCTCGGCGTGCTGCTCTACGGCCATGGCAAGAATGCCTATTGGTACGGCTCGCAGCTCTCCGTCGAGGAGACGCGCCGGATCGCGCCTTACCAGAACGCCACCGGCATGCAGGTGACCTCGGCCGTGCTTGCCGGCATGGTCTGGGCGCTGGAAAACCCGAACGCCGGCATCGTCGAGGCCGACGAGATGGATTTCCGCCGCTGCCTCGAGGTGCAACTGCCCTATCTCGGACCGGTCACCGGCGCCTATACCGACTGGACGCCGCTCGACAACCGCCCGGGCTTCTTCCCCGAGGACATCGATGAGAGCGATCCCTGGCAGTTCCGGAACATCCTGGTGCGGTGAGACGCGCTATCATGGGCCGGCCGCGCTCTCTGGAGATGCGGCCGGCCCTCTCCCCAAAATCGCCGTCTTTCGCGGCTTGCCTGAGCGTCATGCTGCGCCTGGCCTTGCTATGCCTTCCCCTTCTGCTCGCGCTCGCCTCAGTGGCGAGCGCCGCTCCTGATCTCGCAGAGTTGCAGCGCCGCGCCGATGGCGGCGATGCGGCGGCCTTGTTTGCGCTCGGCAAGGCCTATCAGCACGGCCTGGACGTGCGCCACGACCAGCAGAAGGCGCTGGCCTATTACCGCCGCGCCGCGGCGCTCGATCACTGGCCTTCGGTCAATAATCTCGCCGCCGCCTATGAACGCGGCGACGGCGTTCGCACTGACGCCGCGCGAGCCTTGGCGCTGTATCAGCGGGCCGCTGCGGCGGGCTATGCCGTCGCGCAATACAACCTGGCGGCCGCCCTGCTGAAGGCGAAGCCTGGCGACGCCGAGGCCGATCGCCGTGCCGCAGGCCTCCTGCGCCAGGCGGCCGAGCAGGGCCATGTCAATGCCGAGCGGGGCTTTGCCGAGATGCTCCAGAACGGTCGCGGCGTGGCACGCGATCGGGCCCAGGCCGTCGACTGGCTGCGCAAGGCGGCGGCTGCCGGCTGCGCCCCGGCCAAGACCTCGCTGGCGCTCGCCTATCAGCGCGGGCTCGGCCTGCCCGCCGACCTTTCGGTCGCGGTTGCGCTCTATCGCGAGGCGGCCGAGGCCGGCGACCCGGCAGCGCAGCATAATCTCGGCCTGCGCTATGCGCGCGGCGAGGGCGTCGCCCGAGACGATGCCGCAGCGCTTAGCTGGTTCCGCAAGGCGGCCGACCAGGATTTCGCCTATTCGCTCAATGCGCTCGGCGTCATGCATATGCGCGGAACCGTGGTGGCACAGAATCTTGGCGAGGCGCTGCGCTTGTTCCGCCTCTCCGCCGAGCGCGGCAATGTCGACGGCCAGACCAATCTCGGCGCCTTCTACCGGGACGGCACCCGCGTCGCCGCCGATCCGGTGCAGGCGCTGATGTGGCTGACATTGGCTGCCGCGCAGAACGGCGCGGATGCGCGCAGCGCCCTCGACGGGCTCAAGCCGAAGCTGACGCCGGCGCAGATCCGCAAGGGCGAGGAGATGGCGCGCCGCTGGCGCCCGCGCCCGGCCGCCTCCGGCAGCGGCGCCACGACCCAGGAGAGGGCATGCGAGACCGAATGAAGCGGGCGCTCCGGATTGGCCCGGCGGCCTTTTTCGCATCGACCGCCCTGCTCTTTGGGCCCGGTACGGCGCAGACCGCATCCGCCCAGAGCAGCCGCGAGGCGCGTGCCTGTTTCTCGGTCAGCGACGAGGCCGGGCTGTGGAAGCATTGCCGCGCGGCTGTCGGTATCGCGCGGGAGGCGCCGGCGGTCCGGGCGCGGGCGCATGGCCGCCTCGCCGATCTGTTCCGCCAGCGCGGCGACCAGGAGCGGGCGATCCAGGAGCTGAACGCGGCGATCGCGCTCGACCCCGATAATCTGCGCTATGTCTCCAACCGCGCCGTGGCCTATTCCTACAAGGGCGAGCGCGATCGGGCGATCGCCGATTACGGCCTGATCATCGCGCGCGATCCGCGCAACTCGCTGCATTACTTCAACCGCGGCGTCGAATATGCCGATGGCCGCGAGTTCGATCTCGCCATCGCGGATTTCAGCGAGGCCGTCCGGCTCAAGCCCGATTTCCACGAGGCCTATGACAACCGCGGCGCCGCCTTCTTCCTCAAGCAGGATTTCGCGGCCGCCGAGGCGGATTTCGACAAGGCCCTGGCGCTGGACCCGAAATTCGCCAATGCCCGCTATAATCGCGGCGTGCTGCGCCTCGAACAGGGCCGGCTCGACGACGCGCTGAAGGATCTCGACGAGGCGGTCAGGCTCGTGCCGCAGGATGCCTCGGTGCATGTCAAACGCGGCAAGGTGCTTGCCTTGAAAGGCGACGACCAGCGCGCGGTCGCCGAATTCTCGCAGACGCTACGCCTCGCGCCCGGCTCGACCGAGGCGCTGCAATTGCGGGCCGAGGCGGCGCTGCGTCTGAAGGAACCGGCGCGTGCCGTCGCCGACTACACCAATTTGCTGCGGCTGCGGCCCAATGACGCCGCGGTGCTCACCGGGCGCGGCGAAGCCTATCGCGCCAGCGGCGATCTCGACCGCGCCATCCTCGATTTCAACGATGCGGTGCGGCTGGCGCCGCAGGCCTTGCAAGGCCTTCTCGGCCGGTCCCAGGCCAAGGCGCAGCGCGGCGATCTCGATGGCGCGCTTGCCGATGCGCAGGCGGCGCTCGTGCTCGATCCGGCCTCGCCCGGCGCCCTCACGGCGCGCGCGGGCATCCTGGTGCAGCGGGACCGCCCGGAGGAGGCGCTGGTCGATCTCGACAAGGCGCTGTTGCGCGCGCCCGACACGGTCGAGGCGCTGCGCCTGCGCGCCGAGCTTCTGACCCGCCAGCAGAAGGTCGATCTCGCGCTCGCCGATTACGACTACCTGATCGCCCGCGAGCCGACCAATCCGCGGCTCTACTGGTCGCGCGCCTTCCTGCGCGCCAGGCTCGATGATTTCGACCGCGCCATTGCCGATCTCGGCCGCGTGCTGGAGCTCGACCCGGGCAATCCCGGCGCCGTGCTGTTCGAACGGGCGAGGCTGCGCGCCCGCAAGGGCGATGCCGAGGCGGCGCTGGCCGATTTCAATGCCGTGATCGATATCGGCCAGGCCGGGCTCGCTTCGGCCTTCTACGAGCGCGGGCGATTGATGGCGGAGAAGGACGATTTTGCAGCCGCGCTCGCCGATGTCGACAAGGCGCTGGCGCGCGGGGTGGATGGCGCAACCGCGCATAATCTGCGGGCCTGGTCATTGTTCAAGCTCGGCCGCGCCAGTGAGGCCCTGTCCTCCGCCGACAGCGCAGTCGCGAAGGCGCCGAGCGCGGCCTATGCCTATGACACGCGCGGCCATGTCCGCGAGGCGCTCGGCCGCCGGGATGAGGCGGTCGCCGATTACCGGCGTGCGCTTTCGCTCGATCCGCAGCTCCAGGAGGCGCGCGAGGCGCTTGGGCGGCTGGGCTTGTCGCCTTGAGGTTTCGCGGGGCGATCCGAAGGATCGAGCCTGGAATGACGGCGCGCGTCATGGTCGGGCTTGACCCACGACATCTCCCCGCGCCCTTCAGCCGCCGCGTCGTCCCGGCGCTTGAACCCCGGCCAGCAGCGCCCCGCCGGCGAGGAAGAAGGCGATCAGCACGGCCAGGCCGGCGCGCTGGCTGTCGAAGATCGTCGTCGCCAGCGCCACCAGCGTCGGCCCCATGAAGGATGTGACCTTCCCCGAGAGCGCAAACAGCCCGAAGAACTCGCCGACGCGGCCCTCGGGCGCGATCCGCGCCATCAGGCTGCGTGAGGAGGCCTGCAAGGGCCCGGCGACGAGGCCGATCAGCAGCCCAAGGCCGAGATAGACCCGCTCAGGCAGCGAGGCGAAGAGGCCGTCGCCCGCCGTGGCGGGAGCGGCTGGGACCAGGAAGAGGATATGGTCCGCCCCGAGCGAGAGGATGCCGAGGCAGGCGAATAGCAGGCAGGCGATCGCGCCCAGCACCACGGGCTTACCGCCGATCGCATCGTCGAGCTTGCCGCCGAGCCAGGCGCCGAGCGTGCCGGTGACGGTGAGCAGGATGCCGAAGATGCCAAGCTCGATGGTCTGCCAGCCGAAGACGCCGGCGGCGTAGATGCCGCCAAAGGCGAAGAGTGCGACCAGCGCATCCTGATAGATCATATTGGCGAGCAGGAAGCGCCCGAGCGAGGGCAGGCGCGGCAATTCGGCGAGCGTGGCTTTCAGGCGGCCGACGCCACCCTTGGCCGCTTCGCCGAGCCGCATGCCGGTCTTGGCCGAATCCGGCGTCAGCCAGAACATCGGCGCGACGAAAACGATGAACCAGAGCGCCGTGAGCGGTCCGGAGAAGCGGTCGCCCTCGCGGGCGGCGGCGTCGAGACCCAGGATCGGCGTCAGCCCTGCCAGGGTCTTGCCCGTCTGCGGGTCGGCTGCAAGCAAGGCGAGCGTGATCGCCAGGGAGAGCAGGCCGCCGAGATAGCCGATCGCCCAGCCGGTGCCCGAGAGCCAGCCCAATCGCTCCGGCGGGACGAGCCGCGTCATCATCGCATTGTTGAAGGTGGTGGCGAATTCGGCGCCGATCGTGGCGATGACGAAGCCGGCAAGCGCGATCGGCACCGCTGAGGCCGCGCCCGGCACCGCGAACCAGAGCATGCCTGAGCCGAGCACCAGCAGGGCCCCGAAGGTCGCGATCCAGGGTTTGCGCGGACCGGTGCGGTCGGCGATGCCGCCGAGCAAAGGCGAGAGCAGGGCGATGCAGAGGCCGGCGAAGCCGGTCGCATAGCCCCAGAGCGCCTGGCCCTCGATCGGGTCCGAGGCCAAAGCCGCGGCGAAGAAGGGCGCGAAGACGAAGGTCGTGATCAGGGTGAAGAAGGGTTGGGCCGCCCAATCGAAGAACAGCCAGGCCGTGACGGCGCGGCGCGGCGGATAGCTGATGGACTGCGCATCCGCGCTCGCGACGGCCAGGTTCACTGCAGCGTGGTCTCCGGGGCGCCGCCGCCGCGCGCGATCTCGATCTCGGTGATCGCGACCAGCACCTCGGCACGGTTCTTCAGGCTGGGCGCCTCCAGCAGCGCCTGTTTTTCGCGCGGGCCGAAGGGGCACATCATCGAGAGCGCGTTGACCAAAGCCTCGTTGGGCGCCTCGTTGACGCCCTTCCAGTCGATCTTGAGCTCATTGGCCTTGGCGAAGGCGCGCAGCGCCTTGAGCAGGCCGTTGCGATCGACCTCGTCCTCGCCGGCTCGGGCGGTGAAGTCGATCAGGAAATCATCATAGGAGATCCGGGCCTGGCGATAGGCCGTGGTGACCGAGAGCTCCTCGACGATCCGGAAGCGGCTGATGCCGGTCAGCGTCAGCACATAGCGGTCGTCACCGGTCTCGGCGAACTGCGTGATCCGCCCGAGGCAGCCGACCTGGAGCAGCTCGGGCTCGCCGGTCTGGCGGCCATCCTCGGGCTCGGGCTGGATCATGCCGATGACGCGATGGGTGCGGATCGCGTCGTCGACCATGGCGAGGTAGCGCGGCTCGAAGATATTGAGCGGCATCTGCCCGCGCGGCAGGAGCAGGGCGCCGGCCAGCGGGAAGACAGGGATCACCAGCGGGCAATCCTCGGCTCCGTTGTAGACGGCATTCATGCCCATCTGCGGTGGTTCCTTGATACTTACGAGAAGAGCAGGGTCGAGAGCTTGCGGCGGCCGGCCTGGCTGTTTTCGTCCATCGGGCCCCAGGCCTCGAAGAACTGCAGCAGCTGCTTGCGCGCGCCATCGTCGTTCCAGGCTCTATCGGCCTTGATGATGGCGATCAGATGATCGACCGCCTCCTCGCGCCGGTCGCGGGCGTTCAGCGCCACGGCGAGGTCGAAGCGGGCCTGGTAGTCCTTGGGATCGGCCGCGACCTTGGCTTCCAGTTCGGCGGTGTCGCCGAGCGAGGCGGCCTGTTCGGCGAGCTCGATCGCCGCCCGCACCGCGGCGATCGCCGGGTCGGCCGCCTTGTCCTGCGGCGTCATCGCCAGGATGCCCTTGGCGCCTTCGAGATCGCCGATGTCGAGATGCAGGCGGGCGAGGCCGGCGATGGCGGCGAGATTCTCGGGCTCGAGTTCAAGCACCCCGGCATAGAGCTCGCTCGCACCAGCGGTGTCGCCGGCCTCGATGGCGCCTTGCGCGGCCGCGATCAACTCCTCGGCCTCGCCCGGCCCCACCGGCCCGACCAGCTTCTCGATGAAGGCCTTGACCTGGCTTTCGGGCTGCGCGCCCATGAAACCGTCGATCGGCTGGCCCTGCTTGAAGGCGATCACGGCGGGAATCGACTGGATGCCGAGCTGGCCGGGGATCTGCGGATGCTCGTCGATGTTCATCTTGACGAGCTTGACCTTGCCCTTGGCGTCCTTGACCGCCTTCTCGATGATCGGCGTCAATTGCTTGCAGGGGCCGCACCAGGGCGCCCAGAAATCGACGAGCACGGGCTGCGTCATCGATTCGGTCACGACATCCTGGCGGAACGCTTGCGTCGTGGTGTCCTTGATCAGGCCGGGTTGTTCGGCCGCATCGCCATTGACCAGCATGGGTCGTCCTTCGTCGCTATCAGGTCGTCGGAATCAGGTGGACCGGGCCATCGCCGCAATCCCGCCCATAGATGGGGAGGCTGAGCGCTTCTGTCCATCGGGAGGCAAGAGCATGATGCGAAAAAGTGGAAGCCGGTTTTCGCATTGATATTGCTCTCATGCGTTCGGTCCATCCGAAATCAGCGGGCTCCAGTGCCGGATGGCTTTTGCGCCCGTTTGGAACCTCTAGCCCTCATCCTGAGGAGCCGCGAAGCGGCGTCTCGAAGGATGCTCCAGATGGTTCGGGAGCCTCCTGGAGCATCCTTCGAGACGCGCTCCTTGCGGAGCGCTCCTCAGGATGAGGGCTGAGGGGTTTGCCGAACGGTGTCTTGGTGGGAACCACGCCGTCATTCCGGGCTCAGACCTGTGGCCTGCCCCGCAATAACGGCGTGGTTCGCGCTGACATCGTCCGGCACCGGCAAATCGACGATCATAGGCTCATGGCCGGTGCCGCGCAGGAAGGCGAGCATGTCATCGCGGCCGATGCGCAGCGTCGCGGTGTTGATCAGCGGGTGGAAATTCATCTCGCCACCGGTCATCAGATTGGCGTCGAGCACCATGGTGACCTCGTGGGCGCGGTCGTTGATCACGGCAAAGGCGGTGACCGAGCCCGGCGTGACGCCGAGCTTCTCCAGCAGCAATTGCGCCGAGCCGAAGGACAGCCGCCCGCTCGCGCCGATCACCTCATGCAGGCGCTTCAGGTCGATGCGGGCGTTCTCGCGCGCCGAGACCAGGAAGAGCCGGCCCTTCTTGTCCTTCAGGAACAGGTTCTTGGAGTGCAGGCCGGGCACCTTGCCGCGCAGCGTCGCCGATTCCTCGACCGTGAACACGGCCTGATGGTCGAGCCGGTGGAAGGAAAGGCCCTGGGCGGAGAGATGGGCGCAGAGTTCGTCTGGCGTCAGGGGTATCATCACGGCCTCGTTGCGGCTGGCGCATTCCAGCTCAGCGACCACATGAGCGATTGCGCCAGCGGCGTCCACAGTCCCACAGGCAACCCAGCCTTGCGCAGGCCTTCGCCGACCCAGACATTGCAACTGCGCAACAGCCAGAAGCGATCGCGCCCGCGCAGGAACGCATCGCCCAGGCCGTGGCTGAGCCCTTCCAGCACGATCGGCGACCCGCTGGGCCCATATTGCAGGCTCTGCTCGATATGATCGACGAGGGCCTGGTAGCCGGCTTGCGTGACATCGAAGGTGAGCAGGTTCGGGCCCGGCCGGATGGCTGCGACCGGCTGCACATGCACGACCGAGGCGTCGAAGGCGGCGGCTTTCAGGAGCAGGCGCGGCGAAAGGTCGGTGATCGCGCCGAGTTCGGTATAGGCGCTCTGCGAGCCCCAGCCGAAGGCGATCATCGGCGCGTCCGCCGATTCGCGCGTGATCGGGGATGCCTCAAGCAGCGGCCGCCAGTCCCTGGTCGCGGTGACTGATGGCACCAGGATATCGGTATGAAAGCCGTTGGTCGCGACGTGGATTGTCACGGCATCGCCTGGGGAGGGTTGCGCGCCCGAGCCATAGGGCAGCGCGCCGAGAAGCAGGGCTATTCCCGATGCCAGCATCAAGGCAAGCAAGCCCACCAGCCCGTTGCGCACAGCGCGAAGCGGCGCGTTCAAGCCTTTGTCGGTTCGGCTGGATGTCGCATTTATCGTCATAATTTCAATGATTTACTGCCGCGTTGCGCATGGTCGATAGGGCGCAGCGCGGTTCTTATTCGAGGTCATGCGCGAAGATTTGCAACAAGAGGCTTGCACTGGGTCCGGCTTTGAGGCAATAAGCCGGCCTCGCGCCGGAAACGACGCGACCATGTCCGGACGCGGGAGTAGCTCAGGGGTAGAGCACAACCTTGCCAAGGTTGGGGTCGAGGGTTCGAATCCCTTCTCCCGCTCCAGGACATCTTAGCATTGAAGACTGCCGAAGGCGCCGGGTTTCCCGGCGCTTTTTGCGTTTTGGGCCGTGGCCCTCCGCGGCCTTTCCGAAATGCCGCGAAAGTCCGTGGTTGCCGTATGGTTACATGGTCAGCTTCGCGCCGTAAGCAGTAGTTGGCACATCGCCAGAAAGCGGACGTCCACATCCGCATGCTTCGGGGGCAATCCTGACCCAGTTGCGGCCCGTGACAGCCGCCTACGCGGACGTTCGCCCGTGCCAAATATGCAAACAGGCCCGGCCGCAGGAGCGTGCCCGTGACCGGTAGAAGACAGAGTTACAAACTTCGTGGCAGGCTCATTGCTGAGCCAGAATCATTATTGCGCTGACGACTAGGACGATTATCGCTCGAAAAACGGTGCGCTACTTCTCGTTCATCGGCAATCCGCCGGAACGGAAGGACGACGACCATGAAAACCTGGTTCATCACCGGCGCATCCCGGGGCTTCGGGGCCCTCGTCGCCAAGCTTGCGTTGGACAATGGTGACGCAGTCGTCGCCACTGCTCGCGACCCTCAATCGGTCACGGCTTCGCTCGGCGAGCATCCCAGTCTTCTGGCGGTTGCGCTCGACGTGACCGACGAAAGCCAAGCCTTGGTCGCCGCTGACCAGGCCATAAAGCGGTTCGGCAGGATCGATGTCCTCCTCAACAATGCCGGGTTCGGCCTTCTGGGAGCGGTCGAGGAAGCGACGAGCACCGAGATCGAGGCGCTCTATCGGACGAACGTCTTTGGCCTGCTGAACGTCACTCGCGCCGTGCTGCCACATATGCGCGCCGCTCGAAGCGGGCGGATCTTGAATATCTCTTCCATCGGCGGCTATCGCAGCGGGGCCGGTTTTGGCGTGTATTGCTCGACGAAGTTCGCCGTCGAAGGCCTTTCCGAGGCGCTCGCCGCCGAGCTGGAGCCGCTCGGCATCAAGGTCACGATCATCGAGCCCGGCTATTTCCGGACCGACTTCCTCGACGCGCGCTCGCTGAGCGTCAGCGAGTCGCGGATCGCGGACTATGACGGGACGGCCGGACTGGTCCGAGAGCACGCCGCCGGCCTGAGCCATCGCCAGCCAGGCGATCCTGCCAAGCTCGCCAAGGCGATCCTGACGCTCGCCGGATCGGCCAATCCGCCCCTTCGCATGCCCTATGGCAGCGACACGGTCGCCGCGATCGAGGCGAAGAACGCCTTCGTGGCCGGCGAGCTCGCGCTATGGCGTGAGGCCTCCATCAGTACCGACTTCGCAGTCGCAGCCTGAGCCACGCCGTCCGCCTCAAGGCGAAGGCCTTCCGAGGCCCCCCCTTTCACTCCTCCATCGACAGAGACGGCGCCGCGCGACCCGTCGCCGCACAGGAGATCTGACATGTGTTCGAGCTTGGCAGACCTGCACCGGTTCACAAGCCTCGGACGCTTGTCCGGCCTCGTCGCGGCGGCCAGTCATGCTTTTCTTAAAAGGCCTCGCTACGCGATTGCACCGACGGTCCATGGGCCGGCCCTCATCGTCATCAGCGACGGCAAGCCCAGCGACATCGTCCTGGGAGACGACGAGCGGGCACTGCGGGCCTATCTCACTGGCCATGTTCCGCACGCTGCACCCGCAGGCTCTATGCCGGTCTTCTGGGATATCGGGATCGAGGTTTTGATCGCCCTTGATGAGGCCGTCGTCCCGAATGGGCTGGACCGGGAGGCTGTCGGGCCTTGGCTGGGAGATACGATCCTTCGTCGGTTTCGGGACGAGCGCACCAGCTCCGGTGAGCCGACAGGCGACACTCGCCACTGAGCTTTGGCGCTCTGGCGACCCGGCTAACGCGATCTAGCAACTCCTAACCTGACGGCCGCGACGGCAGCCTGCATGCTGATACGTGGCGCCTTCGGGCACGAAAGGAATGACGGCCGATGTTGATCCAGGTGAACGGCAGCAGGCGCGAGGCGGATGTCGACCCTGACACGCCGCTGCTTTGGGTGCTGCGAGACGTTTTCGGACTGACCGGCACGAAGTTCGGCTGCGGTATCGCGATGTGCGGCGCCTGCACCGTTCACGTGGGCGGTCAGCCCAGGCGCGCCTGCGTCACGCCCGTCGGCGATATCGGCGAGCAACCGATCCTGACGATAGAGGCACTCGAGGGCAGCACGACGGGCCAAGCCTTGCAGAAGGCCTGGCTGGCGGTCGACGTGGTCCAGTGCGGCTATTGCCAGTCAGGGCAGCTCATGCAGGCAGCGGCGCTGCTCGAAGCCAAATCCACCCCAGACGACGCCGACATAGACGCCGCCATGTCGGGCAACATCTGCCGTTGCGGGACCTACGGGCGGATACGCGCCGCCATCAAGCAGGCCGCCGCCGACCTTCCGCTTCCGGCCAAGGCTCCCTGACATGAACGCGCCCAATTCTGCTTTTGCGCCGACCCGCCGCGCCCTCCTTGCCATCGCCGCTGGCTTTGCGGGCGAACTCGCGCTGGGCTTCCGTCTCTCAGACAAGACCGCCATGGCGCAATCGGCGGACGCGTCGTCGTTTCGGCCCAACAGCGTCGTCCGAATCGATCGCGATGGCACGGTCACCCTCGTCGTCCCCTATGCCGAGATGGGGCAAGGTGCGCTGATGTCGGTCGCGATGCTGGTTGCCGAGGAGCTGGAGATCGAGCCATCCGCCGTGAAAATCGAACACGCGATCGGCGATAACGTGCTCTACGCCAGCCCTTTGCTGGGCGAGCAGATCACGGGCGGTTCACTCAGCCTGCGCGGCGCCTGGAAGCCGATGAGGCAAGCGGGGGCGGCAGCACGTATGATGCTGGTCGAGGCGGCGGCGCGCAGCTGGTCTGTCCCCGCTGTCGCCTGTCATGCCGAGGCGGGCCGGGTCGTACATCCTGCAAGCGGCCGCCGGGTCAGCTATGGAGCTCTCGTCGAAGTCGCCCGCACATTGGCGGTTCCTCAGGATCCGCCGCTCAAAGCCGGAACGCTACGGGTCATCGGCAAGACCCTGCCGCGCATCGACTCCCCGGCGAAGGTCAACGGATCGGCGATCTTCGGAATCGACGTCCGGTTGCCGGGAATGCGCTATGCGAGCGTCATGGCCTGCCCGGTGTTCGGCGGGACCCTGAGGCGCGTCGACCACGCGCCGGCACTGGCGGTGCGGGGGGTTCGGAAGGTGGTCGAACTTGCCAATGCGATCGCCGTCGTCGCCGACCATACGGGCGCGGCTCGGAAGGGTCTCGCGGCTTTGAAGCCGGAATGGTCGGACAGCGCAAATGCGTCACTGGACACCGCCGGACTGGTCGCGACATGCGACGCGGCGCTCGGAACACAGGGACTGATCGCAGAGACCAAGGGCGAGCCGGCGCGCGCGATGAGCGCAGCCAAGATGACTTACGAAGCGGACTTCCGCCTGCCGATGCTTGCCCACGCCGCCCTGGAGCCATTGTGCTGCACGGCGCATGTCCGGCCTGGTTCATGCGAGATCTGGGTTGGCAGCCAGGCACCGGGCCGGGCTCGCAACGACGTCGCGAAGGCGCTGAATCTTCCGGCCGAAGCGGTGCGGGTCAACAACCACCTCATCGGTGGTGGCTTCGGGCGCCGGCTCCAGTCGGAATGGATCACGCAAGCCGCGCTCATCGCGCGACAGGTCGATGCGCCGGTCAAGGTGACCTGGAGCCGCGAGGAGGACATGCGGCAGGGCTCCTACCGCTTCCACAACCACAGTCGGGTCAAGGTCGGGCTGGACGAGCGCGGCATGCCGGTGAGCTGGGACCACCGCATTGTCGGCCCGGCCGTGATGGCCTGGTTCCTGCCGGGCTATTTCAGGAACGGCATCGATCTCGACGTCACGGGCGGCGCGTACGGTCCCTATGTCCTGCCGAACCTGTCCGTGGATTTCGTTCGCAACGACCCGCCGAGCGGCCTTCTGGTCGGGAACTGGCGGGGTGTGGGCGACACCCGCAACGGCTTCATCGTCGAATCGGTCGTCGACGAGCTGGCCCATCGGGCCGACCGCGACCCGGTGGACTACCGACGGGCCTTGCTGGAGCCTGGTTCGCGCATGCTGGCGGTTCTCGATCGTGCGGCCAAGGAAAGCGGCTGGGACGGAGCCTTGCCGCGCAACAGCGCTCGCGGCGTCGCGATCCTTTCGGCGTTCGGGAGCCACATCGCGCTCGTCGCGCAGGTCGACATGAACGAGCAGGGGCGCATCCGCGTACCCCGCATGACCTGCGTCGTCGACTGCGGCCGCGCGGTCAATCCCGGCATCGTCAGGCAGCAGATAGAAGGCGGTATCATCTTCGGGCTGAGTGCCGCGCTCTACGGCAAGATTACGGTCCGCAACGGCCAGGTCGAGCAGTCCAATTTCCACGACTACCCAGTCGTGCGCATGAACGAGGCGCCAACGATCGAGGTGGTTGTCATGGACAGCCGAGAGGAACCCGGAGGCGTCGGGGAGCCCGGTACGGCGGTCGTTGCTCCGGCAGTGCTCAATGCCATCCGCAGCATCACCGGGAAACGCCTCCTCGCTCTCCCGCTCGATCCCGCCATGGTGCAGACAGCATGACCACCCAACCAGCATGGCTCCGCTCCAACACGGCCCGCACGGCCTTGATCGGTCTCGTCGCGGCAGCGGCGGCGTTGTTCGGCATCGAACTGCTGCAGTCCGATAATGCCAGCGCTCAGCCAGGGTCGAAGACGCTCCAGGATTCCGCCAGCTTTGCGTCGATCGCTGACGCGAACCAGCGCTCGATCGCCTTGTTCACGGAGGTGGGCAAGGTGCTTCAGCATCCACGCTGCATGAACTGCCACCCCGCCACCCGCCGACCGACGCAGGCCGAGAACCTGCATCCCCATGTTCCGCCGATGTTTGCGGGCGACATGGGCACAGGGGCGCCAGGGTTGCCCTGTTCCACCTGTCATCGCCAGGAGAACACGGCCACGCTCAGCGCCGGCATCAAGACCATTCCCGGCGCGCCCCATTGGGGGCTCGCGCCAGCTTCCATGGCCTGGCAGGGTCGAACGCTCGGTCAGATCTGCGAGCAGATCAAGGACCCGGGTCGGAATGGCGGGCGCTCGCTCGCGCAGATCAAATCCCACTTGGCCGAGGACCACCTCGTCGGCTGGGCGTGGCATCCGGGCGACGGCCGTGAGCCCGCACCGGGCACGCAGGCGCAGTTCGGGGCGCTGATCGAAGCCTGGATCGCCACCGGCGCAAACTGCCCGTCCGGCTGAGGTTGTCCGTGGCTCCACTTACCGAGCCGGTCCACTCGCCTTCTCCCGCCGCCGCCCACCTGAAGCGGCGGCAGAAGGCGTTCCAACGATATTGTGCGAGCCCGAGGCCTTCTGGCTCTGCTAGTCTCTGATCCCTCGTTCAAACGGGCCGATGAGACAGCGCGGTCAGGAGCAGATGAGATGAGGCCCGATCGCGGCGCATCCCGATATGACTACGGCTTCGGCGATCATCGTCTCTTCTCGGCGGAGCGCCGGGTCGAGCGGAAAGGCGTCCCCGTCAAGCTCGGCGCGCGCGGATTCGACCTTCTGCGCCTTCTCGTCGAGAACGCCGGCCGCACCGTTTCGAAACCGGAGATCTGGGCGCAGGTCTGGTCGGGGATTCCCGTCGGCGAGGGCAGCCTGCGATTTCAGTTGGTCGAACTCCGCCGCCATCTCGGCGAGACGAGCGACAACGCCTTCATCGCGACCGTGCCGGGACAGGGCTACTGCTTCGTGGCGCCCGTCACGCCGATCGATCGGCAGGCAGCCTATCAAGGCCCCGCGCCGACGGACGATCGATCGATCCGATTACCGTCCCGATTGGCCCGCGCCATCGGGCGCGAAGCCGAGCTTTCGGAATTACTCGATCGCATGCGTTCGCGACGATTCGTGACAATCGTTGGAACGGGCGGCATCGGGAAGACGACCCTTGCCGTCGCGGCAGCGCACGCGTTCGCATCCGAGTTCGCAGGCGACATCCACTTCATCGATCTGGGCGCGATCCAAGACGATGCGCTTATCAAAAGTGCGATCGCGTCGGCGATCGGGCTTGCCGTGCAACGGGCCGATCCGATGCCGGACATCGTCGCGCGGCTTCGTCTTCGAGAGGCGTTCCTCATCCTCGACAGCGTCGAGCACCTGATCGGCGCCGCGGCGGAGATCGTCGAGCGCCTCGTCGATGACGTGCCGACCGTACGACTACTTGCGACCAGCAGAGAGGCCATTCGGCTCGAGGAGGAGTGCGTCTATCCGCTTTTGCCCTTCGAACTGCCGACCCCGGAGCAAGAGACGACGCTCGACGGCGTATTGTCGAATCCGGCGGCGCGCCTCTTCGTCGAAAGAGCGGCCGCAGCGGGCAGCAGACGCAGGCTGGTCGATACGGACGCCGCGCTGATAGCCGGCATCTGCCGCCAACTCGATGGCATCGCGCTGGCAATCGAGCTCGCCGCCGGACGGCTGCCGACATATGGACTGGAGGCGCTCGCCGGGTTGCTCAGAGGGCAGCTCGCGCCGCTACGGGGCGGCAGGAGGACGGCGGCGCGCCGCCATCGAACACTGACGGAGACGATCGCCTGGAGCTACGATCTGCTCGATGGCCCCGCGCAGGTCGTACTCCGCATGCTGGCCGTCTTTGTCGGCCCCTTCAGTTTGGCAGCCGCCTGTGCCGTTGCATCGGATGGCGAGGCCGATAAATGCGACGTCGAGCGCATCCTGGACGACCTCGTCGCCCAGTCGCTGGTTTCGGTAAGCGGACACGACGGAGCCAGGCGCTTCCGCCTGCTCGACACGACGCGAGCCTATCTGCTGGCCGAGGCGTCGGGGGACGAACTCCAGGCCGCGGCGCGGCGGCACGCGATCTATTTTGCCGAATTTCTGCGCTGGTCCGACATGCGGGTCGCGCCCGATCCCCTACGTCAGTCCGCCGACGAGGACGACATCCCCAATGTAAGAGCCGCTCTCGATTGGTGCTTCGGCCCGCATGGCGTTCCTCGCGTCCTGACCCCTCTCGCGGTCGGCAGTGCCCGCCTCTTTCTGACGCTCTCGCTGCTCGCGGAATGCCGCTCAGTCTGCGAAGCCACGCTCGCCCGGCTCGATCCGGAGGAGATCGGGTCCAGGGCAGAAATGGGTCTCCAGACCGCACTGGCTCAGGCGCTGATGTACTCCAGCGGGAATAGCGAGCACACCAAAGGGGCCTTCGAAAGGGGCCTCGCACTCGCAAGTAAATTCGGGGAACGCCGACAACAGCTGGAGATCCTTGCGGATCTCCATGTGCTGTACTGCCGGCGAGCGGACTTCATCCAAGGTCTCGTCGTCGCGCAAAACAGCTTCGCGATCGCCCGGACGATGTCCGATCCGCTGGCGCTGGCCGCCTCTCATCTGTCGCTGGGCGTTTCGCTGCATCAGGTCGGGCAACTTGACTCCGTCGCGGCGCATCTCGACGAGGCCATCGGGCTGGTCGAGGCCGATGCCTCGCATGCCGGCTACGCCTCCTATTCGACCCATCCCAATCGTGCCCGCATCATTCGGGCGCATGCGTTGTGGCTCCGGGGCTACCCGGATCGAGCAGCGGCGATGGCACGCGCTTCGGTGCGCGAGGTGGATTCGTCACAGTTCAAGCTCCATCGGGCCGTCGCACTGAGTGGCATCCCGCCGATCTTCATTTGGCGTGGCGACTGGGGGGAGGCGCTGAACTACATCAAGCGCCTCGAGGACGCGGCCGAGCACGGTACGCTTCGCCCCTATGCCGCGCTCGCTGGCGCGTTCAGGGGCGAGGTCGCGATCGCGACAGGAGATCCGGAGGGCGGTGTCGCGCAGATCAGGTCGGCAATGCGGGGTCTCGATGACGCGCATTATCGCCTTTTCACTGCGCCGCTCATGATCGCCACGGCGCAGGGTCTGCTCGCTTGCGGAGAGGCCGGGCAGGCGCGAGACGTCATCGAGTCCTGCGAACAACTCGCGATCGACAGTGGAAGCGCGCTGCACCTCCCGGAGATCTTTCGCGTGAAGGCAGACATCCTGCTCGTGTCGGAACCCGGCAGTGCGAACCCCGAGGCGCTTCTCGACCGTGCGATTGCCGTGGCACGCGATGTCTCGGCGCGCGGCTGGGAACTTCGCTCGGCGACACGCTTGGCTCATCTGCGGTCACGATCAAAACGCTACGATGAGGCAGAGGCGACGCTCCGACCGGTCTATAAGGCATTCGACGAGGGCCAGAGAACCGTCGATGTCGAGACTGCAAGGCAGGAGTTGCATTCGCTGAGGACGCGACGAGCGCGCGCGTCGGATCGCGATTGGCGCGCCCTCAGCTGAGTTTGCGTGTCGAATGCTGCGATGACATCGAAGCGCAGCATCGATGAATCACGAATAGAGCTCTTCCCAAGCCCACTCAGCTTTGGGCTGCGCGTGAAGGCCCCAGAACAGATCGGCGACCTCCTCCGCGTCCGCACTAGCCGGGCTGACTAACTTCGCCACGGTGACGACCCCGACATGGACGCCGTGGCCGCGGCTGACCTCGAACAAGCCTTGAGCCATGGCGCGGATCCCGGCCTTGCCGACGCTGAGCGTCAGCAGATCGGGATGGGGCGTGGTGGCAAGTCCCCCGCCCGTGAGCAGGATCGATCCCGAGCCACGGTCGTAGAATGCGGGTAGCGCGGCGCGAAGTGCGGCGAGAGCGCCGGTGATGTTGACGGCGACGTCGTCCTCGATCGTGTCGACGGCCAAGTCGCCCAGCGGGTCTGTGCGCAACTGCCCGTCGCTATAACGCAGTACGCCGGCATTATAGTGCAGTACGTCGATGTCGGGCGCGTAACGGGAGACCAGCGCGTCGACCGCGGCAGCATCGCGGACGTCAACGATCTCCTCGACGACGTCGGCACCGTGCCCCGACAGCGTATCCGACATGCCCTTCAGCTTGTCGGCGTTTCGAGCGGCCAGCACGACACGAAAATCCTCGCGCGCGAAGCGCTCAGCCGTGGCGAGCCCGATACCCGGACCCGCTCCGATGATGAGAACGGTTTTCGACATGATGGTTATCCTTGAATGTGAGTTGAACAGGATTGGGCCTCGTCCGGCACCTCAGGCAGCCGGAAAGTCTGCGCCCTCGGTGACGGTGGCCCAGGCGTCGAAGTCGGTCCGGAGTTCGGCGAGCTTTTCGCGCGCACCGGCGAGCGCGGCCTTGCCCAGCAGCAGCCGCAGCGGCGGCTCGGTCGCATTGACGGCCATGACGATGGCGCGCGCCGCGCGCTCGGGATCGCCCGGCTGCTGGCCGTCATAGCCGGTGATGGTGCGGCGGAAGGCACCAGCTGTATCCGCGTAATCGTCGATGAACGTGCCGGTGTGACCCGGCGAGCGGCCCGCCCAGTCCGTCCGGAACGGACCGGGCTCGACGATCAGCACTTTGATTCCGAGGGGTGCGACCTCGCGAGACAGGCTCTCCGACAGCGCCTCGACCGCGAATTTCGTAGCTGCGTAGAAACTGAGCGAGGGCAAGGCGCGCAGGCCGCCGATCGAGGATATGTTCACGATCGTGCCGGTGCGCCGGCGGCGCATGCCTGGCAGCACGGCGCGCGACATCTGCGCGAGTCCCCAGACATTGGTCTCGAACATGGCGCGCACTGCGCCGATGTCGCTTTCCTCGAAGGCGCCGAAATAACCGACGCCGGCATTGTTCACGAGTACGTCGATGCGGCCGAAGCGCGCCTCGGCCGCCTGGACGACCTCTGTGATGTCGGCTTCCCGCGTGACGTCGAGCTTGAGGACGAGGGTGCGCTCTGCGTGGCCGGTCGCGATATCCTCGATCTGCGCCGGGTTGCGGGCGGTGACGACGACGTTGTGCCCGAGCGCGACGACGTGCTGGGCCAGCGCGCGGCCGAAGCCGGTCGAGCAGCCGGTGATGAGCCATGTCTGCGGCATGGGAGGAACTCCAGATGAGTGAAGGGGATGAGGCGCGCGCCGAAGATTTCGGCGCACGAAATGGTCAGACGACCTCGGCGAGTTCGATCAGGTTGCCGAAGGGGTCGGCGATGAAGGCGAGTTTCCGACTGATGTCGTCGAGCTTGAACGGTTCGGTGACGACCGTGACGCCCCGGGCCCGCAGTGCCGCGACGCTCGCATCCATGTCGGCGACGTTGATGCAGAAATGGTGCAGGCCGGCTTGGCGCAGGCTGTCGCCGAGATCGGCATAGGTCGGAGCCGGTGTCGGCAGCGGATCGCCACCCGCCAGCAACTCGATCATGAAGTGGTCGTCATTGGGCAGCGCCAGATAGGCGAGCTTCTGGTCGGCATAGGGCCATTGGTGGACGATGCGGAAATCGAGCTTTCCGACATAAAACGCGATCGCGTCGTCGAAGGATGGCACGCGCAGCGCGACATGGTGGCCGCGCAGGTCGGCGAAGGGCGAAGCGGTGTTGCGAGCGGGCAAGGTGAAGTCGGCCATGGAAACCTCCGTCCGGTGATCGGCCGGCGGGATGCCGGCTGCAATGACGCGAAGGTGGCGCAACTCGACTTCCGCGATTAGATCGGTAATTCTTCGCATGATGCTGAATGAGGATCATCAATGCGTGCGACAGAACTCTCAGAGCTTTCCGCCTTCGACGCCGTCGCGCGGAACCTGAGCTTTCGCCGAGCCGGGGAGGAGCGCGGTGTCACGGCGTCTGCCATCAGCCATGCCGTCAGCAACCTGGAGGAGCGCGTCGGCATCCGGCTGCTCAACCGCACGACCCGCAGCGTCTCATTGACCGATGCCGGCGGGGTGCTGCACGCACAGCTCTCGCCCGCCTTCGCGGATATCGTTGCGGCGCTCGATGCCTTGAACAGCTTCCGCGACACGCCCTTCGGCAAAGTCAGGCTGAACGTGCCGAGTTCGATCGCGCCCTTTGTCCTCGGCCGTGTGATCGGTCCGTTGGTCAAGGCCAACCCGCAGCTCCAAGTCGAGATCGTGGCGACCGACCGGCTCGTCGATATCGTCGACGAGGGCTTCGATGCTGGCATCCGGCTCGGCGAAAGCCTGCGCGAGGGCATGGTGGCGGTGAAGATCCGGCCTCGACTACGCATGGCCATCGTCGGCTCACCCGCCTACTTCGCCGAGCGGCCGATGCCAATGACCCCGCGCGAACTCTCCGAGCATGTCTGCGTGCAGAACATGTATCCGAGCGGCGTCCGCTACCCGTGGGAGTTCGAGCTGAAGGGCGAGGCGATCGCCTATCACCCGACGGGGCCGATCGCGCTCGATGATCACGAGCTGATGGTCCAGGTCGCCCTGTCGGGCGCGGCACTGGCCTATGTCTGGGAGAATCGGGCCGAGCGAGAGATCCTCGACGGCCGCCTGATCCGCTGCCTCGACGAATGGTGCCCGCCCGAGGATTGGCTCTACCTCTACTATCCCAGCCGCCGGAACATGTCGGCAGGGCTTCGCGCGTTCATCGACGCGGTGAAGGCCTGATCAAGATGCAGCAAGCGCCAACTCCAGACATTCGGTCTTCCCCCCGAAGCTGACATGTCCTGCCAGGGCCAGTGCGAATACTTCGATCCAAAGCCGCAGCCAATCCCACTTGGGTTCGCCACGGAGCGTCAGTGGCTGGCCACTGCACGCTGTCGTACCTTGGGGCGTTGCAGTCAGTCCTGTGCGGTCGGGCGGATCACGATGCTGCCGACATCGACATCCGCAGGCTGCTCCAACGCGAATGCGATGCCACGGGCAATGGCCTCAGGTGGAATCGCGATGGCGGAAGAGCGCTTCTGGATCGCTGCCTTCACCGCCTCATCGGTCATGGACTCGGCGAAGTCGGTCGCGATCATCCCTGGGGAGATCTCGGTTACGCGGAGATGGGGTCCGGCTTCCTGCCGCAAGGCTTCCGTGATTGTACGCACCGCGTTCTTGGTCGCGGCGTAGACGCCCATCGTTGGCAGGATCTTGATGCCGGCGGTCGAGACGACGTTGACGACATGGCCGCTCCCCTGCCTTCCGAAGACTGGAAGGGCCGCGGCGATCCCGTAGAGGACGCCCTTGATATTGACGTCGATCATCGCATCCCAGTCATCGACCCTCAGCGCGTCGAAACGCGAGATCGGACCGATACCGGCATTGTTGACGATCACGTCGAGGCGGCCATGGCGCTCGCAGGCCAGGGCCACCAGCGCCTCCAAGTCGCCGCGCCGCGTCACGTCGGTCGGCCGGAAAAAAGCCTGACCGCCGGACTTGACGATCTCCTCCGCGAGGCTGGCGATCAGGGTCTCGCGTCGCGCGCCCAGGATGATTTTGGCGCCCCGCGACGCGAGCAGAAGCGCGGTGGCGCGACCGATTCCACTGCTAGCGCCGGTGATGACGACGACCTTGTTTTCGATGCTCATGCTCGATCTCCTCCGGCAAAGCCTAGAAGCTCATCACAGGATGATCTATGCTTGATACGCCATGATACTGTCGCGATCGTCCAATCGCCCTTCCGATCCCCTGTCTGCGGTGCTGGCAGCGCTCGGGGTACGCAGCGTGCGTCGCACGCGTTTCGAAGCTTCCGGCGATTGGGCATTGGCATTTCCAGGACAGGCGCGGCTCAAATTCGTCGCGCTGTTACGCGGAAGGTGCTTTGTCCTGCTCCCTGGCCAGCCGACCCAGCATCTGGAGACCGGGGACGTCTTCCTGATCGGCGACACGCCCTACGCCATTGCAAGCGATCCCGCGATCGCAGCGGTCGATGGCATGGCGCTTTACGAGGATCCGACCCGGGAGGTCGTCCGGTTGCGAGGCGACGAGACGGTCATGTTGGGTGGGGGGATCGCGTTCGAGAGCCGTGACGCGACGTTCCTGTTCGACGCGCTTCCCGTATTTATGCGGATAGCCAGGACGTCCCCGTCGGCAATGGCCGTCTCCCGTACCCTGGAACTCCTGCAAGCCGAGATCGGACAGGCTCGCATCGGCGGCTCGCTCATCACGGCACGCCTAGCCGAAGTCATGATCGTGGAGGCGGTCCGCGCCTACATCTCCGAGCACGGCGAGGCATGCGTCGGCTGGATCGGCGCGTTGGCAGACCGCCGGATTGGTGAGGCGCTACGGCTGATGCATGACGAGGTGGCCCGTCCCTGGACCGTTGAGATGCTCGCAGCACGCGTCGGCATGTCGCGCTCAGCCTTCTCCTCTCGCTTCACGAGCCGAGTCAGTCGCCCACCACTTGATTACCTGACCCATTGGCGCATGGTTCTCGCCCGCCAAATGTTGAGCGATGGCACCGGGAACGTCGCGAGTGTCGCGGCGCATGTTGGCTACACGTCGCAGAGCGCGTTCGGCCAAGCCTTCAGACGTGCTTTCGGACACTCGCCCAGATGGAAAGGAGATCCAGTCGCGCAGGTGTTTCCGCCCTAGCACGGGCCGCAAACCACGCCGGGCCAGTCGTCGACCGCGAACGCAGGGGGCTCGTCGAGCGAGCGCCAACTAGCGGAAGCTGGATCCTCGCCAGGAAGCGCAGACCTTCCGCGCTGCCGGGTCGAAAGGCCGCTCCCGACCCGATCTCGGATGCGTATGAGGTTCGCTTTCGACCGTGTTATCGTTTCGCGACAGCGACCAAGGCCGAGGAGGGAACAGGGAGTACCGACCGGTCGCCAGCCATTCGCCGGACTTCATCGACTACCGCGGCCTTCTCGTCTCCGCTCAGCTCGGCCCAGTCGGGGGACATGCCGAACAGCGTATCAGGCGTGGCAAGCTGGGAGACGTCGAGCTCATAGTCGTAAGTGACGAACTCAATTTGCGCATCGCGGTAACCCGCGGCGACAAGCTCGCGAGCGAAATTGTCATGCTTGCTCAACGCAAGCATCCCCTCCGGCATCGTCATGCTCTTGCGCTCGGGGAATAGCCTCCCGCGCACCTCGCCGAGTAGCAGGAAGGTCGCTGCCCCGCGATCTTGCCAGGTCGCGACCACGCCATGCCCGCCCGGGCGCGTCACGCGGGCCATCTCCGCCAAACCCTTTCGCCAGTCGGGAAACATGATGACGCCAAAGATCGAGAAGACCGCATCGAAACCGGCGTCAGGCAGATCGAGCGACTGGCCGTCCATGACCCGCGCATCCACGTTGGGAAGCCCAGCAGCCGCGATGCGCGCTACCATGCCCGCAGAGAAATCGGTGGCAAGCACCTGCGCGCCGGTTCGTGCGGCCGCGAACGCCAGCGCGCCAGTGCCAGCTGCGACATCCAACACGCGCTTGTCAGGCGACAGCTTCACCCTTGCCAGTGCCGCTTCGGCGAAGCGTGCGGTAAACGGATGCGCGGTCTTCTCATAATGCCGGGCCGTCGCATCCCAATGATCGGCACGTTCGAACTCGCGCTTCATGTGACCTCACAAGTCATGTAACTTCATTAGTAACTTGATAGCTCTGCCTTGCCAATGCCAGGGGGGACGAGAATGATTGTGGCATGCGTTACGACAGTCGCCTTTCAAGAATGCTCCACGTGCTGCTGCACATGGCTCGCCACGACGGCCCGATGACCTCAGGCGCCATCGCTCGCATGCTGGGGACGAATCCTGTCGTGGTCCGGCGCACGATGGCTGGCCTGAAAGCGGCGGGATACGTCCACTCGGAGAAGGGCCACGGCGGGGGCTGGGCGATCGCCGCCGAGCTCGAAAAGATCTCGCTTCTCGATATACACCGGGCGGTTGGTGGCCCACGGCTTTTCGCTATCGGCAACGAGCATGCCCATCCCGAATGCGCTGTCGAGCAGGCCGTCAACAATGCGCTGGCAGACGCGCTCGCGGCGGCTGAGACGCTCTTGCTCACGCGTTTAAGTACGATCAGCCTCGCTGAGCTCGCTCGGAGCTTCGATGCAAGCTGCCTCTCGCAACCTTGCAACATCCAGCAGTATTAGAGCCTGACATGCGCTCGTCCTGTCACGGCTCGGTCACTGGGGGTTGGGCCGCTCGAATTGGCGTAAGGGATCGGCGATAGCCCGAACCCGGCTAGCGGCGCGCGGAAGTTCCAGAGGTGTTGAAAGGCGGCCCCGGCCTCTAGTCGTTCGGCCAGCCGGCCTGCCCGAACCCGGACCTTGGGAGGGTCCGCAAGGGGCCAATCTCGGTCACGTTGAGCTATTTTACCAATGCAGGCCATTCTGCCTTACGCATTGTCGCCCTATGGCTCCCCCCAATCGCCCGCCCGATCGCAATGCACTCCGCCGTATCGAGCCGCCGCTTCTCCGTCTCGTATTTCGACACGAATGTCTGCCGCTGCTCGATGCGCGCCGCCAGTTGAGCATGTGCGACGCCAGCATCCCTGCGCGCCTGGACCAGCGTCGTGAACAGAATTCTGCAAAATTCGGGGTGGGCTGAAGCCAAAGAGGGCACCCAATGCGGGCGGACCGGCAACCCGAATGCCGCCCACCCCCAAAACCGGCCGGTCCGCCTAATAATGAAACGTCCAGAGCGGGCTCTCGCTCAGCCCCTTCAGCGCCTCGACCGCATCCGGGCGCTCGCGTGCCGGCGGTGATCCGCGATCAGACGTCCGCCGATATGTGCCTCCAGCATTTCGGCGGACGTCTTGTCGATCACGGGCGTCTTGTCGGTCGCGATTGGCGCCGACCACGACCCGGTCTTCAGGAATTGTCCTGCAGGCGCCCCGCGCTGCCATGTAGCTTGGTCAGGATGACATCCAAGGCGCGCCGCTCCTCGGCATCCAGAACGCTGGTGAATTCAGCCTCGAGCGCGCGCGCCATCGGCAGGATCCTGCCGTAAACATCGCCCCCCTTGCGGGTCAGGTTCAGCATCTGCGCGCGTTTGTCCTCGGGGTGCGGCTTTTGCTGAACGAGGCCGAGATCCACCAGCCGGCCGGCTGCGCGGCTGACCTTTACGGGGTCCATCTCGGTGCGGGCGATGATTTCCTTCGTCGAGCATCTGCTCAACTCGCCGAGCACGGCCATCACCCGCCATTCGGGGATGCCGAGGCCGAAGGCGGCGCCGTAGCGTGCTCCGAAGGCGCGGCTGATGCGCTCGGCCAGGATGGAGAATCGGTAGGGCAGGAAACGCGCCAGCACCAGCGGCTCGTCCGAAGCAGCAGACATATCCGGATCCTTCCCATCGCCCCTCTGGGAAAATGTCCGGTCAGGCGGCTTGTTTGATTTCATATGAAATGATATTAACCGGTCGGGATATTGATATCGTATCCAACGTTTCCAGTTGCACCTAGGGGGAAGTCGTGGCGTGCGACGGCACAGCGCAGGATCCGGATCGCTCGGGCCTCCCAGCAGATACCGCGCATTCGGGCGGGCCGGGAGCGGGGGCGCTGTCCCTCCACGGCTATTTTCGCTCGAGCGCGGCGTGGCGCGTGCGCATCGCGCTCAACCTCAAGGGCCTCACGGCGACGCATGTCTTCCACCATCTGCGCCATGGCGAGCAGCGTGCGCCGGATTTCCTTCAGCTGAATCCGCAAGGATTGGTTCCTGTTCTTGAGCTGGCCGGAGGCGTTCTGACGCAGTCGCTGGCGATATGCGAATGGCTGGAGGAAACCCATCCGGTGCCGCCCCTGCTGCCCGAGCATGCGCTGCCTCGCGCGCTCGTCCGGGCCTTTGCACTGGCTATCGCGGCGGACATCCATCCCGTGCAGAACTTGAAGGTTCTGGCGCGGCTCCGGAGACTCGGTTTACCCGAGGCCGAGGTCACGAGCTGGGCGCGTGATGTCATCGCGGACGGGCTGAAGGCTTGCGAAGCGCTTCTAGCCGGTGCGCCGGGGCCGTTCTGCTTTGGCGCCTCGCCCACTCTGGCGGACATCTGTCTCGTTCCGCAGCTTTCCAACGCCCGCCGCTTCGGCTGCGATCTGTCGAGCGTGCCACGCCTGCTGGCGGCAGAAGCGAGCTGCATGGCGCTCGCCGCTTTTACTGATGCCGCCCCTGACAAGCAGGCGGATGCCGAGTGAGCCATCGCGCTGCCATCTGCTTCAAGATCGAACACCGCGAACCAAAGAGGCGACCATGAACGCTCCAGCACCATCGCCCCTAGGCCAGATCGCGTCGGGCTCGGGAATTACGGCGGGCTACATGTCGGGTTTCGGCAACGGTTTTGAGACCGAGGCGCTGCCCGGAGCCCTGCCGGTCGGCCGCAACTCGCCCCAGACATGTCCCTACGGCCTCTATGCCGAGCAGATCTCGGGCTCGCCTTTTACGGCACCGCGCACCACCAATGAGAGATCCTGGCTGTATCGGATCCGCCCGACCGTGGCGCATTGGGGACGTTTCAGCAGGATGGCTCCCGGTTTGTGGTGTTCGGCGCCGCATCCGGCCGCGGATCTGCCGATCGGGCCGCTGCGCTGGGACCCGCAGGAGATCCCGAGCGAGCCGATCTCCTTCATCGAGGGCATTCGCACGATCACGACCTGCGGCGATGTCAGCACGCAAAGCGGCATGGCGGCCCATGTCTATGTCGCCACACGCTCGATGCAGGACGAGTATTTCTACAATGCCGATGCGGAGATGCTGATCGTGCCCGAGCAGGGCCGGCTGAGGTTTCGAACCGAATTCGGCGTGATCGCGATCGAGCCCGGCGAAATCACCGTCATTCCTCGTGGCATCAAGTTCACTGTCGAACTCGTCGAAGGATCGGCTCGCGGCTATATCTGCGAGAATTATGGTGGCGCGTTGACCCTGCCGGAGCGCGGCCCCATCGGCGCGAACTGTCTTGCCAATCCGCGCGACTTCCTCACGCCCGTTGCCGCCTATGAGGACCGGGATGCGCGGGGCAAGATGATGGTCAAATGGGGCGGAAACCTTTGGGCCTGCGATCTCGCCCATTCACCGCTCGATGTCGTGGCGTGGCACGGGAACTATGCCCCGTATAAATACGATCTGCGTCGGTACGCGCCTGTCGGCCCAATCCTGTTCGATCATGCCGATCCCTCGATCTTCACCGTGCTGACCTCGCCCTCCGAGACGCCGGGCACCGCCAATATCGACTTCGTCCTGTTCTCCGACCGGTGGCTCGTGGCGGAGAACACCTTCCGGCCGCCCTGGTACCACATCAATGTCATGAGCGAGTTCATGGGGCTGGTCTACGGCGTCTACGACGCCAAGACCGAAGGCGGTTTCGTGCCGGGCGGCATCAGCCTCCACAACAGCATGCTGCCGCATGGTCCCGATGTCGACGCTTTCGAAAAAGCCTCGAACAGCGAGCTGAAGCCCCACAAACTCGAGAACACCCTCGCTTTCATGTTCGAGAGCCGTTTCCCGCAGGCCGTGACCCCCTACGCCGCTGGCAACGGCACCTTGCAGCGCGATTATGGCAACTACGGAGCCAAGCTCGCCAAGCATTTCGATCCGGAACGTCGCGAACCGCGATAAGCGCCCTGCAGCGCGCAGAGCTCTGCGCGCATGGAATGCGACCTGAATGGATCGGCCCGTCCGAGCAAACAGTGACCCCATGAGACAGCGTATCGATGAAACGCACGATATCCAGCTGACGAGCTGGGTGGCATCGGCGAATGGTCATGCCGACTTCCCGATCCAGAACCTGCCGGTCGGCATCTTCACGGCCGAGGATGGTCGCAGGCGGCCCTGCACGGCGATCGGCGACAGCATCTTCGACCTTTCCGCCGCTTTGAGCGCGGGCTTGCTGTCGGGCGGGAGTGCGGCGTTCGTGGAGGCCGCCGGCAGCGGGGTGCTCAATGATGCCCTGGCATTGGGCTCAGCCTCACGACGCGCGTTGAGAACCAGGCTCTCCGAATTGCTTCGGACGGGCGCGGTCGAGCGCTCCAGGGTGGAGCCGATGCTGCACCATGCCTCCTCCTGCAGCCTGCCCTTGCCTGTCACGATCGGGGATTTCACCGACTTCTTTGTCGGCATCCATCACGCAAGAAACGTCGGCCAGCTCTTCCGCCCCGACAACCCGCTCTTGCCCAATTATAAGCATGTCCCGATCGGCTATCACGGACGCTCATCCTCCGTCGGCGCATCCGGCGGGTCCGTCCGCCGACCCAACGGGCAGACCAGGGGCGAGGGAGGTTCGCCGCCTGATTTCGGCCCCTGCCGCAAGCTCGACTACGAACTCGAGCTGGGTATCTGGATCGGTCCTGGCAACGATCTGGGAAGCCCAATTCCCATTGCGGAGGCGTCGGAGCACATTGCCGGCTTCTGCCTGCTGAATGACTGGTCGGCCCGGGATATTCAGGCTTGGGAGTATCAGCCCCTGGGGCCCTTCCTCGCCAAGAACTTCAGCTCGACCGTATCGCCCTGGATCATCACGCCGGAGGCGCTGGCGCCCTATGCGATAGCCCAGCCGGCGCGTCCCGAGGGCGACCCGTCGCCGCTTCCTTATCTCGTCGATGCCGATGATAGGCTGAGCGGGGCATTCGATATCGAGCTGGAGGTGCTGATTTCGAGCCGGAGGATGGCCATGCACGAGCTCGCCGCCCACAGCCTGGCGCTCTCGAATGCGCGCTACATGTATTGGACGGCAGCCCAGATCGTGGCTCATCACGCCAGCGGCGGGTGCAACCTCAGGTCCGGCGATCTCATCGGAACCGGAACGATATCGGGCCCTGCGCCCACTGAGGCCGGCTCGCTCCTGGAAGCAACCTTGGGTGGGCGGAACCCGATCCTGTTGCCAGGTGGCGAGGAACGGCAATTCCTCGAGGATGGCGACGAGGTTACCTTACGCGCCCGCTGCCGCCGGCCCGGCTTCGCCGCGATCGGTTTTGGCGAGTGCCGCGCCCAGATCCAGGCGGCGCCGTGATGCAGGCCGATGACGTCAGCCATCCCCGGCATCGCGGCAGGCGATCACAGCCAATCCCGGGGTCACGCAACCGAGTTTTACAAGAAGACATCACAAAGGGGGAGACGATGACCGATACCAACACACTGACACGCAGAAGCTTCCTGGCGGCAACCGGCGCTGGCGCCCTGGCCTTGGCTTCGCAGGCATACGCTGCCTATCCGGACCGGCCGGTCAAATGGATCGTGCCCTACGCTGCGGGCGGCGGAGCCGACATCATCGCGCGCCTCGTGGGCAGCGCGATGAGCGCGAAGCTGGGTCAAGCGATCGTCATCGAGAACCGGCCGGGTGCATCGACCAATATCGGGGCGGATGCGGTGGCAAAGGCGCCTCCTGACGGCTACACCCTGTTGACTGCGGATAACGGCACGCTGGTCAACAACACCGCCCTTTTCGCAAAACTCCCCTTTGATCCGGATCGCGACCTGAGGCCGATCGGGCTGCTCGCACGCTTCCATCTCGTCTTGACCGCAGCACGCTCATCGCCGATCGCGAGCGCGAAAGATTTCGCAGAGCGCGCCAAGTCGACGGCAGATGGCCTCAATTTCGGTTCGCCTGGAGTAGGCTCTCCGCATCACCTGACCATGGCGAGGCTGACACGGGATCTTGGATTGCGCCTGACCCATGTGCCCTATCGCGGGATGGCGCCGATGATCGCCGACCTGCTGTCAGGCAGCGTCGAAACCGGAATGGTCGACTATGCCGCAGGCGGCGAATTGATGCGCTCGGGCCAGGTTCGCCCTCTCGCCGTGTGCTCGCCCAAGCGATTGGCGGGTTTGCCGGACGTCCCGACGATCGACGAGGCCTATGGCCGATCGGCGTTCGAAGCCTATGCATGGCAGGGTTTGATGACGACCGGGAAGGCCTCCGACGAGGTGGCGGGAATCCTTGGCCAGGCTCACGCGGCGGCCTTGGCAGACGCTGCCTTGCGCGCGCGGATGAACGAGTTGGGCGTGGAGCCCTTGGCGGGCGGGCCTGCGGAATTCGCGCAGCTGATCCAGTCCGAAAGGACATTATGGGTGCCGCTCATCCGTGAGCTCGGGCTGAACCTCAACTAGGGTATCCCATACTCTTCACGGAGAGCTTAGAGCCCGTTTGGACATTCGAGCCCTCGTCCTGAGGCGCCGCGTAAGCGGCGTCTCGAAGGATGGTCCAGACGGTTGGGGAGCCTCCTGAAGCATCTCTCGAGACGCCATTCCCAAGGGAATGGCTCCTCAGGATGAGGGCTCAGGGAGATTCCAAACAATCACTTCCGGGGCATTTTCCCGCAGATGACGGGCGCCGGATTTCGCGGTCAATCGCGGTGGGCGCAGGGCTAATAGTGGAAGGTCCAGAGCAAGCTCTCGCTCAGGCCCTTCAGCGCCTCGACCGCGTCCGGGCGCTCGCGGGCCAGCGTGGTGATCAGCGCGTCGGCGACGGCGAAGGCGGCGGTCGGCGAGTTCGGCAGGAAGCTGTTGCGGGCCGGGGCGAAGAAGGTCATGTCGGCCAGCGGCACCAGCGGCGATGACGCTCCGTCGGTCAAAGCGAGCAGGACGGCGCCGCGCTTCCTGGCGAACTTGGCGAGCTCGAGCGTGTTGCGCGAATAGCGCGGCAGCGAGATCGCGATGACGACGTCGTCGGGCCCGGCCGAGAGCATATGGCGGACGGCGCGTTCCGGCCCGCCGCGCGAGGACGCGAAGACGACCTCGGCGTCGAGATAGAGCGCGAGCCCGTCCTCCAGGAAGGCGCCGACATAATAGCTCGCGCCGGAGCCGACGATGAAGACGCGGCGCGCTTTCAGGAGCAGGGCGATGGCGCGGTTGACCGTCTCCTCCTCCAGCGTCGCGATCGCCTCGTCGAGATTAGCGGCCTCACGCTCCAGGGTCGTCGCCATGGTGGCGAAGACCGAGCCCGCCGTGGCGCGGGCATCGGCGAGACCTTCCACCGGCCCCATCGCGACCTTGAGCGCCGCCGACAAGGCGGCGCGGAAGTCGCCATAATTGCGGTAGCCCAGGGCGCGGACGAAGCGGGTCACGGTCGCGGTCGAGGTGCCGCTCTTCTCGGCCAGCCCCTCGATCGTCACGGTTGCGGAATCGAGCGGGCTCTGCAGCACGAAGTCGGCCGCCTTGCGATGGCCCTCGCTGAGCGAGGGGTAGATCTGGGCGATGCGGTTGGCGAGATCCGTCGTCGGCTTCAGGGCGCGTGACATGGCATTCCCACTGATTGACGTCGGATCATTTTCATGTTTCCTAACTCCTGAAAATAAAGCTGTCAAAGAAACGACAGGCTCAGGGAACGGAGACGAAATCGATGCGTCAACGCGCGCTCATCACCATCCTGCTCGGCGCCACCCTGCTGAGCGCCAATATGAGCGCGCCGGCCATGGCGCAGACGCTACGCATCGCGCTCGCCTCGGAGCCGACCGCCGTCGATCCGCATTATCACGACCTCACCCCGAACAACGCGCTCGCGATGCATATCTTCGACGGGCTCGTGCTTCAGGATGAGAAGCAGGCGCTGCGGCCCGGCCTTGCCGCGTCCTGGGAGAATGACGGCAAGAATCGCTGGACCTTCAAGCTGCGCCAGGGTGTGACGTTCACGAACGGCAAGCCCTTCACCGCCGAGGACGTGGTCTTCACCTTCTGCCGCACGCTGAAGAACGAGACCAAGGTTTCCGGTTCCTTCGCCGACATCACCGGCAATTTCGCCTCGGTCGAGACACCGGATGCGCACACGCTCGTCATCAACACGACCGAGCCCGAGCCGCTGCTGCCGACCCTGCTCTCGGGCCTGCCGATCCTTACGGCCTCCATCGTCGAGCATGGCCCGATCAGCTACGACGTCGCCAAGAATTGCGGCGTCACCGGGCCCTGGCCTGCGGTCAATAATTTCAACGACGGCACGGCCGCGATCGGCACCGGGCCCTACAAGCTGAAGAGCTATGTGCGTGGCTCGGCGATCGAGCTTGAGCGCAACCCGAGCTATTGGGGCCCTGCCGAGCCATGGGCAACCGTGCGATTCCTGCCGGTGACCAATGCCGGCCCGCGGCTGGCCGGCCTGCTCGCCGGCGATTACGACGTGATCGAGAACCCCGCCGCGCGCGACCTTGCCCGGATCAAGGGTGACAAGCGCTTCGGCCATGTCATCACGCCCTCGACCCGGGTGATCTATTTCCAGCTCGACGTCGCCCGCGACGAGAGCCCCTTCGTCAAGGCGCCGGACGGCAAGAACCCGCTCAAGGACGCCCGCGTCCGCAAGGCGATGTCGCTGGCGATCGACCGCGACGCCATCGTCAAGCGCATCATGGATGGCGCCGCCGAGCCGGCCTACCAGTACCTGCCGACCGGCATGTCCGGCACGCTGGCGAACCCGCCCAAGCTTGCCTATGACCCGGCCGCGGCCAAGAAGCTGCTGGCCGAGGCCGGCTACCCCAACGGCTTCCAGCTCACCTTGTCCTCGACCAATGACCGCTACATCAACGACAGCCAGATCACCCAGGCCGTCGCGCAGTACCTGACCCAGATCGGCATCAAGACCGAGGTCGACGCGATGACGCGGGCGATCTATTTCCCGCGCCGCGCCAAGAAGGAATTCAGCGTCGCGCTCGGCGGCTGGGGCTCGGGGACCGGCGAGGCCGCCTCCTTCCTGCGGCAGTGGCCGCCGACCCCCAACGAGGCCAAGACGCTCGGCGGCTCGAATTATGGCGGCTACAAGAACGACGAATTCGACAAGGTGATCCGCGCCGCGGTGACGACGCTCGACGACACAAAGCGCGCCGAGTTGCTGCAGCAGGCGATGACGCTCGTCCTCGCTGACGGCGCCTTCATCCCGCTGCACTTCGAAAGCGGCATCTGGGCCTTCAAGTCCGAGCTGGCGGTCGCCGGCCGTGCCGACCAGTTCATGCTCGCCATGTCGGTGAAGCCGGCGAAGTAAAGCCGGCCGTCAGCTCTTCCACTCTTGGAGGTTCGGCATGACCGCCTATGTCCTGCAGCGGCTGATCCAGAGCGTGCTCGTGCTGCTCGCGGTCTCGGTCGTGGTCTTCTTCGCCGTCTACGGCATCGGCGACCCGATCGAGCTCCTGGTCTCGCCGCAGGTCAGCGATGCCGAGCGCCAGGCGCTGATCCGCCGGCTCGGGCTCGATCTGCCGGTCTGGCAGCAATACCTGACCTTCATGGGCAACGCCCTGAAGGGCGATCTTGGTCGCTCCTTCGTCCATGGCGTATCGGCGCTGCAATTGATCCTGGCGCGGTTGCCGGCGACCTTCGAGCTGGTGCTGCTGGCGATGACGCTGGCGCTCACTACGGGCATCCCGCTCGGGCTGATGGTCGGCCTCAACCCCGACAGCCGGCGCGCCCGCATCGTCATGGCGGGAACCGTGCTCGGCTTCTCCTTGCCGAGCTTCTGGAAGGGCATGATGCTGATCCTGCTCTTTGCCGTGCTGCTCGGCTGGCTGCCGACGGCAGGGCGCGGCGAGACGGTCTCGCTGCTCGGCCTCCAGACCAGCCTGCTGACGCTGGACGGGCTGCACCATATCGCCCTGCCGGCCCTCAACCTGGCGATCCCGAATCTCGCGCTGATCGTGCGCCTCGTCGCCGCCGGCACCGCGGAGACGATGACGCAGGACTATGTCAAATATGCCCGCGCCAAGGGTGTGCGGCCCCGGCGCATCGTCAATCGGCATGTGCTGCGCAACATCCTGATCCCGATTGTCACCGTGGTCGGCGTCGAGTTCGGCAGCCTCGTCGCGTTCTCGACCATCACCGAGACCGTCTTCGCCTGGCCGGGCATGGGCAAGCTCTTGATCGACTCGGTCTACCAGCTCGACCGGCCTGTGGTCGTCGCCTATGTCCTCCTGGCAACGCTGCTCTTCGTCACCGTCAATTTCCTGGTCGACGTGCTCTATGCCGCGCTCGACCCGCGGGTGAAGCTCGCCGGAGAGCAGGCATGAGCCTGGACTTGCCCCGCTCGGACTTGCCCCGCCTCGCCGGCCCAGCGCAGGCCGATACACCCTTGCGCGAAAAGGTCCTGCGCCGCCTGCGCAACCGGCCGACGACGCGCGGCGCCGTGATCCTGCTCGGCATCATGGTGGTGCTCGCTTTGCTGGCGCCGGTGATCGCGCCGCAGAACCCGCATGATCTCGGCGCGCTCAGCGTGATGGACAACCGGCTGGCGCCCGGCGAGCAGGGCATGGGCGGTTTCACCTATTGGCTCGGCAGCGATGCCCAGGGCCGCGACATGTTCAGCGCCATCCTCTACGGCCTGCGCACCAGCCTGCTCGTCGGCCTCGCCTCCACCATTGGCGCGCTCACCATCGGCATCCTCGCCGGGCTCACCGCGGCGCAGTTCGGCGGCGCGGTCGACGCCGTCATCATGCGCATCGTCGACTTCATGCTCGGCTTTCCCTCGATCCTGGTCGCGCTCGTGCTGCTGGCCTCGATCGGACGCGGCGTCGACAAGGTCGTCCTCGCCATCGTGCTGGTGCAATGGGCGCAATACGCCCGTCTGATGCGGGCGGCCGCGCTGGTCGAGCGGCGCAAGGAGTATATCGAGGCCGCCATCAATTTCGGCCTGCCGACCCGCCACATCATGCTGGCGCATCTGCTGCCGAACTCGGTCGGCGCCGTGCTCGTCGTCGCCAGCATCAGCATCGCTTCGGCGATCACGCTGGAGGCGACGCTGTCCTTCCTCGGCGTCGGCGTGCCGGTGACACAGCCCTCGCTCGGCCTCCTCATCGCCAATGGCTTCGAGTTCCTGCTCTCCGGCGAATACTGGATCGCCGTCTTCCCCGGCATCGCGCTGGTGCTGCTGATCATGTCGCTCAATCTCGTCGGCGACCGCCTGCGCCGCAGCTTCAACGTGCGCGCATGAGCTTCAACGTGGACGTGAGCAAAACCCCTCTCCTTTCCGTGCGCGGCCTCAAGACCGTGTTCCATGCGCAGGACGGCGCCTGGGCGGCGGTGGACGGCGTCGATTTCGATGTCGCCAGGGGCGAGGTGCTCGGCCTCGTCGGCGAGTCCGGCTCGGGCAAATCGGTGACCGGCTTCTCGCTGGTGCAGCTGATCGACCCGCCGGGCGAGGTCGTTGCCGGCGAGGTGCTGTTCGATGGCACCGATCTGCGTGCCGCCTCGCAGGAACGCCTGCGCCAATTGCGCGGCGACCGGATCGCGATGATTTTCCAGGATCCGCTGATGACGCTGAACCCGGTGCTCAGCATCGGCGAGCAGATGAGCGAGGCGATCCTCGAGCATCGCGACTGCAGCCGCGACGAGGCGCTGGCCAAGGCTGCACAGGCGCTGGCGCGGGTCGGCATCTCCTCGCCGGAGACGCGATTGAAGCAGTTCCCGCATGAATTCTCCGGCGGCATGCGCCAGCGCGTGGCGATCGCGACCGCGCTCCTGAACGACCCCGACCTGATCATCGCCGACGAGCCGACCACTGCGCTCGACGTCACCATCCAGGCGCAGATCCTCTACGAGGTGCAGAAGCTCTCGCGCGAGACCGGCTGCTCGGTGATCTGGATCACGCATGACCTTGCCGTGGTCGCCGAGCTCGCCGACCGGGTGGCGGTGATGTATGCCGGGCGCATCGTCGAGATCGGCGATGTCGAGACCGTGCTCGACCGGCCGCGCCACCCCTATACGCTCGGCCTGCTCAACTCCTCGGCCAGCATGGTCGAGCCGGGCGAGCGCCTGCACCAGATCGACGGCGTCGCGCCGCGCATCGATTCGCGCCCCTCCGGCTGCCCGTTCCGGCCACGTTGCGAGCGGGCGCTGCCGGTCTGCGCCGACAGCGATCCGCAGCCGCAGGCCTATGACGGCCGCACCCTGCGCTGCCACAACCCCGTGCCCGCAGCCCCCAAACCGAACCTGGTGGCGGCATGAGCGAGCCCCTGTTCGAACTGCGCGGCATCAGCAAATACTTCCGTGGCAAGGCCAATATCGCCGAGCGCATCCTGACCGCGATCGGCCGGCACGCGCCGCCTGCGACCCTCAAGGCTGTCGACGGCGTCGATCTCAGCGTCGCGAAGGGCGAAGTCCTCGGCTTGGTCGGCGAATCCGGCTGCGGGAAATCGACCCTGGCGCGCATCGCCACCGGCATCCTGCCGCCGACCGCGGGCGAGGTCTTCTACAAGGGCCGCTCGGCCGCGGCTCTGAAGGGCAAGGAGCGGCTCGATTATCTGCTCAAGGTGCAGATGATCTTCCAGGACCCTTACGCCTCGCTCGATCCGCGTATGCGGGTGAGTCGTATCGTCGGCGAGGCGCTTGCGGTCCACAAGCTCGTGCCGAGGGCGGAGCTCAATGGTGCGGTCGACCGGGCGCTGAGCGAAGTCGGGCTCGATCTGGCCTATCGCGAGCGCTACCCGCACCAGTTCTCCGGCGGCCAGCGCCAACGCATCGGCATTGCCCGGGCGCTCGCGGTGAAGCCTGATTTCCTGGTCTGCGACGAGCCGGTCTCGGCGCTGGACGTCTCGATCCAGGCGCAGGTGATCAACCTGTTCATGGATGTGCGCGAGCGGCACGGGCTGACCTATCTTTTCGTCAGCCATGATCTCGGCCTGGTCCGCCATATCAGCGACCGCGTCGCGATCATGTATCTCGGCCGCATCGTCGAGATCGGCAGCGCCACCGCGATCTTCGCCGAGCCGGCACACCCCTACAGCGCCGCGCTGATCAAGGCGATTCCCTCGGCGGCGCGGCGCAAGAGCAGCTTCCAGCCGCTGAAGGGCGAATTGCCGTCGCCGCTGGCCCCGCCCCCGGGCTGTCCCTTCCACCCGCGCTGCGAGCACGCCATGGCTGTTTGCCGCGAGGTCCGCCCGGACCTCGTCGAGATCGCGCCTGGCCGCAGCGCCGCCTGCCACCTGCACACCACAGGGAAAGCCGCATGACCACGCTTGTTCTCGATCCACTGGTGGGGCGCAGCACGCTGCCTTTCATCGACGCCCGTCACCCGCAGCGGCCATTGCAGGTCAATGTCTACCGGCCGGCACGCCATCGCCCGCAGGACGAGGTCGTTTTCGTCCAGCACGGCATGCTGCGCAATGGCGACGACTACCGCGACTTCTGGATCGAGGCGGCCGAAAAGCACAATTTGCTGATCGTCGCCCCGACCTTCGGCAACGACCATTTCCCGAGGGCGGAAGGCTATAATAACGGTCTCGTCGTCGGCGAAGACGGCGCCATCGCCGCAGAAGGCGACTGGCTCTATGCCGTGCCCGCCCGCGTGCTGGCGGCGCTGCGCCAGGCCGGCGTGACGACGCGCGACAAGGTCAGGCTGTTTGGCCATTCCGCCGGCGGCCAGTTCGTCCACCGCCTGCTGGCGACGCAAGCGCAGACGCCGTTCGAGACGGCCTTCGCCGCCAATTCGGGCTGGTACACGCTGCCGACGCTGGAGCGGCGCTTCCCGGAGGGCCTCGACGGGCTGCGCCTCGGCGAGGCGGAGCTGGCGCGCTGGCTGGCCTGGCCGATGGTGATCTTCGCAGGCGACCAGGACATCGTCACCAGCGATCCCAACCTGCCGGCGCAGTCCGAGGCCCTGGCGCAGGGGCCGATGCGCTATGCGCGGGCGCATTTCGTCCTCGACTTCGCCAGAGCGGAGGCGGCGCGGCGCGGTCTGCCCTGCAACTGGTCGCTGATCAGCGTGCCCGGCATCGGCCATGATGGGGCGGCGATGTCGCGCGCCGCGGCGGCCTACTGGTTCGAGGGCCGCATTCCGCCGGTCGAGGAGTTGAAGCCGGAGGCAGCGCCGGTGGCCTGAGGGTCAAGCCGGCATATGGCTGGTTACTGGATGGCTTTTGCCGATAGATATCGCGCAACATGGGTGTGATCGGCATGAGCGCATTTGAAGAACGCAAGATCGACTGCCACGTCCACATCCTGGATCCTGCGCGGTTCCCTTACGGGCCGGATGTGAAATATGAGCCATCGGGCCAGGAGATCGGCACCGCCGAGCAATTGGCGGCTGTCCGCACCTTCTACGGCGTCGAACATTGCCTCATCGTCGGTCCCAATTCCGGCTACGGAAACGATAATCGCTGCCTGCTGGACGCGATCAGCCGTGGCAATGGCAGCTATAAGGGCATCGCGGTCGTGCCAAACACGTGCGATCGCGAAACGCTCACGGCCCTGCAGGCGATGGGGATCGTCGGGGTCGCCATCAACGCGACCTATCACAGCGTCGCGTATTATGCCGATATCGCTCCGCTGATCGGCCATCTCGAAGCGCTCGGCATGTATCTGCAGATTCAGACGGAAGGCGATCAGTTTCTCGGCCTGCTGCCGCGTATCGAGGATCGCGCCGTCAAAATCCTCATCGACCATTGCGGGCGGCCGATCATTACTGACGGGCTGAAACAGCCGGGCTTTGCCGCGCTATGCCGCCTTGGCGCCAGCGGACGCTGCTTTATCAAACTCTCGGGCTTCGCCAAGTTCTCGCAGGAGCGCTTTCCGCATCGCGACGTCTGGCCCTTCATCGAGGCGCTGGTCGAGTCATACGGCCTCGATGGCTGCATGTGGGCCTCCGACTGGCCGCATCTTCGCGCACCGGAGCGAATGGATTACGGCCCGTTGCTTGGGATGGTCGATCTGCTGTTTCCCCGTGCCGCAGACCGGGCCAAGCTGTTGTGGGATACGCCGATGCGCCTGTTCCAGTTCGGCGCGTGACAAGGCTCAGAGCGTGTTTGGAAACTCCAGCCTTCATCCTGAGGAGCCGCGCAGCGGTGTCTCGAAGGATGCTCCAGATATCTCCGGAGCCTCTTGAAGCATCCTTCGAGACACGCTCCTGCGGAGCGCTCCTCAGGATGAGGGCTCAGAAGCTTTCCAAACGGGCTCTCAGAGCGTCGCCTCGATGGCGGCGCGCAGACCGGGCGTGATCTCGGGCATGACGCCGAACCAATTCTTGAACGCTGGCCGGGCCTGATTGAGCAGCATGCCCAGACCATTCACAGTGCGGTTGCCCCGCGCGCGCGCCGCTGCGAGCAGCGGCGTTTCCCGGGGCACGTAGATCAGGTCGGAGACGACAGCGGAGGGAGGCAGCTTAGCGAGGTCGAGATCGAGCGCCTGCTCCTTGCCCATGCCCTGATTGGTCGTGTTGACGAGCAAGGCGGCATCTCCGATGGCGTCGTGCCGCCGATCCCAGGCCAGAACCTTCACACCGAATTCCGCCGCAAGCTGCTCGGCCCGCGCCGCGGAGCGATTGCAGACGCGAATATCCGTGGCGCCGCGATCGGCAAGGCCGGCGATGACAGCCCGGGCGCCGCCCCCTGCGCCGATGACGATCACCGGCCCCGCATCCGCCGTCCATCCCGGCACGTCCTGGGCAAGCGACTCGGCATATCCGAACGCTTCGAAATTATGCCCTTCGAGACTTCCGTCGGGGGCGACGATGACGCAGTTCATGGCGCCGATCTGGCGTGCGATCGGAGAGACGCGATCGACGATGGACAGCGCCAGCTCCTTGAGCGGCATCGTCAGGTTGCAGCCGGAGAAGCCGAGGGCGGGCAGCGCCCGCAATGCTGCCGCCAGCCCCTCGGGTTTCACCGCAAGCGGGACATAAACGCCATTCAGGCCGTGCTCCCGCAGCCAATAATTATGCAGCACGGGCGAGCGCGAATGCATGATGGGATAGCCCATCACGCCGGCCATCAAATAGCGATCAGGCTGCTGCATGGTCGTCTCCCGAAACGCGGCGCGTTCACGCCTTCACTTTCGCGTCGATGCCAGGGACGTCGCATGGCTTCACCAGCACGGCAATGATCGACAGCACGAAAGCGGACGCATCCTTGTCGATGCAGCTGCAAAACCGCAAGATTGGATTTGCCCAGCACATCGAAGCCAAGGCCGCCTATTTCCGGACCGACACCATCGGCCGGCGCCGGGGGGCGAGCCCATGAGCAAGATATTTGCAAAGCCGCGAACAGCCTGTTAAACGTTTTACAGTAAAACGTTTAACAGGCTGCGGACCGCATGTCGGCAAAGCGCGTCACGATCAAGGATGTTGCGGCGCGCGCAGGCGTTTCGATCGCCACGGTGTCGAATGTCTTCAGTGGCAACAAGCCGGTGAATGCCGATCTGCAGGAGCGCGTGCAGAGGGCGGCGCGCGAGTTGTCCTATCAGGTTGACCGCGCGGCCTCGCAACTGCGTTCGGGCCAGGCCAAGGTCGTCGGCGTGCTCGTGCCGGATCTCGACGACGTGTTCTTCACCTCGCTCGTCTCGCAGCTCGAGGTCATGGCGCAGAAGGACGGCTACGACATCATCGTGGCCAGCTCGCGCGACGATATCGGGCTGGAGCAGTCGCGCTTGCGGACGCTGCTGGCCTGGCGCCCCTCGGGCCTGATCGTCATCCCCTGTTCGGATGCCGTCCCTGCCGGGCTGGACAGCGAGTTCGCGCGCCTGCCGATGGTGTTTGCCGACCGCGTGCCGCCGGACGGGTCGATCGTCGACACGGTCGCGATCGACAATTGCGAGGCCGGCGAGATCGCCGCCCGCCATCTGCTCGAGCTCGGCCACCGCGACATCGTCGTCGCGGCCTCAAACCTGGCGATTTCGCCGATTCGGGAGCGCGTCCGCGGCGCCTCCGCGCTGATCCGCGCGAGATTGGGGGCCGACCCGACCGTGATCGAGCTCGGATCGAATGCGGAGCGCGGCACGGAGGCCTTCGTGCACTGGCTCGAACGGCATAAGCGGCCGAGCGCGGTCATCGCCCTGACCAATGTCATCACGCTCAGCACATTGTCGGCATTAGCGCGGCTGCGCATCGATATCCCCGATCCGGTCTCCGTCGTCGGCTTCGACGACTATCCCTGGATGAGCGCGCGCAAGACCGGCCTTACCGCGATCCGTCAGCCGATCGCCGAGATCGCCGCCGCTGCCTGGGAGCGCTTGCGCCGGCGCATGTCCGGCGATGCCTCGCCGCCATTGGGCACGGTTCTGCAGACCAGCCTGCAGGTACGCGATTCCGTGCGCGATCTTTCGCCTGCCGCCAAGGACGACAGCGAAAGCCTCAGTCTGTTGCAGGACCAGGAGACGAAGACGGCGGTGAACGCCATCCACTGAAAGACAATGACGACGTGATCACCGGGCCAAGAGAGCCCGGATCAAGAGAGTTCCGGAGGAAATAGTGCAGCTTCCAACAACAGCACGGCTTCTGCCGCTGCTTGCGCCGGTGCATCTGCTCATCCTGAGCGTGATCGTGCTGCCGTCGCTTTATGTGGTCTGGCTCAGCCTGAACATGTCGAGCTTCGGCCAGGCGCCGAGCTTCGTCGGGCTGCAGAATTATGTTCGCGTCCTTGCCGATCCGGCCTTTCACCACGCCTTGCTGAACACGGTCGTGCTCGTCGTCGTCGCGGTCCATCTCGAACTCGCTGTTGGGCTCGGCATGGCGCTGCTCTTCGCCAGCGGCCTGCCGTTCCGCCGCTTCCTGCTCGTCGCGGTGCTCGCGCCTTACGCGGTGAGCGAGGTCACCGCCGTGGTGATGTGGCGCTTCCTGTTCGATCCCGATGCCGGGCCGATCACGCTGGCGCTGCGCGCGCTCAACCTGCCGACGCTGGATTGGTCGTTCGAGCCATCGCATGCGATGACCCTGATCGGGCTCCTGACGATCTGGCTGCACCTGCCCTTCACCTTCGTCATCGTCTATGCCGCGCGCCTTGCCATCCCCGCCGAACTCTACGAGGCGGCCAGGATCGACGGCGCCACGCGCTGGCAGGCCTTTCGGCGCGTGACGCTGCCGTTGCTTGCGCCCGCGATGCTGATCGCGCTGCTGTTTCGCTACATCTTCGCCTTTCGCCTGTTCTCGGAGGCGTGGCTGCTGACGAAAGGTGGTCCGGCCCGGTCGACCGAGGTCGTGGCGATCTATCTCTACCAGGAGGCCTTCAGCTTCAACGCCTTCGGCCCGGCCGCCGCGACCGCCTGGATCATGGTCGTGATCTCGCTCTTGCTGGCGGGTGCCTATGTCTTCCTGCTCAGGCGGGGAGGGCTCGCCCATGCTCACTGATTCTTGGCGCACCGATTCCTGGCGCACTGAGCGCTGGCTGATCGGGCTGGGCAAGGCGGTCGCGGTCGCAGCGATCCTGCTCTGGTCGCTGTTCCCGATCCTGTTCATCGCCGTCTCCTCGCTGAAGCCGGGGCAGGACATCTTCGCGGTGCCGCCGAAATGGATCTTCACCCCGACGCTGAAGCATTATGTCGAGCTCTGGCGCTCCTGGGGCGTCTTCTTCGACGCCTTGCTGAACAGCCTGCTGATCACGGTCGGCGCGACGCTGCTCGCGATCGTCGCCAGCACCTGCGCGGGCTATGTCTATTCCCGCCATTCCGGGCGCTGGTTCGGCGCCAGCATCGCCGGGCTGATCATCGTGCGCCTCATCCCGCCAATCGTGGTGACGCTGCCGCTGTTCCCGATCGTCAACACGCTCGGCCTCAACGACACGCATCTCGTGCTGATCCTGCTTTACGCGACCTTCTTCGTGTCGCTCGGCACGGTGCTGATGCGCACCTTCATGGACCAGATCCCGCGCGAGCTCGACGAGGCGGCCGCCATCGACGGCGCCAGCCGCCTGACGATCCTGCGCAAGGTGATCGTACCGCTGGCGATGCCGGGCGTGCTGGCGGTCGCAGTCTTCGTGATCGTGTTCTCCTGGAACGAGTTCCTCTTCGCCTTCGTCTTCACGGCCACGCGCGCCAAGACGGCGCCGCTCGTCATCTCCGAGATGATCGGCTCCATCGATGGCGTGGACTGGGGAATCCTCTTTGCTGCCTCGACCGTGCAGCTCGTGCCCGTCCTGCTCTTCGTCGTCTTCATGAACCGCTACCTCGTGGCTGGCCTCACCGCCGGTTCGACGAAGGGGTAGCCAACCATAAAAGGGAGGAAACCATGTCGAAGAAGCCTGAAACGAAACTGACCCGCAGAACATTCGTCGCTGGCACTATGGGCGCGGCAGCCGCGTTCTCGGTTCGGCCGGGGCTCGCAGCCGGCAAGACGCTGAACGTGCTCAGCCACAAGGTCCACCAGACCGTGCTGGGCTCCGGCGACGGCGATCTGCTGAAGGACTGGCTCAAGGCCAAGGACGCGGAGATCGCCTTCACGACCTTCGATTCCAACCCGCTGCAGGACCGGCTCTTCCGCGAGGCCAGCCTGAAGGAAACCGAATACGGCGTCGGCTATCTCATCGACAACCGCCCGACCTCTCAGATCGCGGCGCTGTTCGAGCCGCTCGAGCCCTATCAGAAGCAGGATGCGATCGAGGACTTCGCAGACATTGCGCCTGGTCTCGTGCAGGGCATGACGATCGATGGCAAGCTGATCGGCATCCCCGTCCGCCATGCCACGCAGGGCCTGTTCTACAACGAGGCGCTGCTGGAGGAGGCCGGCATCTCCGCACCGCCGACCACGCTCGAAGAGCTGATCGAGCAATGCAAGAAGACGACCTTCACCTCGAAAGCCGGCACGCCGGTCGTCGGCATGGTGCTGGCGAGCGACCTCGCCGTCTTCCCGGTGATGTTCGCACGCGCCTTCGGCGGCGATTTCATCAGCGCGGATCTCAAGCTCGTCCCCGATCGCGCGGCGATGGAAGCCGCGCTTTCGGCTCTGCGCGGCATGTTCGAGGCCGGCGCGCTGCCGCGCAGCTATGCCACTACCAAGAACGACGACCACGTCACCTGGATGCAGCAAGGCAGGGCGGCCTTTTCGCCGTTGCCCTTCGCCCGCGCCGCCCAGCTCAACAACCCCGACCAGAGCAAGTTCCCCGGCAGGATCAAGGCGATCGAGTTCCCCGGCTCCGCGACGATCAAGGGCAAGGTTCCGATGGCTTCCGTCGTCGAAGCCTGGGCGATGGCGATCCCCCGGAACGCCAAGGACAAGGCGCTCGCCTGGAGCTTCATCAAGGAGGTCTCGAGCAAGCGCGTGACGCTGGGCATGGCGATCAACGGCAATGGGCCGGTGCGCGTCTCGACCTATGCCGATGAGGGGTTGAAGGCGAAGAACGCGCTCGCCGCCGTCGAGGCCAAGGTCCTGGCGACGGCGCGCGGCGCCTTCCCGCCATTTCCCGAGGCTGCGCGCGCCCAGGCGACCTTCCTCGAGGAAGTCCAGCTCGCTGTTCTCGGGCGCAAGCCCGTCAAGGACGCCGTCTCCGCCATCATCGAGCGCATCAAGCCGATGATGCCGGCCTGATCCGACGAATAACGGCCGGCGCCTCGGCGCCGGCCCCTGCTCAGCCCATCGACTTAACCGCCAATCGACTCAATGCCAGTGGAAGGAAATCGCCTCATGTCCATGACCGGGGTTCGCTTCATCGAGGAGCCGGCGCGCTCCATCCCCGTCTCGGCCGAATACGACGTGCTCGTCGTCGGCGGCGGGCCATCGGGCCTCACCGCCGCGCTCGCCGCCGCCGAGGACGGCCTGCGCGTCGGGTTGATCGAGAGCCGCAGCTTCGTCGGCGGCAACATGACGATCGGCTTGCCGGTGCTGGGCTTCCTCGGCCAGAAGGGCAACCAGATCATCGACGGGTTGCCGCAGAAGTTCATCGAACGCCTGCGTCGGGAACGTGACGGTGCAAGCGAGCACCGGCCCTGCCCGCTGCATATGGGCATCACCCTGGTCGAGCCCGAAGCCGTCAAGACCGTGGCGCTGGAGATGCTGATCGAGGCCGGCGTCGATGTGCTGTTCTACACCTTCTTTGCCGGCGCGCTGGTCGAGAACGACGTTATCCGGGGCGTCATCACCGAGAGCAAGACCGGCCGCACCGCCATCCTCGCCAAGGTCGTGATCGACTGCAGTGGCGACGCCGACGTCGCCTACAGCGCCGGCGTGCCGACCGAAAAGGGCAATGCCGATGGCGGCATGCAGCCGCCGACGCTGATGTTCTGTCTCGCCGGCGTCGACACCGACGCACTGCGGATGAGCATCGCGAATGCTCCGCCCGAGGCGCGCACCTATCTCACCGATTTCATTCCCGCCGAGTATTTCGGCCAGAACCGGCAGTTCATCGTCGTCGGCATGCGCGAACTCATCGCCAAGGCCAAGGCCGAGCGCGGCCTGGCGATTCCCAACGAGCGCACGATCATCATCACCGGCCTGAAGAAGGGCGAGGTCTGGATCAACATGACCCGGGTCAAGGGCACTGACGGCACCAATGCGCGCAGCCTGACCAAGGGCGAGATCGAGGGCCGGGCCCAGATCGACGACATCGTGACCTATCTCGTCAACTATGTGCCGGGCTTCGAGAAGGCCTATTTCACCAAGACGGCGCCCTTCCTCGGCATCCGCGAGACGCGCCGCATTCTCGGTCAGTATGTGATGACGCAGGAGGATGTGCTGGCCTGCACGCATTTCGACGATGCGATCGCCGTGGCGAGCTATCCGATCGACATTCACCGACCCTCGGATGACGGCTGCACCCTGATCTGGTGCGGCGATTGCTACGATATCCCGTACCGGTCACTGGTTCCCCAGAAGATCGGCAATCTCCTGGTCGCCGGCCGCAGCATCTCGGCCACGCATGAGGCCATGGGCGCGATCCGCGTCATGGCGACCTGCATGGCGATGGGCGAGGCCGCCGGGCGCGCGGCCAAGATTTCGGTGCGCGGCAACCGCCCGCCGGCCGATATCGACCTCGAGGAGCTGCGCCGCCAGCAGCTCGACCATGGCGTCTATCTGCGCAACCCCGACGGCAGCCGCGCCGGACCGCCGAACCGGGCCGCGGCCTGACCGCAGCCTGACCGCTCTTGCGCGCGGTAGCTCTTGCACGGGGCGGCCATCGCCGCCCCCGCCGACAGGATCGCGAGGATATGACCGAGCATTTCATTGGCATCGACGTCGGCACCGGCAGCGCCCGTGCCGGCATCTTCGACCGAAACGGGCGCATGCTCGCGACGGGCAAGCGCGACATCGCGCTCTATCAGGACGGGCCCGATATCGCGGAGCAGTCGAGCGAGGATATCTGGCGCGCCGTCTGCGCCAGCGTGCGCGCGGCGATGGCGCAAGCGAAGCTCACAGCTGAGGCCATCGCCGGCATCGGCTTCGATGCGACATGCTCGCTGGTCGTGCTCGGGCAGAACGGGGCACCGCTGCCCGTCGGCGCCCATGGCGATGCGAGCCGCGACATCATCGTCTGGATGGATCACCGCGCCCTCGCGCAGGCTGAACGCATCAACCGCATCAAGCATCCGGTGCTCGCCTATGTCGGCGGCACGATCTCGCCCGAGATGGAAACGCCGAAGCTGCTCTGGCTCAAGGAGCATCTGCCGGAGAGCTATGATGCGGCCTGGCAGTTCCTCGATCTCGCCGACTTCCTGACCTGGCGGGCGAGCGGCTCATTGGCGCGCTCATCCTGCACTGTCACCTGCAAATGGACCTATCTGGCGCATGAGGCGCGCTGGGATGCCGGCTATTTCCTCCAGATCGGGCTCGGCGATCTGGCCGAGCAGGGTTTTGCGCGCATCGGCACTGAGATCGTTCCCGGTGGCACGGCCCTGGGCCAAGGCCTGACGGTGCAGGCCGCGGCCGATCTCGGTTTGAAGCCGGGCACGGCGGTTGCGGCCGGGCTGATCGACGCGCATGCCGGCGGTCTCGGCTCGGTCGGCGTCCGCTCCGAACATGGCACGGCTCTGACCCGCATGGCCTATGTCTTCGGCACCTCGGCCTGCACCATGGCGAGCAGCCGCGAGCCGATTTTCATCCCGGGCGTCTGGGGTCCCTATTTCTCGGCGATGGCGCCGGGGCTCTGGCTCAGCGAAGGCGGCCAATCCGCCGCCGGCGCGGCCATCGAGCAGTTGATCGGCTTCCACCCGGCCACGCCGGAGGCGCAACGCCTGGCCGCGAAAGATGGTCTTTCGCTGCCCAGCTGGCTGGCAGACCGCGCGGCTGCGGGGAGCGAGGACCTCTCCGATGCCGTGCGATTGGCGGAGAGCCTCGTCGTCGTGCCCGATTTCCTCGGCAATCGCTCACCGCATGCCGATCCGCAGGCGCGCGCCTTGATCGCTGGTCTTTGCATGGAGCGCGACCTGGACCATCTCGTTGCGCTCTATGTCGCGGGGCTCACCGGTATCGGCTATGGGCTGCGACAGATTCTGAAGGCGAGCAGCGCCCAGGGCGCCATGATCGAAGCGATCGTGCTCAGCGGCGGCGCGGGCCGCCACCCGCTGATCCGGCAATTGCTGGCCGACTGCGCCGGTTTGCCCGTGCTCGTGCCTGACGATGTCGACCCCGTCCTGCTCGGCGCGGCAATGCTCGGTGCGGCCGCGGCCGGCACCTTCCAGGATCTCGCCCAAGCCATGGCCGAGATGGCCCCAACGGCGAGCGCCTTCACACCAGCCGGCGGTGATATCGCCGCGCTGCATGACAGGCGGTTTGCCGCCTTCAACCATCTGCAGGACGCCGCGCGCGTGGCTGGTGACCTGATGCGCTCAACCGAAGATCACGCAGTATCGGAGTCGACCACGTGACGCAGCAACTGGCCGGAAAAACCGCCGCGATCACGGGCGCCGCCTCGGGGATCGGGCTCGCTTGCGCAAAGCGCCTGCTCGCAGCCGGAGCTTGCGTCATCCTGGTCGATCGCGACGAAGACGCGCTGGCTCGCATATGCGGGCCGCTCGGCGCGGAGGCGATACCGCTCGTCGTCGATCTGACCGATGCCGCTTCGGTCGCCGGCATGATGCCGCAGATTCTCGCAAGGACCGGCCAACTGGACATCTTTCACGCCAATGCCGGCTCCTATGTCGGCGGGCCGGTCAGTGACGGCGATCCTGATGCCTGGGACCGGATGCTGAATCTCAACGTCAACGCCACCTTTCGCAGCATCCACGCGGTATTGCCGCATATGATCGCGCGCAAGACCGGCGACATCATCGTCACGAGTTCGGTCGCCGGCGTCGTCCCGGTGGTGTGGGAGCCGATCTACACCGCCTCCAAGCACGCGGTGCAGGCCTTCGTTCATACCGTCCGCCGTCAGGTCATTCCGCACGGCCTGCGTGTCGGCGCCGTCCTGCCCGGCCCGGTCGTGACGGCGCTGATCGCGGACTGGCCGCGCGAAAAGCTCGAAGCCGAGCGTGCGGCCGGCGGCCTGATCGAGGCCGAGGAGGTGGCGGAGGCCGTCTTCTTCATGCTCAGCCGGCCCCGCAACGTCACGATCCGCGATCTCGTCATCCTGCCGCAAAGCACGGACCTTTAGCTGTAAGAGATCGTTTGGAAACTCCCTGAGCCCTCATCCTGAGGAGCGCTTCCGCAGGAAGCGCGTCTCGAAGGATGCTTCAGCAGGCTCCCGAACCATCTGGAGCATCCTTCGAGACGCCGCTACGCGGCTCCTCTGGATGAGGGCTCGAATGTCCAATCAGATGGGCTCTAAGACCTCGGGATGGCAGGCTTGGCCAGCCTGTCCGCCATGCGGATCAGATCCGCAAGCGTTGCGGCCTTCATCTTGCGCATGGCCTGGCCACGATGGACCTTCACGGTGATCTCGCTGAGGTTGAGCTCGGCCGCAATCTGCTTGTTGAGGCGGCCCTGGACGACGAATGCCATCACATCCCTCTCGCGCATCGAAAGCGTCTCGAAGCACGCCTTGATCTCGGCCAATGCCGCCTCGCCCGCGCGCCTCCCACGATCGATGTCGATGGCGGCACGGATCGCGTCGAGCAGGTCCTGCTCGCGAAAGGGCTTCAGCAGGAACTCGACGGCGCCGGCCTTCATGGCGCGCACGGCCATCGGCACATCACCATGGCCGGTCAGAAAGATGACCGGCAGGGGATCGCGCAATTTTGCCAGCTCCGCCTGGAAATCCATGCCGCTGGGCCCAGGCATCCTGACATCGAGAACCAGGCAGGAGGGCTGGTCGGGGCGACGAACCAGCGAGAATTCGCGGACCGATGCGAAGCACGCAACCGCATAGCCCACGGAGCGGAGCAGGCTGTCGAGCCCGTCCCGCACGGAGGGATCGTCGTCGATGACGAAGACGGTCGGGGTCTCCTGGCTCATGGTCCTAGGCTGTCCTCGTCATGTTCAGCGGGAGCGTGAAGCCGAACACCATGCCGCGCGGATGGTTGAGCGCGGCATAGATCGTGCCGCCATGAGCCTCCACGATCGAGCGGCTGATCGCCAGCCCCATGCCCATGCCGCCGGGCCTGGTCGTGTAGAAGGCCTCGAAGACCTGCGCGATCGCCACTGGCGCGAGACTGACGCCGGTATCGCGAATGCTCACCGTGATCTTGCTGGCGTCGGCGGCTGCGCTGACGAGCAGATCACGCGGGCCGGTCTCCAGCCCGCCCATCGTCTCGGCGGCGTTGACCACGAGGTTGAGGATGACCTGCTGCAGCTGGACGCGGTCGACCAAGGGGGGCGGAAGGTCGGCGCCGTAATCGGTGCGCAGCACGACGCGGTTCCGGCGGAGCTCAGTGCGCGCCAGAACCAGGGCCTCGTCGATCAATCCGGCGAGGTCGACCCTGTCGCGCGAGGGCGGAGATTTGGTGACAAGGCGGCGGACGCGGCCGATAACCTCGCCGGCGCGATCGGCATCCGTCACGACGCGGCCGAGCGCGCGCCTTGCCTCATCGGGCGAGGGCGGCGAGGCGTCGAGCCAGCGCAAGGCGGCGTGGCCATTGGCGACGATGCCGGCAAGCGGCTGGCTGACCTCATGGGCGATCGAGGCCGTGAGCTCCCCCATGGTCGTGACGCGCGCCATATGGGCCAGATCCGCCAGGGCCTGCCGGGCGCGAGCCTCGGTGGTCTCGTTCCTGATCGCGAGAAAGGTCGTCGTTGCGATGGCGAGCAGGCTCAAGGCACCGTTCACCAGGCCCGATTGACGGTCGCCATGCGTGGTGAGGACATAGCTCACGACCGTCAGGACGGCGCATCCGACACCGATGCTCGCAATGAGGCGCGTCCGGCCGGACTGCGCCGCGATCAGGATGACCGCAACATAGAGGACGGCAAAGGCGATCTCCCGATCCGTGACGGTGTCGGCCGCGAAGATGGCGGCGACGAACACCCAAAGCCCCAGCCAAAGCAGGGGCCTCTCGATCGGAAATGTCAGCCATTTGCGTCTCATGCGCTGACCTCTGTACCGCCCCCGGCGAACCTGTCTTCGGTCGCTACCTTAGAGCAATTTCCGATCCGGTTGGATCGTTCAATTGCTCTAGCCTTTTGTTTTGACGCGGTTTCTCCGCGCAAACGCTTCGTTCGAAAACGCTCCAGCCGATCTGCTGTGGGGCGCGATCGCCGTGCCCCGCCGGGCTCAGCCGGGATCGTCGAGCGTGAACAGCTCGGCCTGCTCGTCATAGGCGAAGTACTCGGCGTAGCGCGCCCAGTTCGTGACCGCCTTCAAGGTCGTGGCGGCGTAGTCTTCCGACATGTGGTCCTCGAGCTCGTCGCGGAAGCGCCGCGCCGGGGCGCGATGGCTCGGCCGCTCGTCGAGCACACGGCGGATATGGGCCGCGAGCGGGACGTAAGTTGCCAGATGCTGCGAGAAGAGGCGCTTGCGCGCGTCGACGTCGCTGTCGGCGAAACGCAGACCCGGTGCCGTCAGCTTGATGTCACCGCCCTCCAGATCGGCGAAGCGCAGAAGCTGGAGCGTTTCCGCCACCGGGAAGAGATCATCGATCTCAAGGTGAAGCTCGGCTGCAAGCGGCGGCAGATCGGCCTCGCCCTTGTAGGGATCGGCCGCGATCGCCTCGATCATGCCGGCCATGAGATTGGTCGAGACGCGTGGCAGCGACATGGAGATGCCGGTGCCTGGGAAAAGGCCTTCGCGCATCGGTGCCCCCGACCTGGCGGTCATGCGGGCATAGATGTCCTCGACCAGCATGCGGAAGGCAGGATCGAGCCGGTTGCGGGGCTGGGGCATCTCGACCTTGATCTCGGCGATCACCCGCCCGGGATTCGAGCCGAAGATCAGGATGCGGTCGCACATCAGCACCGCCTCCTCGATGTTGTGGGTCACCATCAGGATGGCCTCGATCGGCATCCGCCCCTCGCACCAGAGGTCGAGCAGGTCGGTGCGCAAAGTCTCCGCCGTGAGCACGTCGAGCGCCGAGAACGGCTCGTCCATCAGCAGCACCTTGGGATGGACGACGAGTGCGCGCGCCAGGCCGACACGCTGGCGCATGCCGCCCGAGAGCTCCTTGGGATAGGCGCTCTCGAAGCCGTCGAGGCCAATCAGGTCGATCGCTGCGAGCGCGCGCTTGCGCCGCTCGGCCGGGACCACGCCCTGGGCCTCCAGCCCGAGCTCGACATTCTCCAGCACGGTCAGCCAGGGGAACAGCGCGAAGCTCTGGAAGACCACGGCGACGCCCGAGGTCGGTCCGGTCACCGGTTTGCCCTGAAAGGTGACGGTGCCGCTGCTTGGCCGGATCAGACCGGCGATGGCGCGAAGAAGGGTCGATTTGCCCGAGCCGGAGCGGCCGAGCAGGCCGACGATCTCGGCGGGCCTGAGCTCGACATCGACTTTGTCGAGCACGACGAGCGAGCCCGATGCGCCCTTGTCATAGGTCTGGCAGATTTGGGCAGCGCTGACGAGCGGCGCGGTCCTGGCAGTCTGGGGCGTCCGGGTGATGACGGTGGCATCCATGGTGCGATCCTCCAGCGGAAGGGGTCAGTCGAGACGCAGGCGGCGTTCCGCGAAGACGTAGAGCGGGCGCCAGAGCGTGCGGTTGAACAGGGTGACGAAGAGCGACATCACGGCGATGCCCAGGACGACGCGGGGGAAATCGCCCGCCTCGGTCGCCTTGGCGATGTAGGAGCCGAGCCCATAGGCCTCGAGCTTGGTGTCGCCCCAGCTCACGACCTCGGCGACGATGCTGGCGTTCCACGAGCCGCCCGAGGCCGTCAGCGCCCCGGTGACGTAATAGGGGAAGATTCCCGGCAGCATGACGCGGCGCCACCATGTCCAGGAGCGCAGCTGATAGACCGCGGAGACCTCGCGCAGATCGGTCGGGAAGGCGCTCGCCCCGGCAATCACGTTGAACAGGATGTACCATTGCGTGCCGAGCACCATCAGCGGCGAGAGCCAGATGTCGGGGTTCGCGCCGGTCGCGACGATGGCGACGACAGCGAAGGGAAACAGCACATTGGCGGGAAAGGCCGCCAGGAACTGCGCGATCGGCTGGACGCGCTCGGCCACGGCCGGCCGCAGGCCGATCCAGACCCCCAATGGCACCCAGATCAGGCTGGCCACCGCGATGAGCAGGATGACCCTGAGCAGAGTGACGAAGCCGCGGCCCAAGGGGTCCCAGACATCGGATAGCGACAAGCTCTGGCCGACATAGGACACAGCCGTCCAGGCGCTCCAGGCGCCGATGGCGACGACCAGGCCGAGCCAGGCATAGTCGATTGCCCGCGTGGCCGCCTGTGCGCCTCGCCCCGGCGCCGGCGCCGGCGCGGCGCGGCGCCTTTGCGACAGCCGCACCAGCAGGAGCCGGTTCCAGAGCCAGGCGAATGGGCCCGAGAGATATTTGAGCAGATGCGTGCGCCGGATCAGCCCATAGACCCAGGAGCGCGGCTTCTGCTGGCCGGCCGTCTGCTCGAAGCGGAACTTGTCGGCCCAGGCGACGATGGGGCGGAACAGGAGCTGGTCATACAGGCCGATCACGATCGCCATGGCCAGCACCGCCCAGGCGACGGCGGCGAAGTCCTGCTCCTTGATGGCGAGTGCGAGCCAGGAGCCCAGGCCGGGCAGCTGGACTGTCGTGTCGCCCACCGTGATCGCCTCGGAGGCGACCACGAAGAACCAGCCGCCCGACATCGACATCATCGTGTTCCAGACCAGGCCCGGCGCCGCGAAGGGAGCCTCCAGTCGCCAGAAGCGCTGCCAGGACGAGAGGCCAAAGCCGCGGCTGACCTCGTCGAGATCGCGCGGCACGGTCCTGAGCGACTGGTAGAAGGAAAAGGCCATGTTCCAGGCCTGGCTGGTGAAGATCGCAAAGATCGCGGCGCATTCGGCGCCAAGCTGGCTACCCGGGAACAGGCCCATGAAGAAGGTGACGGTGAAGGTCAGGAAGCCGAGCACCGGCACCGATTGAAGGATGTCGAGCGCCGGAATGATGATCATCTCGGCGCGCCGGCTCTTGGCGGCGAGCGTCGCGACGACGAAGGTGAAGATAAGCGAGGCGATGATCGCCGCGAACATCCTGAGCGTCGTGCGGAGCGCGTATTCCGGCAACAGGATGGGATCGAGCGCGACCGGAGCGGTGGCAAGGCCCTCCAGCGGCGAGCGCATCCCGGCAGCGCCATGGAAGGCCAGCACGGCGATCGCCGCGAGCAGCGAGAAGGCAGCGAGATCGTAGATGTTGGGCAGGATGCGGTTGCGGGTGAGCGCTGCCAGCGCGCTGTGGCCGCTTCGGTCATTTGTTGGAAACACCATGGGTCACCTCGGGCTTCTGTTGCCGGCCGGGCGATCTTGTCGCCGCGATTTCGCGTGCAAGGAGGGAGTCGGCTCGACCAGGCGGCTCAAGCCGCCCGGCCGTTCCAGCCGCCGCTATGTCGGGCCTCGTCGAGGGAAGCGCTCTCCTGGCTGGACCAGCGGCATTCCAGGCGACCGGCTGCGTCGAGACGCCATATCGCGACCGGTATCGGGCGCCGTGCCGGATGCAGGCGAACGATCGCGCAGGCGTTCTTGCTGCAGGCGTTCTTGCTGAAGGCGATGCCGTCGCCCCAGCCTGGGTTGGAAAGAGCAGCCCGGCTGCGGAAGAGAATGACATTGCTCATGATTCACCTCCTCGAATCGCCAGAAGCTCCGCCCGCGGGCCAGCATCGAGCGCGATCCATGCTGACGGCATGACCTCTCGCCCACGGCTGGAGACCATGGTCGATCGATCGCTTGGGGCTTCATCCCTGCGAAGGGCGGGGCCGGTTGTTGCTAAATGCCTTCGAGCCGCGAGCGCGGTGAAGACATGCCCTCTGTGCTCGCCGGGGCCTATCCGGTCAATCGGACCATGGGGTCGCGAAATATACGATGGTATAGGAGGCGGGCCCGGGACGTCCCCGGCTCTCATCTAAGAGCAAGAGCAGGATGCGCCTTCGCGAGGGGCCGGAGCTGGGCAGCCGACGCTCCAAAGCCCCCGGATCTCGACTATTCCAACCTGGGATGTTCGCGCGTGCCGCGGCTCCGGATCGGCGATACAGGGGATGCTACCTTGGCGTCGCCAACCCGTTGGGCGGCTAATTTCCCGTTAGGTGTCCATGGGTTACTGAGTTATGGTAATCTTGCTGCTCGACAATGGCTGGGGCTCAGAAGTGATGCTGCGGACAAGTCTCGTACTGATTGCGTTGGCGGTTGCCATGCCGGCCGGCGCACGCGAAATCGTTGCCTATAGGGGCGAGGCGGCGCCTGGCGCGATCGTCATCAAGACCAAGGAACGGCGTCTGTATTTGGTGCAGGGCGATGGCACCGCCATCCGCTACCAGGTTGCGGTCGGGAAGGCCTCCAAGCAATGGCTTGGCGAGGTGCTGGTCGAGGGCAAGCATGTCGAACCCGCCTGGTCGCCGCCCGACGAGATCAAGCGCGACAACCCCAAGCTTCCCGACGTCATCCCGGGCGGCTCGCCACGCAACCCGATGGGCGCGCGGGCGCTGACGCTGTCCGGTGGCGGCCAATATGCGATCCATGGCACCAATCGGCCGGATTCGATCGGCACCTTTGCGTCTTATGGCTGCTTTCGGATGTTCAACGACGACATCGTCGATCTGTTCGAACGCGTCTCGGTCGGAACCCCGGTCCTGGTCCTGCGCTGATCGCTAAAGCATTTTCGAGCGAAGTGGACACCGGTTCGCGTGAAGAAAACACGTTAGAACGAAGCGCTAGAGCAACGATTCAGTTGGATCGTTGCTCCAAACAAGCTTACGCGCTGCCATGACATGGCAGCGCGCGAAGACCGGAAGCGTTCTCGCTTATTGAACGCGATGGGCGGAAAAGGCCGAGTCCGTAACCCTGCTGCGGTTGAGAGACCGCAGGCTGGCGATGTAATCGGCCGGATAGAGCAGGGTGTTGCTGGGCGCCTGCAATCCCATGAACGTCGCGACCTCGCCGACCCATCTGTTGCAGTTATAGAGCACGGCGTGCCAGGCCGGAGAGGTCTTCTGCTTGTTCCTGATATAGGCCACGACGCGGCGATATTGAGCTTCGTTCAGGGGAACCTGGAAGCGCGCCGAGATGTATTGGTCTTCGAGATCGCCATCGCTGGGGCCGGTCTCGGCCGGAACAGGCAGAACATGCCCGACGGACCAAAGCTGCGGCCCTTCGCCCGCCGGATGTAGCCCGGCGACCTGATCGGCCGTGACCTGGCCGACCTCGCCCTTGGCGTTCAGCCGGCCATAGACGAGAAAAGTGTGGCCATAGCTGAGGGCGTAGCGCGACCGGAATTCGACGAAATACTGGCCGGCCATCTGGCTCGCTTCCCGTCGCGAGGCGCGATGTCGGCTCCCGCGGACGGCCGGAGCGTCCTGCGTGGCGGTCATCTGATTGTCGTCAGGGGGCGCGTAGCGGTCCTGCGCTTGGGCCGGGAGCGGCGCGAAGCCGCAGAACAGGCCTGCAGCGCAGGCTATATAGGCCCAAGAGCGCGCTCGTTGGTTCAGGTCAAACCACACCGCATAACTCCTGCTTTCGCGAGGAACGTATATCGGCACAGCGATCGCTGTCGCCGCATCATCGAATGACCGAAGTCTTCTCAAGCCCAGAGTAAGAAAACGGCCGGGTGGACCGGCCGTTTTCTATCTGACTGGAACTAGCCCTTCGTCACGATCGGTGCGGCAGCCGGCGGGGGGGCTTTGCCTTTGCCCTTGCCAATGGATGCACATCCTCCGACGCCCATCAGCGCAACGGACACGGTCAACACCAGAAGCTTTTTCATTGAATCGCCCTCGTTGAGAACAGTCTAATCATGGATGATAGAAGTTCGACTACTAGCGCAACACCATACCCATTTTCCGTGCCGAACAACGGTGATGAGGCACGCGGTAGAGTATTCCAGATATCGTGTGCGTTTTCAATCACCTAAGCCGTGCGAGACCAAAGTGCTCAAATTTATGGTTTCCGATGAAGCTTAACAGTCTCCCCTGCAGCGATGGCTGCATAAGCTTCGAAACGTGGCGAGAGCGTTTATGTTCCCTAGCTGATTTTCGGCGCGACGCGGCCCGTGCGCGCCATGTAGTCGGCGTATTCCGCCCCGAAGGCGTCGAGCATCAAGCGTTCCTCTTGTGCAACGCGAAAGGAATACAGAACGCCGAAACCGACCAGGCCCGACAGGCCGGCGACAAGGTTAGGCAGCAGCAAGGCTTGCGCGATCGCCCACAGCCAGAAGGCCGAATACATGGGATGCCGGACATAGCGGTAGACGCCCTCGGTGACGAGGCGATGGCTCTCGCGCAGATCCAGAGAGACCGACCAGTTGCGGCCGAGCGCGCGGTGCGTGAGATGGAACAGGATCAGGGACGCAACCGCGACCGCGGCGCCGATCCAGGCCAGCAGCGGCTGGAACTGATAATTCGCAAAGCGCGGAAACCCGGTTGCGACATAGATGAAGGGCAGGAGCCCGAGCCCGGTGAACGAGATCGTAAGCAAGATGATCTCCCGCATTCCGCGGGCGCTGCGGGAGATCGGCGTGCGCCGCGAGCGTCGTTCATGCGGAATCCGGATGACGTACCAGCCGACGGCAAGCAGGACGTAGATCGCCTTCGCGATGGTCAGGGTCATTGCTGCGGGGCCTCTATCGGATTTGCGCGAGCCTGCGTCGACGAGGCCGGGTCGAGAACTCTGCCCTCAGTATCGAATGCGTGCATGGCGCCGTCCTTCAATCGTGCTTGTCGTTCCGCATCGAGCGGCCCGCAGGTGAACATGAAATAGTCGTATGGCGCGCGCCGGTCATTGCCCCTGACGAATTGGCAATGCATCCGGTACCAGTTCCTGCGAATGCGGGGATAGCGCGCCGGATCGAGCATGCGCCTGATGCTGACGCTGCGGATGAGCGGCGAGTCCGTCTTGGCGAGGCCCATCAGCGGCAGCGGATCGCTGCGGTAGAAGTTCATCACGTCCGAGCGCGCCTGGTAATCGGCCCAGAACAGTGCGGGGAAGGCGCTCAAGCGTGCAACGGCGGCGCGAAGCCGGCTTGCTCCGCGATGGAGCCCGATCTTGAGCGTCGAGGAGCCGGCGGAGAGAAACGCGATGCGCGGGCCGCCATCCTGCCGCACCAACCCGGCTGTGATCGCGCGATCGATCAGATCGATGGCAAGCACGGCTCCGAGGCTGTGCCCGATGATGAGGATTTCATCGACTGCGTCACCCCGCGCCGCCTGGACGATGTCGGCCGCCACGCGCTGCAACCGATCGTCGAGAACTGCATCGCCATGCCGGATATAGCGGCGCGAGAAAATCCAGTCGTCGAGGAGCAGCCCGAGATAGAGCCAACGCTGCGCTGCATGAAACAGAAGCAGGAAAACGCCGATACCGACCCCGATTCCGATCAGGCCGGAGCCGGTCGAGCGCGCCAGAGCCACCCCACCAGCCAAGGCGAGCAGGGTCAAGACCGCCAGGATCAGGAAGGGATAGAGAAAGAACATCGCGTAGCGCCAGCTGGCGCGCAGATATCCCCAGAAGGCTCCGGCCAGGATGAAGTCGAAAAACGACAACAGCCCGCCGGGAAGGCGCCGCCACAACGGAGCGGCGCCCATCGTCGCGATCACGTCATCCCAGCGGACCAGGCAGAATTCTGTTTCGACCCGCCAATTGGCGCCGCTCGTCTGCACCTGCCAGGTCGCCAGATCCTCGCCGATGGCGGGTTCGGAGGCCGTGGCGGACGCCGCCCAGACCCGCTCGAAGCGCCGCAGCTCCCTGACGAAGCGGCCATGCACAACCTCCGGGCGGGCATGGTCATACCCACCGATATGATAGATGCGGCGTCGGAAGATCCTCGCCTCCGTCATCCCCGATGTCCCGTCGCCAATGCGTTTCCCGTCCCGGCTTTTTGTTACCGGATAGCCTGTGCTTGCACCAGCAAGCCCCCGTCAAGCGGGTAAGCGGATGTGGACGGTCCAGGCGTGGCGATCTGGGAACGCAGTTCCGGTCGCGACGAGGCGTGAAAAGCAGCGCGCTGCCGGGCGGGTTTCGGGGGCAGGAAGCGATTATCCTTGGCTTCTCCGATAGCCGAGCCCCCGCGATATGTCGTCCGCGGCCTCGACGACTTGCTCGGCAACCAAAGCGATCATTTCCGAGGTCAGGCGGGTCGACGGCCCCGAGATTCCGACGGCCGCCTCGACCACGCCATCGGCGCGCCGGATCGGCGCCGCCAGCCCATAGACGGCGCCACGCCATTCCCCGAGATTGACGGCATAGCCCTGCAAACGGATCGTCGACAATTCCTGCTGGAGAGCCTCCAGGCTATCGACGGTCTTCGGCGTGAAGACGGCCAGGTTCCGCCCGATCCCTTCGATGATATGTGCGGGCTGAAACGCAAGAATTGCCTTCCCGATAGCCACCGCATGGGCTGGGGCCTTGCCGCCGATCTCCGAACTGGCGTGGAGAAGCTCGGGACTGTCGATCTTGTCGATATAGATCACGTCCGACCCGGTCAGGACCGAGAGATGCACGGTTTCGCGGGTCCGCAAGGCGAGCTCCGAGAGGTGGCGCTGCGCCTCCCGCTTCAGGTCGAGTCGGGACAGCAGGCCGACCCCCAATCCCCATAATTTCAAGGACAGGCCATAGCGCCCCGTAGCCGGCTCGCGCGCGAGATATCCGGCAAATTCGAAGGCTTCGAGCGCGCTTTGAACGTTGCCTTCGTTCAATTCCGTCTGCATCGCCAAATCTTCGACGCTCCTCGGCTGAGCGCTCCTGGCCAAGGCTTCCAGAATCATCAGGCCTTTTTGAAGTGTCGTGTCCATCGGTCGGGTTACGAACTCTCAAAATGCCACGGCATTCCAGATCTGGGGACGCAATCTCCGCACTAAGGCTTGGCTGAATTCTCGCTTGGAACTGACGGCAGCAACATTGTGAAACCTGCCCGAAGCGAGAGTGAAGAGCAAGTGGAGAGACCCGGAGCCTTGCGCGAAAACCGGGCCGTGGCTTTCGCAGGAGAAACGCTCTAAGCATCTGGAATATATTACATTTTTGTCTCCCGACGGAAGCGGCCGCAGGCGAAAAATGTGATCCAGGGTTGCTGGCCCGATTGCGGCCCAGTGACAGCTCCTGGCGTAGCGCGGTTCAGAATGTCCGGGCGCCCCGGAAGCGGCTTAAGAAGCCCGGTCTCGACCCTTCGTTCACTTCAGATAGTCGAGCAGGTTGAGCGACTGGATCTTGGCTAAAGCAGCATAGGATGCCTGCAGTTGGGTCTCGTAGGACGAGAGCTGGGCGGCGACCGCGGTGATGTCGACATCCCTGACGTTGCTGATCAGCCCGGAGGTGAAGTCCTGGTAGTCGGTCTGCGTCGCCGAAGCGCGTTCGAGCGTTGCGGCATTGACCGAGAGCCGCCCCTGCACGGCCGCGACCGCATCGACCGCGGAGACGACGAGGTCGGATATGGCCTGCAAGGTGTCCGAATCCGGCGTCGTTGCGGCATTCGCCACGGCGCTGAGGGCGCGCAGCGCCTGCTCGAAGGCAGTGTCGTCGCCGGTCACGCCATAGTTCACCATGCGCTCGGAGGAGACCCGCACGGAGGCCGTCGTCGCATTGCCCTGATAATAGGAGGTGTCGGCGGTATCGACGTCGGTGGCGGCGTAATTGGTGAGATCGACCGCCGGCTGCGTGGTGTCGCTGCCGGCGAACAGATAGCGGCCTTCGAACTGCGTATTGAGCAGCGAGGCGAACTCCGTGAGATAGCTCTGCGCGGTGTTGGCGAGGGTGGTGTCAGAGGCATCGGTGGCACTGGCGCTGATGGCGCCGGACAGGCTCGCCCTGAAGCTCGACAACATGTCGGTCATCGCATTGAGCGCGTCATACATGACGTCGATGCGGCTGCCGGCTTCGTCGGCGGCACTGGCATAGGCCTTGGAGCGGGCGAGCGAGACCTCGAGGCTGACGAGGGTCTTCGCCGAGCTGCCAAGCCCGCCATAGTCCGTGGACACCGAGCCCGATGCTTCCTGCACCTGGACTTCGCCCATCTTCGCCTGGGTGCGCAGCGAGGCGGCAAGCATCCTGTCGTTCAAGGCGAAGGTCGCGATGCGCGTGACCATGGTCTCTGCCTCCGCTTGGCTTGTCAGCTCGACTGCACGGCCTGGAGCAGCGTGTCGAACATGTTGTTCAGGGCTTCGAGGAGCTGGCCCGCCATCGCATATTGCTGCTCGAGCTCCGACAGCCGCGCGGTTTCCTCGTCCACGTTCACGCCCGATTGGGAGGACAGCGAATCCGCGAGCGACTGACGGGCGGAGGTGCCGGTGTCGAGCGCGGTCGAGGCGCTCGAGGCGGTCGTGGCGATGGTCGAGACGATGCCGGTCGCATAATCGGCGAAGGAGGTCGTGCTCGCCTTGAGCTTGCCGGCAGCAATGAAGCTGTGATTGCCGCTCAAGGCGTCGTTCATCGCCTCAGCGACGCTGCTCTCGCCAACGCTGACGACGCTGGCCCCGACCGTCAGCGTAGCGGCGGTCGACAAGGCCGAGGTGGCGAGCAGGCCGGGCGTCGCGAGCAGATCGGAGCGCACCGAGATCGTCGCCGCGCTGCTGCCGGTCAACAGGTCGTTCAGGCCGAAATAATCGGAAAGACCCTGGTCGTCGCTGCCGACGGCGCTGTCGATGTCCACCACCGCGACGCCCTTATCCGAGGCATCGGCGGTGACGACGAGCTTGCCGGCGCTGTTGACCGCGGCCGAGAGGCCGTCGATCGCGTCGATCGCCGAGGCGAGATCGCCGACGGTGGTGTAGGCGGAGAGGTCGAGGTCCTGATAGCTGACGAGCGCGCCATCCGCATCGGTCACGGCGAAGCGGACCGTGCCGCTGCCGGACAAGGCGTCGCTGGCGGAAACCGTAGTGGTGCCGGTCAATGTCGTGGGCGGCGGCGATGAGCTGCCGGCATTGTGGATGCTGTTGAGCGTCTCGATCAGCCCTGCCGCCAGCTCATCGAGCTCGGCCTGGGCCGCCGGGAGCTCGGTGTCGCGTTGCGCGATCAGCGCTCCGACCGTGCCCGAGGTGATCTCGCCGGTGATGTCCTTGCCGTCGACGGTGATGCCGTCGAACACCGTCGCGCTAGTGACCGCCGCGGCGCTGGAATAGGAGAGCTCGTGGACATTGCTGTCGAGCAGGGTCGTGCCGGAGGATGTGGAAATTCGCATCTGGTTGTCGGACGTCACATAGTATTTGACGTCCATCTGTCCGGAGAGGGTCTGCAGCGCCGTATTGCGCTTGTCTTCCAGATCGCCCGTGGCATCGCCCCGCGCCTGGGCTGCCGCGATCTGGCTGTTCAAGGTCGCGATGCTGTTCAGGGATGCGTTGATGCTGTCGACGGAGTCCTCGATCCCGTCATCGGCATCGGCGCGCAGGCCCTGGATGCCGGCGGATGTCTCGCGCAGCTGGCTCGCGAGCGTGTCGAGCGCGTCGACGACCTGCGCCTGCAGCGTCTGGCTCTCGGGCGTGCCGGCGAGCGAGGACAGCGCGGTTTCGAGATTGGCGATGCTGTTGGCGAGCGAGGTGCCGCCACTGTCGCTGCCGGTCGTCGCGCCGAGCAGGTTCTGCAGCTTGCTCGCAAAGCTGTCGGTCGAGGTCGCGGCGCCCAGCGTGCTCGTCGCAGCCACGAGATCCTTGAGCAGGTATTTGTCGACATTGCTCCTGATGGCGGTGACCGAGACCCCGGCTCCGACGGTGCCCGTGGAGGCGGAGGTCTGGACCGCGACCTTGCGCGAATAGCCCTCCGTGTCGGCATTGGCGACATTGGAGGAGGTCAGCGCCATCTGCAGCTGCGTGGTCGCCAGCGAGCTATAGGCGATGCTGCGGATGGCTGTGAACGACATCGCTTACCCTCTAGAGATAGCGGCCCGAGCCTGTGGGAGACGGCGCGCGCGCAGCCGCCAGGCGGGCATTCGCGCCATACTGGTTCGGCGCCGGGGCGGCCTGTTCGCGGATCGCGCGCATGATCGCGTCGACGCGACGCCGCGTGGCCGCGATCGATGAGCGCAGACTGTCGACATTGTCGTTCATATGCTTGCGCAGGGTCTTGCTGCTCTCGACCAGGCGCTTGTGGACGGCCGCATCGGCGTCACGGAAGTCGATATCCCGGCGGCGGACGCCGGCGACCCAATGGGTGAATTTTTCCGCCAGCTCGCGCTTGCTCTGGACGAGATGGGAGGTCGATGCCGGCGCGCCGGTGGCGAGATGGCGATTTTCCTCGTCGATGACGACGATCAGCTCCTCGACGAGAGCGATCACGGCAGCGGCGGCAGCATTCGCCGATTGCCGCGGATTGCCGGGCGCAGATGCGTCGGGCATGGGTCGATCATCCTTCTGTTCGGTCATGATCGCTTCAGCGGCGTCATGGAGAGCTCATCGGCACGCTGATAGGCGGTCATGGCGCGATGCGTATTGAGGCGCTTGTCGAGGGCGATGCTCATCTCGTCGCGGGCGCCGCGAAGCGCTTCCAGGACGAGATCGAGATCCGCCAGCGTGACGAGGACCTCGTTGCGCTGCCGCGGCGGGATGCGCCCGGCGCTGCGTTGCCTGGCCTCGATATGGCCTTTCGCCTCCTTGTCGATGCGCGCCAGGCGGGCGAGCAGCGGATCCTCCGCCAGCACGTCCGGCTGCGGCGCGCGCGCAACCCGCGCCCGTTTCATCGGATCGCACTCAGCAGCGTGTCATACATGCTGCTGACCGTGGACATGATCTGCGCGGCGGACGAATAGGCCTGCTGGGCCGCCATCATGTTGCTGAATTCCTGGCTGGTGTCGGTGGTGCTGGTTTCCAGCATCCCGCCCGAGATCGTGCCGGCTCCGGCGGTTCCCGCGATATGCATCGAGCTGGCGCCCGAGACCGAGTTCGCGGCGTAGACGCCGCTGCTCATCGAGGTCAGGCCGTTGGCGTTGCTGAAGGTCGCCACCGCCACCTTGTAGATCGCGCGGCGCTGATCATTGTCGTAATTGGCGTAGACGGTGCCGTCGTCGCCAATCTCGATGCCGGTCAGCGTGCCATAGCTGATGCCGTCCTGATCGTATTCGAGGGAGACGCTGAGCGTGTCGTCCCCGGACGAGAGCTGGCTGAGGCCGCTCGAGCTGTTGGCGGTGCCCATGTCGAGCGTGATCGTGCTGTCGGCGGCGCCGGTCGTCCAACCGGTGAAGGAGAGCGTCGGCGGGCTGGGCGTGGTGCTGGCCAGCGTCCCGTCGCTGTTGAAGCTGATGCTGATCGTGTTGCTGGTCGCCGAGGTGGCGAGCGTGGCGCTGCCGCTCGAATCCGTCACGTCGGAGAAGGCGGCGGTCCAGCTGTTTTCGGCGGTCTTGGTCCAGGTGACGGTCGTCTTCGCCGCCGTTCCCAGCGAATCGAAGATCTCGACATCGCTCTCGAAGGTGTCACCGATCGCGGCATCCGCCGGCAGGTTGGCTTGCAGGGAGAGGCTGGTCGTCGCCGCAGCGATGCTCGAGACCGAGGTGGTATCGATGGTTTTCAGCGCGCTGGAGCTGGTGGAGCCGACGACATTGCCGTCGGCGTCGGTCGGCCAGCCCTGCAGGTAATAGCCGTTGCTCGCAAGGTAGCCGGTCTTGTCGATCGTGAACTCACCATTGCGCGTATAGTAGGTGTCGCCATTGGTCGCGCTCGAACTGACGACGAAGAAGCCGTTGCCTTCGATCGCCATGTTGGTGGCTGTCGCCGAAGCGGTCAGCGAGCCCTGGGCGGCGATGTTGGACACGCCGGAGGCGGCGACTCCGCCAGCGGAGTAAGCGGATGACGAGGAATCCGCGATCAGGCTTTCGAAACTCGCGGTCGTCGTCTTGTAGCCGTAAGTGCTGGAATTCGCGAGGTTTTGGCTGACCATGGCCAGGGCCGCGCTCTGTGCCGACAGGGCCGAGACAGCCGAATTCAATGCGCCGGTGAGACTCATGGCGGTTACTCAACTCTATTTCAGGTTGGATAGAATCAGGCCGAGATATTGAGCTGCGACGCGATGGTATTGACGCTCGAGTAGAGGTCGGAAACTGTAGACGACAAGGTTGTCATCGATTCCGACAGCGAAGACAGCGTGTCGTTCATCGCGACTTGCTGGCTATAACTGGCGTAGGACATCATCTGCGAATTCATGTCGCTGGCGCTTGTCGGATTCGACGGATCCTGGTTCTGCAATTGACTGACCATCAACTGCATGAAGTCCGTTTCCGTGAGCGCAGAAGACGACGATGACGAGCTCGTCGACGTGGTCGACGCTGTTGATGCAACCGACGAAACCGAGCTGACGCTCATGACAAACCTCCATCGACAGCCCGGACGGGTTCTGTCCGGGAAGCCTGTGTTGCGATCTGGCCTCTGGAAGCGCGGTCTGAGCCGCCTTCAGTATTGATACGGGCGGAGGAGGATTTTCAGGCGCAATTTATTGGTGGCATCGCAATTCGTGCGAGCGGCGGGCGCTTTGAACTTCATTAAGCAAGTATTAACTCTATTTATTAGCTTTTGAGTAAGATTTGGCCGCCCGCGACGCGAAGAGCTCAGTTGCCGCAAGCAGGCGCCGGCGCACCCGCCACCGGATCAAGCGGATATGTCGGGACATGCTGGGGCGGTGCGAAAGGGTCCTGCTTTCGCGTTTCTGCGGGAAACAAACTTTGATAAGCGAGCCGCGCCGGAAAGCTGCGGCGCCGAAACATCCCGCCCCTTATTTGCGAGCGTTGTTCATGGCTCGCATCGAGCTGGGCCATGCGCGACAGCGCGTCAGGCTGCCATCATTCAGGCGACAATGCTGGGATTGGCGGGGCGAGTACCGCGAGCCGGGCGTTTAGATGAAGCCGACTGTCTCGGCGCCGACTGTCTTGGCGTTGTCAGGAGTGCCGGTTTTGCAGATTTGACTGCGTGGTGGCTGTCGGCGGCTGTGAAACCGCGCCGACAGCTCCCTGGACGATGCGATCGATCAGATTTTTGGGCGCCCTGATGGGAGAGGCTGATCTGAATGCGGCGCGCAGGTTCCTGGCTTCATCGAGGGCCGCGCGCGCTGTCGGAGAGGCCAGGAGCAAGGCTAGCCCCGGCTGGCGCAACGCAGTCGGCCAGGTCGCCAGATCGTCGCCATGCCGATCAATCGCGTCCTGAAATTCGCCGAGCTTCATTGCGGTCTCGTTTCTGAGCGTATCTCCTTTGTTGATAAACTGTTTCGCAAATCGGGGAAATAGGCAAAAATCGCCGAGCCAGCTCACGCCCGGCCCGACTGGGCCGAGCTGCGAATGGAGGCGGGAAGACCTGGGGCGCGGTTCAGGTGCGAGCCCGCCCAGCGTCTTGCCCGGCCCGGCGCCTTGGAGGTTCAGCCGATTGGGATGCTCAGCCGACCCTGACCGGGCGGATGGCAGCCTGCGGATGCCGCGGTGCGGGTGCTTCCTCGCGCTTCGGGCTCATGCCGGCGACGATCGCCCAGGAATCGCGCAATTCGCCGAGATGCTTGATGATCTTCATGTAACGAACCGGTGCGTCCGGCTTTCCATAAGCGGTATGGATCGCCACGATGTTGTAGGTGTAGGCCTTCATCAGCTGCTGGGAGATGTCCTCGCCCTTGTCGAAGCGCAGGTTGTGGTACAAGCCCCGCAGAATCGTGGATGATTTGGAGATGCAGATATAGCTCTCCTCGTGCTTCCTGGCCTCGATGGCGCGAACCGCGAGATGGAGCTGGCGGATGGCCTCATCGTAGAGCTTCACGACGGCGACGAGCGGATGGACTTGCGCCGCGACCATCCGGTAGGTGGCGATGGCTCGGCTTGCATTCTGGTTCATGTCTCTCGGGTCCATTCATGAATCTTGATCGAGAAGTGCAGTCAGGTAGTCCTGCGTCGATTCCGCCGCGGAAATCGCGGCCTGGTAGCGGGCGTAGCGATTGGTGAGATTGGTCCGGTAGGTTTCGGCGGCGGAGCGGATCGCATCGCTCTTGCTCTGGAGCGTCGTGTCGGTCGCCTCCAGATTGTCGATGAGTGTCTGCAGCGTGCCGTCCGAGGTGTCGGAGGCGGCGCTCGATGTGTTGTAGAGCAGCTCGGCGATGCCGGTGCTCAAGGCGACGTCGATCGATTTCGAGGTCGAGCCCGTATAGACGAAGCTGTAGCCCTCATAGGCGGTCCCGGCGGCACCGACGATCCGGGTGCCCTTGATCGTGAAGAGCGAGGAATCGCCGTTCACCGAAGCCGCGCTCAGCGCCCCGCTGGCATCGACCGTCAGGTCGAGGGTGAAGGGATTTGGCACATTGGTGCCGCGCGCCAGCAGCTTCAGATCGCTGGACGAGGCATCCATCTGGAAGCTGAGCAGCGCCTTGACCGAGTCGAGATCGTCCAGGAGCGCGTCGTCGAGCGTGTCCTCGTCGAGGAGGAGCGTGCCGTCGCTGTCGAAGGAGAGGCCAATCAGCGCCATCGAATTCTCGCCGACGGTGCGCGTGAGCGCGCTGTAGACCGAGAGAGTCGTGCTGCGCATGGTCCCGTCGCCAAACAGCACGGCGTCGTCGGCGGCGGTGCCGTCGCTGGACAGCGTCTGCTGCGTCGTGACGAAATCGCGGAAGGCGTTATAGGCATCGACCAGCGCCTGGATCGCCGTCTTGGCGGAGCTGACATCGGCGCCGATCTCGATCGTGATCGAGACGTCGCTCTCGGTATCCGGGTCGCTCTGGGTGGTCTGGTAGAGATGCAGCGTCACGCCGTCGAGCAGGTCGTCGATGTCGTTGCTGGAGCGGGTGGCGGTGATGCCGTCGAGCGTGACGATGGCGTCCTGCGGCGCCTGCAGGACATTGGCGAGGGCGCCGGTGCTGTCCGTGATGCCGAGCGAGGCGAGCACGTCGTCGCCCGAGACGGTGCTCGCACTGATCGTCTCGCCGGTCTCGCTCGTGGACAGGATGAGCTGATATTGCGAGGACGAAACCTTCAGCACGGTGGCCTGCACGCCGGTGGTGCTCGACTGGTCATTGATCGCCTCGGCGAGATCGGCCAGCGACATGCTCTCGGTGACCGTCAACTCGACGGAGCTGCCGCTTTCGGTGCCGAGCGAGATCACGCCGGAATAGCCGAGATCCTCCGAACTGCTGGCAACGACGCTGCTCGCGATCTTGTGGGCCTTGGCGAGCTGCAGAATCTGGATGTCGTAGCTGCCGACATCGGTGCCGTCCTCGACCGTCGCGGATAGCGAGGAGGCGGCGTCGACATCGCCATTGGCGGAGAGATAGGCCGCCCGGTCGAGGAAAACGTCGGTGGAGCTGTTCGAGGTTCCGGAGACTGCGCGCAACGCATCGGCGGCGTCCGAGAGATCGCCGAGCAGGGACTGCAATTGCTCATAGGCGGAGATCTTGGCCTGGTTGGCGGTGATCTTGAGATCGATCGTGTCGGCCTTGCTGAGCTTGGCCTGGACCGAGGCCTCGATCAGCGCGCTCCAGTCGATATCGGACGGATCGGTGGTGGCCGAGGTGCTCGACGTGCTGCCCGAGCTCGATGTCGTCGAGGTGCTATAAGCCGAGGACAACAGATCCGACGTGCTCGAACTCGTACTGCTGACTGACGCCATCTCATCGCACCCCGGTGGAAAGGCGGGCCGGAGGAGACCGGCCCGCTTCGTTCATCGGATCACTGCATCGGATCACTGCAGCAGCTTGAGCAGTTCCTGCGGCATCTGGTTCGCCTGGGCGGCGGCGGCGACGGAGGCCTGGGTCTTGACCTTGGCTGCGGCCAGGGTGGCGGATTCGGAGGCCACGTCGACATCCTTGATCGCCGAATTGGCGGCTTCGAGGTTCTCGATGCTGGTGGCGATCGTGTTCGAGCGGAACTCGAAGCGCGATTCGAGCGCGCCGATATTGGCGCGGGCGCTCGAGACCTTGTCGATCGCGGCGTCGATCACGTCGATGGCCGCCTGGGCGCCATCCTGCGTCGCGACCGAGAGGGTGGTCCCGGCGTCGCGGCCCGTGCTGCTGGTGTCGTCGAAGCCGAGATCGGCGACATCGAAGCTGCCCGTGCCCGCTATGGTGATTCCGGCGGTGGAACCCGTCGCGGTGTTCGACAGGGTCAGCTTGCCCGTGGTCGCATCGACGGAAGCGGACACGGTGCTGGTGCCCAGCGCCGTATTGATCGCGGTTGCGATGTCGTCGGCGGTATAGACGCCGTCCGACGCCGTGCCGCCGGTCGCCGACAGCGTCACCGAGGTGCCGTTGACGGTGAAGGAGACGTCGCCGCCGCTGGCGTCATAGCCGCTGGCGCTGCCGACGAGGCTGGCGGGAGCCTCATCCGTCGCGGCGGTGATGTCGAGCGCCGAGGTGGTCAGGGCGTCGATCGTCACCTTGATGGTGTCGCTGGTGGCGTTCGAGCCGACGACGACGACCATGCCATTGGCGAAGTCGCTGGTGCCGTCGAGCAGGCTGGCGCCGTTATAGCGCGTGCTCTCGCTGATACCGTCGATTTCCTCCGCGAGCTGCGAGAATTCCGCGTCGATATAGGCGCGTTCGGAATCGGTGACGGTGCCGGAGACCGACTGCGAGGCCAGGGCCTTCATGCGCTGCAGCATGTCGCTGATGTTGGAGGCGCCGCCATCGGCGGTCTGCAGGATCGAGGTGCCGTGCGAGGCGTTCGTGGCTGCCTGGGTCAGCGCCGTCACGTCGGACGAGATCCGCGTCGAGATGGCGAGGCCGGCGGCATCGTCCGAGGCCTTGGTGATACGCGAGCCGCTGGCCAGCTTGGACAGCGAGGACGACTGGTCGACGGAGTTCATGTTGAGGTATCGGACCGCCGAATTGGCGGCGATGTTGGTCGAGATCACAGCCATGACGGCTTCTCCTTGCGCGGCTGGGAATTCGCCCTCCAATTCAGGGGGGCGAGGACGCGGTGCTCCCGTGTCTGCCAGTTCAACGGGACGGCAGAGCGGGGCGGGCGCGGTTTCTGCGGGAGAAGCGGACTATGGCTAATCGTCTGTGAACGACTGCCGGATGTCGCGTTCCGAACGGCGCAGATGCTTGCGCAGATGCTGGCGGCCGCGCTTGAGCAGGGCCTCGACGGCCGACACCGTCGTCTCCATGATCTCCGCGATCTGCGCGTTACTGAAATCGTCGTAATAGGACAGGATGAGGGCGACGCGCTGCTGGTCGGGCAGGCGCCCCATTTCCCGGGTCAGCAGGTCATTGACTTCATGGCGGTGCAGCGCGGTCAGGGCGTCGGGCTGCTCGTCGATGATCTCGGGCAGGTTCTCCATGCCCTCGGTCTGCGGCCGCCGGCGCATGTCGAGGCAGCGATTGGTCACGACACGGTAGAGCCAGGTCGTGAATTTCGCCCGCCCGGTCTCCCAGCTGCCCCGATGCGTCCAGATCTTGAGCAGCGTGTCCTGGACCACGTCTTCCGCATCGGCCGCGTTGCGCAGGATGCGCAGGGCCAGCGCATAGGCCCGGTCAACATGGCGTTCGACCAATTGACGGAAAGCCGTCTCGTCGCTGAGCGCTATCAGCCGCAGGAGCTCATCATCGCGATCCAATGGCCTGCGGATTGAGAGGTCCCCCAATTTCGGCAGCAGCTCCGTGCGCGCCTCCAGGGCCCCGATCGGCGGCATGGGAACGGCGAATGTCGCGATATCTAGATGAGACGGCGGACAGGTCATAGCGGCATTTCCCAGGGAGAGATCGCGCACAAATCGATGGAGTTGTGGCTTGTCCCTTCCAGTGAAACGGAGCAGCGGCGGAAACCAGGCGCGAAAAAATCAAAAAAAGATCATAAATTTCAAAGACTTAACTAGGAAAAATTTTCCCAGCACTGGGCAAGAATTGCCGATCGGAAGGTCTGTTCCGGGGCACTCTTGGTGCAAGTGGGCGAGGGCTGAAGGTTGCCCGGCCGCGGGCAGGTGATCGATCGCCGCCATTTTCGTCCGAAGACGGGACGAATCGCGCGCCCTGATGGCTGTTCGATCGTCATTGCGAGCGCCATTTCCCTTTTCCTTGCGGGAAGGTGACGCTGCTGCCTGAAATCCAGCAAGCGCGGGGAAACCTCTCCCGGAGGAGAGCTTTGCGTAACCGGTCTTTTTGGCGCTTGTGGAAGGTGAGCGGATGGTTTGTCGGGAGCGGGATGTGAGGCTGGACTTGCCCGAGGCGCGGCGCTTGCGGCTTCAGGCGGCCAGTCTGGCGGCTTTCTTGACGTTGTAGGCGAGGCAGATCAGGG
>NZ_JAVDTY010000012.1:0-237719 GCF_031456075.1 Allobosea sp. BE125
TCCAGAAAACTCGGCTGCCCTGAAACCCGGTGCATCGCGATCAATCCCCTTTATCCAAAGGGAATCACGACACTGCCGGTTATGCAAAGGTCTCTTACAGGAGAGGGGTTCCTCGCGCCCTAATACCCCGACTACTTGAACCCACCCAGAAACGCATCGAGGCACCCGCCGATCGCCTCGATCGCGTAGCCGCCCTCCTGCACCACCAGTGTCGGCAGACCGAACGCCTTCACCTTCGCGCCGATCGTGCCGAAATCCGCCGCGTCGAGCTTGAGCACGCCGATCGGGTCGTCCTTGTGGGCGTCGTAACCGAGCGCGATCACCAGCGCCTCTGCCCCAAAAGCCTTGATCGCCGCGCCGGCCTCGTCGACCGCCGCCGCCATCGCCTCTCCACCCGCGCCATGGGCCAGCGGCAGGTTGAGGTTGAAGCCCTCGCCCGGGCCGTTGCCGGTCTCGTCGGCATAGCCGGTGAAGAAGGGATAGTAGTTCACCGGGTCGGCATGGACCGAGATCGTCAGCACATCGTCGCGACGGTAGAAGATCTGCTGCGTGCCGTCGCCGTGATGGGCGTCGACATCGAGGATCGCGACCTTGCCGAATTTCGAACGCAGGCGCTGCGCCGCGACAGCGGTGTTGTTGATGTAGCAGAAGCCGGTGGCGCGGTCGGCGCGGGCATGGTGGCCCGAGGGGCGGCAGAGCGAATAGACCGCGCGCTCGCCGGACAGGATGGCGTCGGCGCCGGCGACCGCCGTCTCGGCCGAACGCAAGGTCGAGGTCCAGCAATGCTCGCCGACCGGGACCGAGAGGTCGCCGAGATACCAGCCGAGCTGGCCCATGATCCCGGTCGGCCGGCAAGGCGGCCGGACGGATTCGTCGGTGCGCCCGCTCCAATAGGGGAAGGTGTTGGGCCAGGCCTCCGGCCCGCGCTCGGGCAGTTCCAGCCAGCGCGGCCAGAGCGTCTCGAGGAAGCGCACGAAGCCTTCGCTGTGAACGGCGAGAATCGGGTCGGTGCCGCTGGCGGCCGGCTGCTCGGGCGTGACGCCGTGCTTCTTCAGCGCGCCGAGCAATTGCGCCGTGCGCTCGGGCAGGTCCTTGGGCGCGACGATCTGGCCGAAGCGCATATATTGCTGCGGGTCATGGAGCGACTGGTCGGGGTGATAGAAGGCGCGCATGCGTGAGACGGTCCCTGGAACGAACGAAGGCGGTATAGTTGAGCAGAGGGAACGGATGCTAGCAAAGCCTGCGCCGCGCCGTCAGGCCGCAGCGACGCTGCCCCGCCCTGCATCAGTCGAGGGGGCCGCCGGCATCAGGCTTAGCCTATTGACGAGCCAGGGCGCGCCGCAGCCATGACGCCCCGCAGGAAGCCTTGCTCCCGCCGAACACCTCGAGAAGCACCGCGCAGAGCGCGGCCAAGCCATCAGGACGTGGTTTTCGGCGCGATCAGCGCCGCGAATTCGGCGGCGAGCTCGGCGACCTCGTAGCGGCCGGGGCGATACCAGTCGGTCGAGCCGTTCAGCGCGCCGAGCAGGAAATTGCGCAGCGCCTCGGGCGCGCGCTCGGCCGGCAGCACATCCGCCGCCTGCATCTCGGCGACAAGGTCGCGCCAGACCTCCTCATAGGCGCGGCGCACCCGGCGCACGCTGTCGGGCGCGGGCGACGCCCCGAAGGTGAAGGTCTTGATGCTGGCCGAGGTGTAGTCGCCATGGCCGTGGAGCGCGGTGAGATGCGCGCCGATCGCCGCCTCGAGCCGCTCGCGCGGCGTGGCCTCGGCATGCCCGGCCAGGGCCGCGACGACCGCCTCATGGACGAAGCGGACGCCGTCATTGACCACCGCCTCGACGATCTCCTCCTTCGAGGCGAAATGGTAGTAGAGACTCGCCTTGCGGATGCCGACGGCCTCGGCGATCTCGCGCAACGTCGTCTGGTGGTAACCGCCCGAGCGCAGCAGGCGCGCGGCGGTGTCGAGGATGAGCCGGCGCGAACCGCCTTCGGCGGGCTCGCGGGCGCCCTTTTCTACCGCCACCATCACCGCGTGTCGTCCCGGACAAGCGGCAAAGCCGGGCCGATCCGGGACCCATGCCTGAACCTTTCAAAAAAGCGTTCTGGCATGGGTCCCGGGTCTCCGCGGAGTTTATCCTTGGGCCGATCGAAGATCGGACCCGGGGGCTGCGCCCGGGACGACGGCGCGCGTGACAGAAAGGAAGAGCGCCTGCTCACAGCCGCTTCGCGACCTCTTCCAGCATCACCTCGGTGGCACCGCCGCCGATCGACTGGACGCGCGCGTCGCGGGTCATGCGCTCGATCGTGCTCTCGCGCATGAAGCCCATGCCGCCATGGAACTGCAGGCATGCATACATCACCTCGTTGACCAATTCGCCGCAATAGGCCTTGACCATCGAGACCTCCCTGGTCGCGTCAAAGCCCTGCATGTCGAGCCAGGCCGCGTGATAGACGAGCTGGCGGCCGGCCTCGACCTTGCCGGCCAGCGTCGCCAGCTTCTGGCGGATCGCCTGCTTGTCCCAGAGCGGCGCACCGAAGGCCTTGCGGGTCTTGACGTAGTCGAGGGTGAGATCGATCGCGGCCTGGGCCTCGCCGATCGCCATCGCGCCGATCACCGTGCGCTCGTTCTGGAAGTTGCTCATGATCGCGTAGAAGCCACGCCCCTCCTGGCCGAGCAGGTTCTCGGCCGGGATGCGGCAATCCTCGAAGACCAGTTCAGCGGTGTCGGAGGAGCGCCAGCCATGCTTGTCGAGCGCGCGCGAGACGCGGAAGCCCGGCGTGCCCTTCTCGACCAGGAAGATCGAGACCGATTGCGACGGCTTGGCCGCAAGGTCGGTCTTGGCCGCGACGCAGTAGAGATCGGCATGGACGCCGTTGGTGATGAACATCTTTGCGCCGTTGAGCACGTATTGGTCGCCCTCGCGCCGGGCCGTGGTGCGGATACCCTTCACGTCGGAGCCGGCATCGGGCTCGGTGACGGCGACCGCGACGATCTTCTCGCCGGCGATGATGTCGGGCATGAATGTGTCGCGCTGGGCCTGGCTGCCGGCATTGAAGATATGGACCGAGGCCATGTCGGTGTGGACGAGCGCCGTGATGGCTACGCCCGAGAAGGTCGAGCGGCCGAGCTCTTCGGCCAGCACCACGGTCGCCAGCGTATCCATCTCCGAGCCGCCATATTCGCCGGGATAGCGGATGCCGAAGAAGCCGAGCGCGCCCATGCGCTTCAGCACCTCGCGCGGCACGAAGCCGGCTTCCTCCCAGGCCAACCCATGCGGCTTGATCTCGGTCTCGACGAAGCGGCGGACCTGGTCGCGCAGCGCTTCATGCTCCTCGGTGAAATAGGGCGAGCGGCGCGGGGCTTCGCTGCCCGCCTTGATCGTCTCGGCTGCCGTCATGGTCTGTTCTCCCGCGCTTGACCTGTGCGCTTCAATCCGCCTACCTAACGGACGGTAGGTGAATTTGCGACGACGTTCAACCCGTCATTGCGAGCGCAGCGACGCAATCCAGGAGGTCTCGCTCGATCCCCTGGATTGCTTCGTCGGCTTCACCGCCTCGCAATGACGGTTGACGGCGGCGCGACAGGAACAGAGCCATGAACGACACCAATCGGGTGGAAACAGCCAGCTCCCCTCCCCCGCTCGCCGCGATGCTCGACACTCTGCGCGAGCGCCATGCGCTGGTCGCAGCAGGCGGCGGCGACAAGATGCGCGCCCGCCACGAGCAGCGCGGAAAAATCATGGTGCGCGAGCGCATCGATCTCCTGCTCGATCCGCAGACGCCCTTCCTCGAACTCTCGCCGCTCGCGGCCTGGGGGCTCTATGGCAACGAGGTGCCGGGCGCCGGCATCGTCACCGGCATCGGCATGGTGCAGGGCCGCGCCTGCATGCTGATCGCCAATGACGCGACGGTGAAGGGCGGCTCCTTCTTCGCCGAAACCGTGCGCAAGCATCTGCGCGCCCAGGAGATCGCAGAGGAGCATCGCCTGCCCTGCCTCTATCTCGTCGATTGCGGCGGCGCCTATCTCCCCGAACAGGACCGCGTCTTCCCCGATCGCGATCATTTCGGCGGCGCCTTCTACAACCAGTGCCGGATGTCGGCGGCGGGCATCCCGCAGATCTCGCTGGTCTTCGGCGGCGCGACGGCGGGCGGGGCCTATATCCCGGCGCTGTCGGACGAGGTCATCATGGTCAAGGGCACCGGCCGCATCCATCTCGGCGGTCCGCCGATCGTGAAGGCGGCGATCCATGAGGTGGTGGACGGGGAGACGCTGGGCGGGGCCGAGATGCACACGCAGGTCTCGGGCGTGGCCGACCATCTCGTGCTGACGGAGATGGAAGGGCTCGCCAAGCTGCGCGAGATCGTCGGCTCGCTCGACGGTGCAGGCAGGCTGGTCGAGCCGCCGCATGAACCTGCCCCGCCCAAGCTCGACCCGGCGGACCTCGTCGACCTCGTCCCGACCGACCTGCGACGCCCTTACGACGTGCGCGACGTCATTGCCCGCATCGTCGACGACAGCGCCTTCAACGTCTTCAAGCCCGACTATGGCGCGACGCTGGTGACGGGCTTCGCCCGCATCCACGGCCACCCCGTCGGCATCATTGCCAATAACGGCGTGCTGTTTTCTGAAAGCGCAGTGAAAGGCGCGCATTTCATCGAGCTCTGCGACCAGCGCCAGATTCCGCTCATCTTCCTGCAGAACATCACCGGCTTCATGGTCGGCACCGAGGCCGAGCGCGGCGGCATCGCCAAGCATTCGGCCAAGCTGGTCTATGCCGTCTCGAATGCCCGCGTGCCGAAATATACTGTGCTGATCGGCGGCTCCTATGGCGCAGGCAATTACGGCATGTGCGGACGCGGTTTCCGGCCGCGCTTCCTGTTCTCCTGGCCCAATGCCCGCATCGCCACGATGAGCCCGGAGGTCGCGGCCAATGTCGTGACGGAGCTGCGCCGGCAGTCGCTCAAGGGCGCCACTGACGAGGCCGCCATCGCTGCGCTCGACGCCAGGACCCGCGCCCAGTTCGAGGAGCAGAGCGACCCCTATTACGCCACTGCCCGGCTCTGGGACGACGGCATCATCGAACCGGCGCAGACGCGCGACGTGCTCGGCCTGTGCCTCTCGCTGGCAGCAGGCGAGCCGCGCGATACCTCGCCCCGCCCTGTGTACCGGATGTGATCGCCGCCATGTTCGACACCATCCTGATCGCCAATCGCGGCGAGATCGCCTGCCGCATCATCAAGACCTGCCGGCGGATGGGCATCCGCACCGTCGCGGTGCATTCGCAGGCCGACCGCGATGCGCTGCATGTGCGCCTTGCGGACCTGGCAGTGGATATCGGCCCCGCACCTGCCCGCGAGAGCTATCTGCGCGCCGACAAGATCATCGCGGCGGCGCTCGCCACCGGCGCGCAGGCGATCCATCCAGGCTACGGCTTCCTGTCCGAGCGGCTCGACCTGATTGCCGCCTGCGAGGCCAACGGCATCAGCTTCATCGGGCCCTCCAGCGCGGCGATCGACGCGATGGGCGACAAGATCCGCTCCAAGCAGATCGCGCGTGACGCCGGCGTGCCCGGCGTGCCCGGCTATGACGGCGCCGACCAGTCGCCTGAGGTCTTGCGCAGGGAGGCACTGCGCATCGGCCTGCCGGTGATGGTCAAGGCCTCCGCCGGCGGCGGTGGCAAGGGCATCCGCAAGGTCGAGCGCGAGGACGAGCTCGACGGCGCCATCGTCGCGGCCGCGCGCGAGGCGCAAGCCGCCTTCGGCGACGGCCGGCTGCTGATCGAGAAATTCGTGACGCGGCCGCGCCATGTCGAGGTGCAGGTCGCCGGCGACAGGCACGGCACCATCGTCCACCTGTTCGAGCGCGACTGCTCGGTGCAGCGCGCGAACCAGAAGCTCCTGGAGGAAGCGCCTGCGCCCAATCTGCGGCCGGAGACGCGCGCGACCCTGCACGAGCACGCGCTCAGGCTCGCGCGCGCGATTTCCTACGACAATCTCGGCACGGTCGAGTTCCTGGTCGATGCGGCGACGCAGGCCGTGTTTTTCCTGGAGATGAACACCCGCCTCCAGGTCGAGCATCCCGTCACCGAGGCGATCACCGGGCTCGACCTGGTGGAATGGCAGATCCGGATCGCGGCCGGCGAAACGCTGCCGCGCAAGCAGGGCGAGATCGCCTACACCGGCCATGCGATCGAGGCGCGCTTGACGGCCGAACGCGCGGATGAAGGGTTCCGGCCCGATACGGGCACGATCCGGCTCTGGCGCGAGCCCGCGGGCCTGCGCATCGACAGCGGCGTTGCTGCAGGCAGCGAGGTCTCGCCGCATTACGATTCGCTGCTCGCCAAGCTGATCGCGCATGCGCCCGATCGCCTGGCCGCCATTCGCAAGCTCGCTGACGGCCTCGACCGCCTGAGCGTGCTCGGCGCCGGCACGATCCGGCCCTTCCTCGCGGATGCCTTGCGCCAGCCCGCCTTCGTCACGGGCGAGGCGACGACCTTGTTCATCGCCGAGACCTGGCCCGGCGGCTGGACGCCCCGGCCTGTCGACGAGGCCATGCGCAACGCCGTCGCCGCGGCAATCTGGCTCACCGCCAGCAGGCCGGCACATGGCTGCGGGCCCTGGAACGCGCTCGCCGGCTTCAGGCTGCTTGCTCCGGCGGGACGCCCCGCCACCGCGCATCTGTCAATCCAGCTGGGAGGAGATGCGGTGCTGCTTGCCGTCGAAACCCATGACGGCTTCCTGCGCGTTGCCAGCCCCGGCAGCGTGCATGACGTCGCCGTCAGCAAGGCCGGGCCGGATCGCTGGAGCGTCACCGTCGATGGCGTGAACTCAGCGGCGGACGCGATCTGCGATGCGGAGGGTGGGTGGCTCCGCCATGGCGGGTTCGAAGGCCGGATCGGGATCGCGTTGGCCGCAGTCGCCGCAGCGGCGCAGCGCGGTGCGAGCGGCGAGACCGGCGACACGCTGCGCGCCAGCATGCCGGGCACCGTCGTCTCGCTTCATGTGGCGGAGGGCGACAGCGTCGAAGCCGGGCAGATCGTCGCCGTGCTGGAATCGATGAAGCTGTTCATGGAGCTGAAGAGCCCGGCTTCGGGCACGGTCAGGCGGCTGGGCATACGGGCCGGCGCCACCGTCGCGGCCGGCGATATGCTGATCGCGGTGGAGAGCACCTGACCGGCATGGAGGCCAAACGGGGCCGCCCATAAAAGACGGGCCGTTCAGGAGCGACCAAGATCGGCGAGGCGACGCTCGAAGGCTCGCTCTCGCCGTTTCGCGCCATCTTCCCCGAGAAAGAGTTCGGGACCGTCAGCGAACTGCTCTACACGGCCAAGGCGCGCATTCCCTATGGTGCGCTGGCGTTCGAATTCGCATCGAGCCGGACGGTCGAGGACACCACGCTGCCCTTCTCCGCCATCGACCTCGTGACGGCCCATGAGATCAAGCTCACCGCCAAGATCAATGAGGCGAACGCGGTGGCGCTGAGCCTGCGCCGCAAGACCGACAATTATCTCGGCCTCGAGGCGCTCTCGGACCAGAAAAGCATCGGCATCGACTATCAGGGCGCCCTTGGCGACGGCCTGACTGCAACCGCCTCCGCCTCGCTGCGCAAGACCAAGGAAACCGGCCTTGAGCCGGTCACCTCCTTCAGCCTGATGCTGGGGCTGCAAAAGCAGATCGATTTCAGCAAGCCCGGAAAGCCGGAGAAGGCGGGGGGCTGAGGACGCGGGGGCGAGGTACGCGCCATCCGGGCGGCCAGAGCCGGATGCCTGCGCCGCAACTCAAGCTCTTGCAAATTTCCCTCGATTCCCGGGTCTGTCAAAACAGCTTGCCGAATCACGGCGCTACCTGAGATTGCAATGAGACTGGCCTGATATCGAGGTTAACCATGCAGTTTCGCGCGCTTGCTATCGTAGCAACCTTGGGGGCTTTGGGAGGCTGCGTGACCGCTGAAGAGCGTCAGGCTATGTATTCGACGCCCGCCCCACCTCACCATGCGACTGCGGGAGCGCGCAAAGCTGTTGCCGTGATGGCGATACGCACAAATAAATACCCTCCCAAGGTGCTCTTAGTTGCCGTCAAGGAAGCCAAATACAGTGTTTTTCATGTGGCCGATCCAAAAATCGGGAGCGGAGCGCGCACGATCTACTGCGTTTGGGCGCCGATCACGCCAATGATTTTTGGCAAGGAGGTCAACGTTCCCATAGGCGACGTTTTCTCGGCGTCGGTCAGGGTTATGGACAATGAGAAGGGGGGCCTCAGCACATGGGCCGTTGGCGGCGGCTCATGCTCGAAAGCAGCCACGGAGCCGTTTCCCGAATTGTTTGAAGTCGCGCGGGCACTCGTAGAGGCGGAAAAGAACCGCCCTCCCCCACCACCACCGCCGGAAAAGTAGCGCTGACGTCTGACTGCCGCCGGTCGCAATGCACGCCAACTACAACTGCTCGATGAGCTTCGCAGGCCAAACCGGCTTTTCCAAGCGCTTGCCGAACGCGACCTGGCGATCCTTAGGATCACCTTCCGGGCTCACCAATTCCCGATTTGGAGGGCTGGTTCCGGCAGCACCATACGCAACGCCTTGGACCGCCCCTTTGTGCCAAGGCGCGGCTTCCGATCGATATTGGCTGGGATGATCAACAACCGCGAAGGGTTGGATGGTGCCGCTTGAGGGATTCGAACCCCCGACCCCCTCATTACGAATGAGGTGCTCTACCAGCTGAGCTAAAGCGGCGACACGCGAGGCGTCTACCAGCCCTGCCGATTCTTGGCAAGGCGAAGCGGGCGATGCGAGAGCAGGATTCGAAAAAGTGGGTACCGGTTTTTCGCATTGATCCTGCTCTCACTCTTAGATGAGAGACGGATTCAGATGTCAGATGGGATCACTCCGTGATTCCATCTGACATCATCCGGCTCTAGCGCCCGGTTCAGGATTTCCGCAGTTTTTCCGTCTCGGGCTTTTCCTGGCCGAGCGCAACGATGCCGCGGCGGATGGCGCGGGTGCGGGTGAAGTGCTTGTGCAGCGTCTCGCCATCGCCGAAGCGAATCGCCCGCGTCAGCACCGAGAGGTCCTCGCTGAAGCGGCCGAGCATCTCCAGTACCGCCTCCTTGTTGTGCAGGAAGACGTCGCGCCACATCGTCGGATCGGATGCCGCGATGCGGGTGAAATCGCGGAAGCCGCCGGCGGAGAACTTGATCACCTCCGACTGCGTCACCGCCGCCAGATCCTCGGCCGTGCCGACGATGTTGTAGGCGATCAGATGCGGCAGATGGCTGGTGATCGCGAGCACGAGGTCGTGGTGCTGCGCGGTCATGATCTCGACCAGCGCGCCCATGCCCTCCCAGAACTGGCGCGTCCGGGCAATCGCCGTCGCGTCCGTGCCCTCCGGCGGGGTCAGGATGCACCAGCGGTTGAGGAACAGGCTGGGGAAGCCGGCGTCGGGGCCGGAATTCTCGGTGCCGGCGACGGGATGGGCCGGAACGAAATGCACGCCCTCGGGCAGATGCGGCATGACCGCCTCGACCACCGCGTTCTTGACCGAGCCGACATCGGAGAGGATCGCGCCGGGCTTCAGCGCAGGCGCGATCTCGACCGCGACAGCACCGCAGGCGCCGACCGGCACGCAGAGGATGATGTGGTCGGCATCGCGGACGGCGTCAAACGCCGTTTCCGCGATCTCATGGCCGAGACCGAGCTCGCGCGCCCGGGCGCGCACGGCCTCGTCGCGATCGGACAGCACGATCCGACCGGCGAGGTTGAGCTCCTTGGCGGCATGCGCGATCGAGGAGCCGATCAGGCCGATGCCGATGATGGCGAGGCGGCCGAAGATCGGCTCGCTGCGACGCGGCGCAAAACTCTCGGACGGGGTCGTCATGCTTTGTCCGCGACGACAGGCTGGCCCGCGAGGAAATCGGCGAGCGCCGCGACGACGAGGCGGTTGGCCTCCTCCGAGCCGATCGTCATGCGCAGCGCGTCGGGCAGGCCGTAAGCTGCGACCGCGCGCAGGATCAGCCCGCGCTGGGTCAGGAAGGCGTCGGCCTCCTTGGCCGTCTTGCCAGATGTCGCCGGGAAATGGATCAGGATGAAGTTACCGACGGAGGGCGTGACGGAGAGCCCGAGCTTCTCCAACTCGGCCGTGGTCCAGGCGAGCCATTTGTCGTTGTGCTCGATGGCCGAGGCGACATGGGCCTCATCGGCGATCGCCGCAGCGCCGGCCTCGATCGCCGCGCCGTTGACGTTGAACGGGCCGCGGATCCGGTCGAGCGCATCGACGACATGGGCCGGCCCATAGAGCCAGCCGAGCCTGAGATTGGCGAGGCCGTAGATCTTGGAGAAGGTGCGCGTCATCACGACGTTCTCGCTCTCCGCGACCAGTTCGAGCCCCGAGGCATAGTCGTTGCGGCGGACATATTCGGCGTAGGCGGCGTCGAGCACCAGCAGCACATTGCCGGGCAGGCCGGCATGCAGGCGCTTGACCTCGTCGAAAGGCAGATAGGTGCCGGTCGGGTTGTTGGGGTTGGCGAGGAAGACGATCTTGGTCTTCGGCGTCACTGCCGCCAGGATGGCGTCGACATCGGCAGTGAAGCTCTTCTCCTTGACGACGACCGGCTTGCCGCCCGCGGCCAGGATCGCGATGCGATAAACCAGAAAGCCGTGCTCGGTGAAGACGCCCTCATCGCCATCGCCGAGATAGGCCTTGGTGACGAGCTGCAGCAATTCGTCGGAACCGGTGCCGCAGAGGATGCGGTTGGCATCGAGCCCGTAGCGGCCCGCAATCGCCTCGCGCAGCTTGGTCGAGGAACCATCGGGATAGAGCTCGAGCTTGCCGCTGAGCGAACCATAGGCCGCGACCGCCTTGGGGCTCGGGCCGAGCGGGGTCTCATTGGAGGAGAGCTTGTGCAGCTTCACGCCGGCAGGCGCTGCGGACTTGCCCGGCACATAGGCCTGGATGTCGAGAACGCCGGGGCGGGGCACGGGGCGGGAGGCGGCATTGGCCATGATCGTCGGGACCTTGCGAAAGACGGCTTTTAAATCAGCGGACGGATTTGACGGCGAAGCGGGCGGCGTGGCTGCCGATCTCGGAAAAATCGCTGAGGCCGGCGGGCTCCAGCGCCTTGCGGATCGCGCTCTGGTCGACCTCGCCGGAGGCGGCGACCAGGAGCGAGAGATGCGAGCCGTCAGCGGCCGAGGCCGAGACCTCGGCCAGATGCTGGGCGAGGCCCGAACGCAAGGCCTCGGACCAGCGCTCGACACGCGCCGCATAGAGCACGATCTCGCGCACCGCAGCATCGGCCAGGGGCTTGGCGACACAATAGACCGGCGTGCCGGCCGGATGGTCCGGCCGCTCGATGAAGGGCAGGCGCGCGATGATCTTGGGTGCGTCGCTGCCGATCAGATCGCGCCACCAGATGCCGGCGCTGGCGCCCTGGTCCATGCGGAAGATACCGAGATCGCCGGCCGAGTCGGCAACCGCCTTGATGACGGCGCGCGCATCTTCATGCGTGACGAAAGGCACCGTGAAACCGAAATGGAAGCGGGCGGAATCGCGCATCGCGGCGTCGCCGCCCGAGACATCGGCATGGACGGAATAATTCGCCTGCACATAGGTGAAGGTCGCGATGATGATGCGCCAGATACCCTCGATCGTGTCGAGCGGCAGCAAGCCCTTATGGCGCAAGGCGAGGCGCTTCATCATGTCGGCCTCGCGGCCGGGGCGGAAGGCCGAGCCCGAGACTTGCGTGTTCTTGATCGCGATCAGCGTCTCGATGATCGAGGAGCGCTCCATCAAGAGCGCATGCATCTCGCTGTCGATGCGATCGATCTCGGCGCGCAGATCGGCAAGGGTGGTCGGAGCGGCTTCGGTCATGATGGCTGCGCGATCGGAGGGACAGCCCTCATCCTGAGGAGCCGCGAAGCGGCGTCTCGAAGGATCGTTCCAGCAGGCACTGGAGCATCCTTCGAGACGCAGCCTGAAGGCTGCGCCTCAGGATGAGGGCTTTAGGTTCTGCTTAGGCTCTTAGCGCCGTCGCGGGGCCTTGGCAAAGCCGTCGCGCGCATCCACGCATTGACAGAAAGCTTGCGCGCATTGACAGAACGCTTGCATCGCGGCATCGCTAGAGTTCGATCTTTCGAACAAGTTGACCGGCAAGACAAATCATCCTGTCAAAGCGGACGATGATGAGCGATCTCTCCCCCAGCCTTGCAGATCCGTTGAAGGAGGCCAACGAGCCTTCGAGCCTGGTTGCGCGCTTCGGCCCGGACACGCCGTTGCTGATGGATTGCGGCGTCTCGCTGGACCATTGGCAGATCGCCTACCAGACCTATGGCTCGCTGAACGCAGCCCGGTCCAACGCCATCCTGGTCTGCCACGCTTTGACCGGCGACCAGCATCTCGCCAGCCGCAACCCGATCACCGGCAAGGGCGGCTGGTGGACGGCGATGATCGGACCGGGCAAGCCGATCGACACCGAGCGCTTCTTCGTGATCTGCTCCAATGTCATCGGCGGCTGCACCGGCACGACCGGCCCGGCCTCGACCAATGCCGCGACCGGCAAGCCCTGGGGCCTGCAATTTCCCGTCGTCACCATTCGCGACATGGTGCGCGCCCAGCGGCATCTGATCGACTCGCTCGGCATCGAGAGCCTGTTCTGCGTCGCCGGCGGCTCGATGGGCGGCATGCAGGTGCTGCAATGGGCGGCGAGCTATCCCGAGCGGGTGTTTTCGGCGCTGCCCCTGGCGACCGGCGCCAAGCACTCGGCCCAGAACATCGCCTTCCACGAGGTTGGCCGGCAGGCGGTGATGGCCGACCCCGACTGGCGGGGCGGGCGCTATCTCGAAGAGGGCACACGCCCCGCCAAGGGCCTGTCCGTCGCCCGCATGGGCGCGCATATCACCTATCTCTCGGAGCCGGCGCTGCACCGCAAATTCGGCCGCAAGCTGCAGGACCGCGAGGCGCCGACCTTCTCCTTCGATGCGGATTTTCAGGTCGAAAGCTATCTGCGCCATCAGGGCGTCAGCTTCGTCGAGCGCTTCGATGCCAATTCCTATCTCTACATGACCCGCGCCATGGATTATTTCGACCTCGCCGACGACCATGGCGGCGTGCTGGCAAAAGCCTTCGCGGGCACGAAGACCCGCTTCTGCGTCGCCTCCTTCACCTCCGACTGGCTGTTCCCGACGGCGGATTCACGCGCCATCGTGCATGCGCTCAACGCCGCAGGCGCGTCGGTCTCCTTCGTCGAGCTCGAGAGCGACAAGGGTCACGACGCCTTCCTGCTCGAGGAGCCGAACCTCTTCGCCACGACGCGCGGCTTCATCGGCGCAGCGGCGCGGGCAAGGGGGATTTGAGACGATGGCCCTGACCGATCTCCACACCAACCGCATCGACCTGAAGCTCGTCGCCGAGATGGTGACGCCGGGCTCGCGCGTGCTCGATGTCGGCTGCGGCGACGGCGAATTGCTGGCGCTGCTGGCTGAGAGCCGCCATGTCGATGCCCGCGGCATCGAGCTCTCGCGCGAGGGCGTGGCCGGCTGCGTTGCGCGCGGGCTCTCCGTGATCCAGGGCGACGCCGACACCGACCTCGCCGATTACCCCGACGACAGCTTCGACTATGTCATCCTGTCGCAAACCATCCAGGCGACACGCAATCCGCGCCTCGTGCTGGAGCAGATGCTGCGGATCGGCCGCCGCGCCATCGTCTCCTTCCCGAATTTCGGGCATTGGCGGATGCGCACGCAGGTCTTCTTCATGGGCCGCATGCCGGTGACGGATTCCCTGCCCTATGCCTGGTGGGACACGCCCAACATCCATTTCTGCACGATCCGCGATTTCGTGACGCTCTGCGACACGATCGGCGCGGTAAAGGAGCGCGCCGTCGCCCTCGACGCCGCCGGCGGCAAGGTCGGCGTCAGCGCGCCCTGGTGGCTCTGGAACCTGTTCGGCGCCCAGGCGGTATTTTTGCTGAAGCGGGGATAAGGTCCGATGTGGTCGCATACGCCGCGGAGGACCGATGGCTTTCACCGTCTGGTACAATACGCGCTGCCCGGTCTGTAACGCCGGGATCGGCCGGCAGCAGCACCGCCTGATCGAAGCCGTCAAGGCCGGCACGATCGCGTTCCGCGACATCAACCTCGAGCCCGAAGCCCTGGCGGCGCACGGCGCCACCCTCGACGACATCAGACGACGCCTCCATGCAACCGACGATGCCGGCAGGCTGGTGGTCGGTGCCGACGTCGCCATCGAGACCTGGCGCCGCACCCCCGGTGAAGGCTGGCTCGCCACGCTGTTCGGCAATCGGCTGACGCTGCCGCTGACACGCTTCGCCTATGACCGTTTTGCCGATCTGCTTTACGCCTGGAACCGGCGAAAGGGACATTGGTAAGGCGGCAAAAAGGGTTGAAATCGTCATGCTCGGGCTTGACCCGAGCATCTCCTGCCCGAGATCCTCGGGTCGCCGCTACGCGGCGCCCGAGGATGACGCGGCTTTCGCCGCGTCAGTTCAACGCCACGCCGGCCGGCCGCTTCTCCTTCACGGCTGCGACGTCGCCCAGCATCAGGCTGGTCGGGCCGACCGTGACCGGCACGGTCTCGCCATCATGGACCTTCCCGGCCAGCAACAGCTCGGCCAGCGGATCCTGCACGGACTTCTGGATCACGCGCTTCAGCGGGCGCGCGCCATAGGCCGGGTCGTAGCCCTTCTCGGCCAGCCATTCGCGGGCCTGTTCGGACAGCTCCAGCACGATCTTGCGGTCGGTCAGGAGCTTGGCGAGGCGGGTCATCTGGATATCGACGATCGCGCCCATATCCGCCCGCTGCAAGCGGTGGAACAGGATGATGTCGTCGATGCGGTTCAGGAATTCCGGCCGGAAGGCCTGCCTGACCACGCCCATGACCTCGTCGCGGACCGCGTCTGAATCCTCGCCCTCGGGCTGGTTCACCAGATACTCCGAACCAAGGTTCGAGGTCATGATGATCAGCACGTTGCGGAAATCGACCGTGCGGCCCTGGCCGTCGGTCAGGCGCCCGTCGTCGAGCACCTGCAGCAGCACGTTGAAGACATCGGGGTGGGCCTTCTCGACCTCGTCGAACAGCACGACCTGATAAGGCCGGCGCCGCACGGCTTCCGTCAACGCCCCGCCCTCCTCATAGCCGACATAGCCGGGAGGCGCGCCGATCAAGCGGGCGACCGAGTGCTTCTCCATGTATTCGGACATGTCGAGGCGCACCATGGCGGTGTCGTCGTCGAACAGGAACGCCGCCAGCGCCTTGGTCAGCTCGGTCTTGCCGACACCGGTGGGGCCGAGGAACATGAAGGAGCCGATCGGCCGGTTGGGGTCCTGCAAGCCGGCGCGAGCCCGCCGGACCGCCGTCGAGACGGCTTCGACCGCCTCGCGCTGGCCGACGACGCGCGCCGCCAGGACCTCCTCCATGCGCAGCAGCTTTTCCTTCTCGCCCTGGAGCATGCGATCGACCGGCACGCCGGTCCAGCGGCTGACGATCTGGGCGACATGATCGGCCGTGACCGCCTCCTCGACCATGCCCGAGGTGTCGCCGATGGCCTCGATCTCGCCCAACAGCTTCTCGAGTTGCGGGATCTCGCCATAGGCAAGCTCGCCGGCGCGCTGATACTCGCCCTTGCGCTGCGCCTGCGCGAGTTCGTTGCGGGCGTTGTCGAGCTTGGTCTTGATCTCGGCAGCCTGGCCGAGCTTGTCCTTCTCGGCCTTCCACTTCGCAGTGATCGTGGCCGAGCGGGTTTCCAGGTCGGCAAGCTCGGATTCAAGCCGCTTCAAGCGCTCCTTCGAGCCGGCGTCGCTCTCCTTCTTGAGCGCCTCCTGCTCGATCCTGAGACGCACGATCTCGCGGTCGATCGTGTCCAGCTCTTCCGGCTTGGAATCGACCTGCATGCGCAGCCGCGCCGAGGCCTCGTCCATCAGGTCGATCGCCTTGTCAGGCAGAAAGCGGTCGGTGATGTAGCGGTTCGACAGCGTGACGGCCGCGACCAGCGCCGAATCCGTGATGCGGACGCGGTGGTGCTGCTCGTATTTCTCCTTCAGGCCGCGCAGGATCGAGACCGTGTCCTCGACGCTGGGCTCATCGACGAAGACCGGCTGGAAACGCCGCGCCAAGGCCGCGTCCTTCTCGACATATTTGCGATACTCATCGAGCGTGGTCGCGCCGATGCAATGCAGATCGCCGCGCGCCAAGGCAGGCTTGAGCAGGTTGGAGGCGTCCATCGCCCCATCCGCCTTGCCCGCGCCGACAAGCGTATGCATCTCGTCGATGAAGAGGATGACGCCGCCGTCAGCGGCCGAGACCTCGTTCAGCACCGCCTTCAGCCGCTCCTCGAACTCGCCGCGATATTTCGCTCCCGCGATCAGCGAGCCCATGTCGAGCGAGAGCAGTTCCTTGTCCTTGAGGCTTTCAGGGACATCGCCATTGACGATGCGCAGCGCCAAACCCTCGGCGATGGCGGTCTTGCCGACGCCGGGCTCGCCGATCAGCACGGGGTTGTTCTTGGTCCTTCGCGACAGCACCTGGATGGTGCGGCGGATCTCCTCGTCGCGGCCGATGACCGGGTCGAGCTTGCCCTCGCGCGCCGCGGCGGTGAGGTCGCGGGCGTATTTCTTCAGCGCGTCATAGCTCTGCTCGGCCGAAGCGGAATCGGCCGTGCGGCCCTTGCGGATCGCCTCGATCGCCGTGTTGAGCCCCTGCGGATTGACGCCCGCCTTGGCGAGCGCCTTGCCGGCCTCGGAATCCTTCTCGACGGCGAGCGCCAGCAACAACCGCTCGACCGTGACGAAGCTGTCTCCTGCCTTCTCCGCCGCCTTCTCCGCCGTGTCGAAGACACGGGCCAGGCCCGGCGTCAGATGCGGGCCCGAGGCACCGCCGCCCGAGACCTTCGGCAGCTTGGCGAGCGCCGTGTCGGTAAGCTGCAAGGCAAGCTTCGCGTCGCCGCCGGCGCGCCCGATCAGGCCCGCCGCCATGCCTTCATTGTCGTCGAGCAGCGCCTTGAGCAGATGCTCCGGCGTGAATTGCTGGTGGCCCTCGCGCTGCGCAATGGTCTGCGCCGCCTGCAGGAAGCCCTTGGACCTGTCAGTGTATTTCTCGATATTCATTCGGTTTTCTCCGCCCGCCGGTTACGCCCCGTAGCGACGCTGTCCGGCTGCCTTTCGTCAGGATAGGGCTCCCTCAGGGACGCCCTTCCCGACAGAGATAGGTGTGGCATCCGCGCAACGTAAGAGGGGATGAGACGCAAAGCATTGACGGCGATCAAATCGCGAGGGCAGCTTTCGCTCATGGCGGGGACAAAACGGCAGCAGGCGATTCGCAAGGCGCTGCGGGCGCTCGCGCCCGGCATCCCATTATCGGACGCCGAGGCTGTCCTGGCGCTTGCCGAGCGCCGCCACATGAAGGACCTGCCGCCCGCGACCGCGCTCTGGCTCGCACTGGGCAGCCATGTCCGCCATGTCCATACCGATTACGAGCAGCTGCTCGCCGACGGTTATGAGCGCGAGGCGGCTCGCTTCTTCATCGCCGACGAGACCGACGCGGTGCTTGCGGGCTGGGGCTGCCAGCGCTCCGTGAGCGAGACTGGCGAGGCGGAGGAGGAGGCGCTCAAGGCGCATCTGCAGCGGTGATGATCGAACCGATGCAAGGATTTCATCGATCATCCCACTCTAAGGCCGCTATCTTGCCTATCCCGGCCATCCTGCGGACATAGACTCCATGCGCATCGCCTCGCTTTATCGCTATCCGGTCAAGGGGCTGTCGCCCGAACGCCTGTCCCGCGCCGCGCTGACCAGGGGCCAGTATTTTCCGGGAGACCGCCTCTTCGCGATCGAGAACGGCCCCTCCGGCTTCGACCCGGCGGAGCCGGTCCATCAGCCGAAGATCAAATATCTGATGCTGATGCGCAACGAAGCGCTGGCGCGCCTGCGCACGCGCTATGACGACGCCAGCGGCGACCTCGTCATCGATCATGAGGGCAAGCAGGCGCTGCGCGCCAGCACGGTCACCACTGAGGGGCACCAGCGGATCACGGCCTTCTTCGAAGCCTTCATGCCCGACGAATTGCGCGGGACGCCGCGCTGGCTCGGCGCACCGACAGGCTACCGCTTCACCGATTCGCCCAAGGGCTTCGTCTCGATCATCAACCTCGCCAGCGTCGCCGAGCTGGAAAGCCGCGTCGGCGCGCCTCTCGATCCCCTGCGTTTCCGTGGCAATGTCATGGTCGAGGGGCTGGCGCCCTGGGCCGAGTTCGACCTCGTCGGGCAGGAGCTCGCGACGAGCTCGGGCGCGCGGCTGCGCGTGACCAAGCGGATCGTGCGCTGCGCCGCGACCAATGTCGATCCGCAGACGGGCTTGCGCGACCAGCAGATCCCCAAAGCCCTGATGGACGCTTATGGCCATGCCGATTGCGGCGTCTATTGCGAGGTCCTCGAAGGCGGCACGCTGGCGGAAGGCGAGGCGCTGAACCATGCGCCTGCTCCCGTGCAAACGGCCCTCGGCATTGCCTGACGACATGAAAAAGGGGCCCTCGCGGGCCCCTCATTTCTTACAGCGCAGTGAGGGCAAACCTCACTCCGTGATGTTGTCTGCGTCCGATCCGAGCGCATCCATGACCTCGCGCGGCGAGCGGCGACGGCCGCGCGGGCGCTTGGCGGCGGCCTCGACGGCCGGAGCCTCTTCCGTATCCGCAGGCGCCTGCGCGGGCGCTACGGTGACAGGCTCCTCGACAACCGCGACCGGAACCCTGACCGGCGTTGTCAGGAAGGACGGCAGCGCGCCCGAGACATCGTCAGCCGGCTCGGCTTCGACCTCGCGGCGGGGGCGACGCTCGGGGCGCGGTGCGCGCTCGGGACGATCCGTACGCTCGGGACGCTCCGCGCGCTCGAAGCGACGCTCGCTTTGCGCGGGAGCCGCGACCACCTCGGGCTGCTCGGACGACACGACCGGGATATCGGAGCGCGGCGCATCGGGACGGGGCGCATAGCCACCCTGGTTGTTCTGGCCGCCCTCGGGACGGTCGAACCTGCGCTCGCCACGATCATTGCGATCGTTCCGGTCGAAGCGGCGATTGCCGTTCCGATCGTTGTTCTGGCGGTCGTTATTCGGGCGGTCCTGGTTCGGACGGTCCTGCTGATTGCGAGGCTGCCGATCGAAGCGCTGGCCGTTGTTCTGCTGGCCGTCGCCTGAATCGCCATCCTGGCGCGGCGCGCCATTGGCGGAGTAGCCGTTGCCGTTGCCGTTCATGCCGCCATTGCGGAAATCGGGCTGCTGGCCACCTGGCTGGAAGGACTGGCCATCGTCATCCCCCTCCTCTTCGCCTTCCTCGGAATCATCGACGAAGCCGCGATTGGGCGGGAAGCTGTGACCGAACTGCTGTGACATCTGCTCCTGGGCCGCCAGCAGGATGCGGTAATAATGCTCCGCATGCTGGAAGTAGTTCTCGGCCGCCACCGGATCCCCGGAGGATTGCGCGTCGCGCGCCAGCTGCAAGTACTTCTCGGCAACATGCTGCGCAGTGCCGCGAACCTTGACGTCCGGCCCGTTCGACTCATAGCCGCGCTGCAGCGGATTGGGAGTTTTCCGATTGCCGTTGTTGTTGCTGTTATTATTGTTGTTGTTACGGCCGCGCATACGCCGGTTCTGACCTGGTCTCATTCGCGTCTGTCTCGCGCTCTATGTTCAAAGCAACCGTTGGATCGTCATGCGCGCTCCGGTGCACAGCGGGTTGCGACGCTGCACCGGGTGGAGTTGACCTGAAGGGGCGATACGCCGTTCCTGGTCTTCACGCGCTCTTTCCAAAAGGGCCTCTCCGCCCCATGAGCCGATTGGCGTCTTAACGCCTTCGGATGTCTAATCTGGTCTGTCAGTCACGTCGATCGTCGGACGCTTCCGGAAGCTAGGCCTTGCCACTGAGGGGGCTGGCCAAGGCTCGGTTCTGACAACACCAGCTTCGGCTGCGATCTACATAGCGGTTTTCCTGCCCGCCTCCAAGCAAATTCGCACGAATGCCTGTGCATATCATTCAAGCGTGAAGATCAGGGCGCGCGGGTGCCCGCCAAGATCGCGCCGCGAGCCGCGATGGATCAGCCCGACCGCTGTCATGATCGCGACCACATCCGCCTCCTGACCCGCTCCGATCTCAAGCACGACCGCACCTCCCGGAGCGATCCGGGAGGGCAGGCCCGCGGCGAGCGCCCGGTAGGCGACGAGCCCGTCCGCCCCGCCATCGAGCGCGCGCAACGGGTCATAGTCCCTGACGGCGGCATCCAGCCCGGCGATGTCTCCGGCCGGGATATAGGGCGGGTTCGAGACGATGAGGTCGAAGCGTTCGCTCAAACCGGCCATCCAGTCACCCTGGCGGAAGTGCGCGCGCGCGCCGACGCCATTGCGCTCGGCATTGCCCGCAGCCGTGTCGCACGCCTCCTGCGAGAGATCGACGCCGACGCCGCGCGCCGCCTTGCATTCGCTCAGCAAGGCGACCAGCAGGCAGCCCGTACCGGTGCCGAGATCGAGAATCGAGATGGCCTGGTCGCGGCGCTCTGCGAGCACGCCAAGCGCTGCCTCCACGATCGTCTCGCTGTCGGGACGCGGCTCCAATGTTGCCGGCGACAGGCGAAAGGGCAGGCTCCAGAACTCCCGCTCGCCGAGAATGCGCCAGACAGGCTCACCCGCCAGCCGCCGCGTCGCGAATCCATCGAGCCTGCCGAGCATGGCGCCGTCGAGTGGCTCGAGCGGATCGAGATCCGCATTCTCGCCCATCGCCGCCTCGACCAGGATGCGCGCATCCAGCGCCGCGGTCTCGACACCGGCCGCGCGAAGACGCGCGGCGAGATTTCGCCGCGCGTCGAACATGCTGGGTATTTTGTCGTCTGCGCCAGAGGCGTCCGAGTTCACATACCTTCCATGCGCTTGCGCATGCAGATCGCCATCTTCTGGCGGATTGCGGAGCGGCTCTCGCGCGTGCCGCGCATTTCCATCTGGCAGAGTCGGCGCGCCTGGCTCTGCGTCATGGATTTCCCGAGCGGAGCCGAGGGGCCCGCCGTGATGCGCCGGAACGTGCGCTCCTGCGCCTGCACCGTGCTCGCCACTGTCAGCATCATCATGCCCGCCAGTGCTATGCCCGAAACGAGTTTGATCATGGTCGCCTCCCGCCTTTTGTTGATTTGACACAGGATCAACGCCCAAAGGCCGCGGAGGTTTCATCGCCATGCTCAGGCGCCGTTTTCGGTGGCGAGCAACCTCGCCTGCTGCTCGGCCGTCAGCGCATCGATGATCTCGTCGAGCACGAGCCCCTGCATCATTTCGTCGAGCTTGTAGAGCGTCAGGTTGATGCGGTGATCGGTGACGCGCCCTTGCGGGAAATTATAGGTGCGGATGCGCTCGGAGCGGTCGCCGGAACCGATCTGGGAACGCCGGTCGGCGGCACGGTCGGCATCGGCGCGGCTGCGCTCGATGTCGTAGAGCTTTGCCCGCAGCAATTCGTAGGCGCGGGCCTTGTTCTTGTGCTGGGAGCGCTCGTCCTGGACCACGACCGCGATGCCGCTGGGAAGATGGGTCAGGCGGACAGCCGATTCCGTCTTGTTGACGTGCTGGCCGCCGGCGCCGCCGGCCCGCATCGTATCGATGCGGATTTCGTCGTCCTTCAGGACGATGTCGACATCGCCGGCGAGCGGCAGCATCGCCACCGTCGCCGCCGAAGTGTGGATGCGCCCGCTCGTCTCGGTATCGGGCACACGCTGGACGCGGTGCACGCCGGATTCGTATTTCAGCTTCGCATAGACGCCCTTGCCGGCGATTTCGGCAATGACCTCCTTGAAGCCCCCGACCGTGCCCTCGCTTTCGGACATGAGGTCGACGCTCCAGCCCTTCTGGGCGGCATAGCGCTGATACATGCGCAGGAGATCGCCGGCGAAGAGGGAGGCCTCGTCGCCGCCGGTGCCGGCCCGGATTTCGAGGATGACACCGCGCTCGTCGGCGGCGTCCTTGGGCAAAAGCGCGATCAGGATCTCGCGGGCGCGGGTCTCGATCTCGCTGCGCGCGGCGTCGCGCTCCTCATAGGCCAAGTCGCGGAATTCGGAATCTGTGGCAGGATCCTCGATCAGCGCCTGCGCCTCGTCCAGTGTCGTGAGCGCCTGCCGCCAGGCGGCGATGGCTGTCACCACCGGATCGAGCTCGGAGAGCTCCTTGGCGAGCTCGACGGTCCGCACCGCATCGGTCGCGCTGTTGATCTCGGCCATGGCGGCGGCATGGCGCGCCACGATGGCATCGAGACGATCTTGTGGAAGCTGAAGGGACATAACGGAACTCGGACAGATGACATCGTGAGGGTTCGGGCAGCGAAGCGCGCGTCGCTAGAGCAGGAGCGTCGCTAGACCGGAACCTTGAATTCGGCGGCGAGCGCCGCCAGTTGCGGCCGCAGGCTGGCGACACCGTCCGGCGAGGCCAGCATCCAGTCGAGCCGCTCGCGCAGCCTCTCCACGTCGAGCGCGCGCAGCATCGCCTTGACCGGGCCGACCGAGGCCGCCGACATCGAGAAGGCGCGGTAGCCGAGGCCGATCAGCGCCATCGTCTCCAAGGGCTTGCCACCCATCTCGCCGCAGACCGTGACCGGGCATTTCGCCTCGGAGGCGGCCTCGACGATGCTGCGCAGCGCCCGCAAGGCGCTCACGCTCAGCGGATCGAAACGGTCGGCGACGCGCTTGTTCTCGCGGTCCGCCGCGAACAGGAACTGCATCAGGTCATTGGTGCCGATCGAGAGGAAATCGGCCTCGCGCGCGATCTCCGCCAACTCGAAGAGCAGCGAGGGCACCTCGACCATGACACCGAGCTGGAGGCTGAGCGGCGGCGCATGGCCCTGCTTGGCCAGCATCGCCTGCTCGCGCTGGACAATCATGCGGGCGCGCTGAAACTCGTCGACGGTCGCGATCATCGGCAGCATGATCTTCATGTCGCGGCCGGCGCCGGCGCGCAGTAGCGCGCGCAGCTGCGCGCGCAGAAGCCGCGGCTTGTCCAGACCGATGCGGATGGCGCGCCAGCCCAGGGCCGGGTTCTCCTCCTCGACGCGCTCCATATAGGGCAGCACCTTGTCGCCGCCGATATCGAGCGTGCGGAAGGTCACGGGCCGGCCTTGCGCCTGGTCCAGCACGGCGTTGTAGAGGGCCTGCTGCTCGCTGGTCGTCGGCATGTGCTCGGCGACCATGAATTGCAGTTCGGTGCGGAACAGGCCGATGCCCGAGGCTGCCGTCGCCTCGATATTGGGCATGTCGACGAGGAGCCCGGCATTGATCTGGAGCAGGATCGGGACGCCGTCCTTGGTGACGGCGGGCATGCTCTTGAGCTTGCGGTACTGCTCCTGCTTGCGGGCGCGCAGGCGCGCCTTGTCCTTATAGGCGTTCTCGACGTCGGGCTGCGGCCGGATCTGGACCTCGCCGGCCTGGCCATCGACGATGACGGCATCGCCCGCCTGGACGAGCGCGGTCGCGTTGACGATCTCGCCGACGGCCGGGATGCCGAGCGCGCGCGCCACGATGGCGATATGGCTGGTGGGGCCGCCCTCCTCCAGCACCAGGCCGCGCAGATGGGCGCGGTCATAGTCGAGCAACGCGGCAGGGCCCATCGAGCGCGCGATCAGGATGGCGTTCTCGGGCAGCTCCTCGCGGGCGACGCCGTTGGCCTTGCCCATCAGCGTGCGCAGCAGGCGGTTGGCGAGGTCGTCGAGATCGTGCAGGCGCTCGCGCAGATAAGGGTCGGTCTGGCGCAGCATCTTCGCGCGCGTGTCGGACTGGACGCGCTCGACGGCTGCCTCTGCCGTCAGGCCGGTCATCACGACCTCGCGCATGCGCCTGAGCCAGCCCTGGTCATGGGCGAACATGCGGAAGGTCTCGAGCACCTCCCTGTGCTCGCCGGTATGGGCGACGTCGCCGCGCTCGAGCAATTCATCGATCGAGGCCCGCATCTCGGCGATGGCGGCTTCGAGACGCTTGACCTCGCCCGCCGGATTCTCGGCGATCAGGTTGGTGATGGCGACGCGCGGCTCGTGCAGCACGGCATGGCCAAGACCGACGCCATCGGCAAGCGAGACGCCGATGCCATGGATCGGGCGGTCGAGGCCGATCGAGGCGCCGGGCGGCGCGAGCGATTTCAAGCCGCCGGCCGCGATCATCTCCGCCATGATCATGGCGGTGGTCTGCAGCGATTCGATCTCCTCCTCGCTGTAGAGCCGCGTCGCGCGGTTCTGGATGACGAGGACGCCCATGACCGCGCCGCCGCGCAGGATCGGCACGCCGAGGAAGGAGCGGTAGATCTCCTCGCCCGTCTCGGGGCGGTAGGAGAAGGCCGGGTGGTTTTGCGCGTCAGACAGCGCCAGCGGCTCGGCCTCGCGCGCAATCAGGCCAACGAGGCCCTCGCCGGCGCGCATCAAGGTGAGATGGACCGCCTCGCGGTTGAGGCCCTCGGTGGCGTAGAGTTCGAGCGAGCCGTCCTCACGCAGGACGTAGACCGAGCAGACCTCGGCGACGAGATTGCCTGCGATCAGGACGACGAGCCGGTCCAGCCGTTCCTGCGGGCTGATCGACGCTGCCATCACCTCGCGGAGGCGGCGCAGCAGAACGCCTGGTCCTCCGAGAGCGCCTCGCATCAATCCCAGCCCTCCGCCCGCCTCCTCAGCCATTGCGGCCGATGTCCATCGCAGACCTGACACCTGTCGTGGCCGAGTCGCAAGCGAACCTCGGTTCCAGCCGCTTCTAGCGAGGCAAGGGCCTGTTCGGCAAGGGCTGTGCGCCGGGGCCAGGCCTTATCTTCGGCAAATCGTCAGTTCCGCGGCAAGAGCAGGATGCGAAAAAGTGGGAACCGGTTTTTCGCATTGGTCCTGCTCTCACTGTTGTATCCGTCTCTAGGCCGGTCCAAGCGCGGCGCCGTTGCGCGCCGGCGTGGCGGCGACAGCGGGTTTCACCGAAGCCCGGCCTTTCGGCTTCGCTGCCGGCAGAGCCGCTTCCCGAGCCGTCTCCCCCTGGCCTTGGCCCTCCATGTCGGGCTGGGCCGCCGGCCTCACGACCTGGAGCCGGGGCGCGGCTTTTTTCGACGCGCTGCGCTTCGGTCCGGATTCCGGCGCATTGTCCTGGACGGGCGCCTCGATGCCCGAGAGCGCATCGAGATAGCACTGCGTCCACCAGCCGATATCGGTCGCGTCGATGATGTCGTAGAGGCGCTCGAACCGACGAATGCGCTCGGATTTGGGCATGGCGAGCGCGGTGCGGATCGCCTCGGCGACCTCATGGGTGTCGTAGGGGTTGACGATCAGCGCCTCGCCCATCTGCTGCGCCGCGCCGGCAAAGCGCGACAGCACGAGCACACCGGGGTCGGCTGGATCCTGCGCGGCGATATATTCCTTGGCGACGAGATTCATGCCGTCGCGCATCGGCGTCACCAGCCCGACCTGGGCACGCCGGTAGAACCCCGCCAGCGCATTGCGCGAATAGGCCTTCTTGACCACGCGGATCGGCGTCCAGTCGAACTCGCCGAGCGCGGCGTTGAGACGGCCCGCGGTTTCGTCCGACTGGCGGTCGAGCTCGGCATATTCGGGCACGTCGGTACGCGAGGGCGGCGCGATCTGCAGCATGCCGACCCGGCCGCGATGCTCGGGATGGCTGCGCAGGAATTGTCCGAAGGCCTCCAGGCGCTGGACGATGCCCTTGGAATAGTCGAGCCGATCGACGCCGATGACGAGCTTGCGGGCGCCAAGCGATTCCCTGGTGGCCTTGATCGGACGCGTCGCAGCCCGCTCGGAGGCCGCAGCGAGCTTGCGGAAGGCCTCGACATCGATGCCGATCGGGAAGGCCTGCACTGTGGTTTCGCGGCGGCCCATCCTGACCTTGGCGCCTTCCACCCTCGCGCCGCAGAGCGAGACCAGGCCACTGATCAGATTGCGGACATCGACCTGCGTCTGCACGCCGACGAGATCATAGGCGCCCATCGTGCTGATCAGCGTGGCGCTGAAGGGCAGCGCGCCGAAAACCTCCGCCGGAGGCCAGGGAATGTGATGGAAATAGCCGATCCGGTTGGTCACGCCGCGCCGGCGCAGCTCCGCGGCCAGCGGGATCAGATGGTAATCGTGGATCCAGATCAGATCATCGGGCTTCAGCAGCGGGATCAGCGCCTTGGCGAAGCGGCGATTGACCGCGAGATAGCCGGCATAATCCGTGCGCGAGAACTCCGTCAGGCCGAGCCGATAATGCATGTTGGGCCAGAGCGCCCGGTTCGAGAAACCGAGATAATAGGTCTGGCGCTCGCTCTCGCTGAGATCCGTGACCGCGTAGGTCACCTTGCCGCGCTGGACCGTGCGGACAGCCTGGCCACTGGGGGCGTCGCTGATATCGCCGCTCCAGCCGAACCAGAGCCCGCCCCGTTTCTCCAGCGCCTCGCGCAGCGCCACCGCCAATCCACCTGCCGCCGCTTTCTCGTGACGATCTGGAATGGTGACGCGATTCGAGACGATGACGAGACGCATGGCGCGACAGCTCTCCTTTTGAATTGCGACCGGTCGCCAGAATTTCGACACCAGTGGCAGGAACAGAACGCGGCTGAGCACGTAATGTTTCCGAGGCCTCCGTTTTCGCCGATGGCGAAGCGGTGGCAACGTCACGTCGAGAACGTGACGGCAATGGGAAGCTGGACAATAAATGTGGCAAGTTCGCGAACAGAGTCACGATCCGGGAGGCATGCCGGCGCTTCGGCACAAGGAATGCTCAAGGTGAAGGGCCGTGTTTTCGCCCGACTCATGGCTCAGACAGACAAAGGTCTGGCTCAGATAGACAAAGATGATGGCACTGATCGAAACTGAATTGCCCCACGATATCCGCGACATCGCTCCCATGGAGTCCGAGATCGCCCTGTTTCTCGACTTCGACGGCACGCTTGTCGAGATCGCGCCCGTGCCCGACGCCGTGCAGCTCGACCGACAGGTCGCTCCGGCGCTGGAATCCTTGCGCGCTTCGCTCGGCGGAGCGCTGGCGCTCGTCTCCGGCCGGCCCGTCAGCTTTCTCGACGAGGTTCTGGCGCCCTATCGATTCGACGCCGCAGGGCTGCATGGCGCGCAAATTCGGGTCGATGGCGAAATCCGTTCGCAGTCCGCGGTCCCCGACGCGATGCGCGAGGCGACACGCGATCTGGTGCGCTTCGCCAACAGCCATGTCGGCATCATCGTCGAGGACAAGCACATTTCCATCGCCGTGCACTGGCGGCTCGCGCCCACGCTGAAGGACGAAGCACTGGATCTGATCCGCACGATTGCCGCCCGTATGGGACCGGCCATCCGGCTCCAGGAAGGCAAGTCGGTAGCCGAACTGGTTCCCGCCGGCGCCAGCAAGGGCGGCGCCATCGTTCAATTGATGCAGAGCGCGCCCTATGCCGGACGCAGGCCCGTCTTCATCGGCGACGACATCACCGACGAGGCCGGCTTCAAGGCCGTGAACGCATTGGGCGGGCTCTCGATCCGCATCGGCGACGGCGAGACCTGTGCCGCGCACCGCATTGCCTCGCCGACCGCCCTGCGCACTATCCTTCTCGCTGCGGCCGAACACGGCCGTCTGACCGCTTCCAGCTTCTCATAAGGTTACGGATGACAGTTTCGACGACGATCGCGGGACGGAACTCCGTCTCGCTCGACCTCGGCGTGATCGGCAATTGCACGATCGCCGCGCTGATAGACCGGCGCGCCCGCATCGTCTGGGGCTGCTTCCCGCGCTTCGACCGCGACCCGGTGTTCAGCGCCCTGATCGACAACCAGCCGGACGATGACGGAGCGATGCCGACGAAGGGCGTCTTCGCGATCGAGCTGGTCGGGATGACGCTCTGCGAGCAGAGCTATCTCGACAACACCGCGATCCTGTCTTCCGTCCTGTCGGACGATCAGGGCAACGCCATCGAGATCCTCGATTTCGCGCCGCGTTTCGTGCGCTATGAGCGCTTCTTCCGGCCGCCGCAGCTGGTGCGGCGCGTCAGGCGAATCTCGGGCCGGCCGCGCATCCGCGTCGTACTGAAGCCGAGCCTGGGCCTCGGCGAGGAGCCCGACGAGATCACGCGCGGCTCCAACCATGTCCGCTTCGTCGGCGCCGACCAGACCATTCGCCTGACCACCGACGCGCCGGTCTCCTATGTCGTCGACAGCATCCCCTTCGCGGTCGACCGGCCGTTCTCCTTCTTCATCGGCTCGGACGAGGCGCTGCGCGCCGAAATCGAGACGACCTCGCGCGAATTCCTGGACAAGACGACCGATTACTGGCGCGACTGGGTGCGCTCGCTCTCGATCCCGTTCGACTGGCAAAAAGAAGTAATCCGCGCCGCGATCACGCTGAAGCTCTGCTCCTTCGAGGAGAGCGGCGCGATCGTCGCGGCGCTCACCACCTCGATCCCCGAGGCGCCCGGCACCCAGCGCAACTGGGACTATCGCTTCTGCTGGCTGCGCGACGCCTATTTCGTCGTCCATGCGCTCAATCGCCTGGGCACGACGCGGACGATGGAGGATTATCTCGGCTTCATCACCAATATCGTCGACACCTTCACCGAAAGCGGGGTCGAGCATCTGCCCCCGCTCTACCCGATCACGCGCGGCGGCACGCTGGACGAGTTCGAGGCGCCCAATCTCTCAGGCTATCGCGGCCACCAGCCGGTGCGCTTCGGCAATGGCGCGGCGACGCAGATCCAGAACGACGGCTACGGCGCCGTCGTGCTCGCCGCGACGCATTCCTTCTTCGACCAGCGCCTGATCCAGCCCGGCAAGGACGCGCTCTTCGCCCAGCTCGAGCGCATGGGCGAGCTCGCCATCGCCTATTTCGACAAGCCCGACGCCGGCCCCTGGGAGCTGCGCGAAAGGCAGGTGGTGCACTCCTTCTCCAGCGTGATGTGCTGGGCGGCCTGCGACCGCCTCGCCCGCATCGCCGGCACACTCGGCCGGGCCGACCGCAAGGAGTATTGGCGATCCGAGGCCAAGCGCCTGAAGGGCATCATCGGCGAGCGCATCTGGAACGAGGAGAAGGGCCATTTCGTCTCGACCTTCGATGGAACGGAACTCGACGCGACGCTGCTGCTCTTCGCCGAGCTCGGCTTCGTCAAGGCCGACGATCCGCGCTATATCGCGACCGTCGAGGCGATCGGCCGTGATCTCACGCGCGGCGACCTGCTGCTGCGCTATGCGACGCAGGACGATTTCGGCTTCATGCACACCGGCTTCCTGATCTGCGCCTTCTGGTATGTCGATGCGCTGGATGCGATCGGCCGACATGACGAGGCGGTCGAGCGCTTCAACCGCATCCTGCAACGGCGCAACAGCTTCGGCCTGCTCTCAGAGGATGCCGACCTCACGACGGGCGAGCTCTGGGGCAATTTCCCGCAGACCTATTCGATGGTCGGGCTGATCAACTCGGCGATGCGGCTCAGCCGCAACTGGGAAGAGGCGTTCTGAGGAGGCTTGCCGTCTGAGAAGGCTTGCCGTCATTGCGAGGAGCGCAGCGACGCGGCAATCCAGGGGCGCGGAGCGAGACCTCCTGGATTGCTTCGCTGCGCTCGCAATGACGGCTGGTCGATGCGCTCACTCCATCCTGGCCGCGGTCCGCATCACCGCCAGCGCCAGCACCTGCGCGGCCGGGACGATGCTCTCGACCTCCAGGAACTCATCGGGCGTATGGGCGAGGCCGCCGATCGGACCGACACTGCACAGGGTCGGGCAGCCCTGCGCCGCGGTGAAGCCCGAATCGGCGCAGCCGCCGGTGAACTCGGCGGCGACGCTGATGCCGAAACCCGCCGCCGCATCGCGATAGGTCTCGAACAGGACAGCCGATTCGGGCGAACGCTCCAGCGGCACGAACTCGCCCTTGATGGTCAGGGCTCCGGTTGCACCCGGCACCACCGGCGTCTCGACGATGGTTCGGATCGCGCCGACCAACTCGTCGCGCTGGGCGGCCGTGACATAGCGCAGGTCGATCTCGCACCAGGCATGGGGGGCGATGGTGTTGACGGTCTGGCCGCCGCCGATCAACCCGACATTGACGGTGACGCCGCGCTCCAGATCGGTGAGGCCCTGGAGCCTGGGGATCTTGTGGCCGAGATCGACGATGGCCGAGACGCCCTTGTCGTAATTCGCGCCGGAATGGGCGGCCTTGCCGGTGAATTCGGCGCGCATGAAGACGCCGCCCTTGCGACCCGAGGTGATCGACTGCTTCTGGTCGCGGCTGAATTCGGTGCCGGCCGGCAGGCGGCTCGGCTCGGCGTTGAAGACGCAGCGCGCCTCGCGGGCGGCGGCCTCGATGATCGGCCGCGAGGATGGCGAGGCGATCTCCTCATCGCTCGTCGTCAGCATCAGAAGCGGTGCGGAAAGCCCGCCGCATTCGGCAAAGGCCGCCGCCACGAAAGCCTCGATGACGAGGCCGGCCTTCATATCGGCAACGCCCGGCCCATAGGCCCGGCCGCCCGTGATGGTGAAGGGCCGGCGCGTCGGTTCGCCTTGCGGGAAGACGGTATCGCGATGGCCGAGCAGCAGCACCGGGCGCTGGTCATTGGCCGAGGGGTTGGGCAGGCGCGCCTTGACGGCGTCGCCATAGCGCGCATCCGGCACGATCTCGACAGACAGCCCGTTCGCCTCATGGAAGCGCGCCAGCACCTGCCCTGCCCGGTCGACGCCGGCCTTGTCATAGGAGCCTGAATCGGTGTCGACCATCTCGCGCAGCAGCGCGACCATCGCCTCCTTGCGGCTGGCGAGCCAGGCCGTGACCTTCGCTTCCTCAGGCGTCAAATCGCTCATCGCGTGCAGCTCTCATCGTTCCAAACGGGACAATGCTGCGAGCATAGCCTGAAGAGCCGGCGTGGCGGTAGCGCGTCCGCGATGCGTACCCCTTGCGAAAACACAAGGCGAAGCCCCTATTTCGGCGCGGCCATCTTCCGGATCAGCGCGTCGCGGGCGGCACGCGCTGCGACTTTCAGCGTCTCGTCTTCCGGCTTGTAAGCCGGCAGCTCCAGCACCTTGGCATAGTAGCCCAAGGCAAGCTGATCCGAGGCGATACCGGCATAGAGGTCACCGAGGCGTTTGTTGGCAGTCAGCGCGGCGTCGGGTTTGGCCACGGCCTCCTCGAAGGCGCCGATCGCACCAGGCGCGTCACCGTTGCGAGCCTTCAACTCCGCCAATGCGAGCAGAATCCTGGAGTCGCCGCCATTGCTGGCCCGTGCCGCTTCGGCGTCGGCGAGCGCATCCTTGAGGTTGCCCTGCCCTGTCCTCGCCTCGATCCGCACCAGCAGGGCCTCAGCGTCCGATGGCGTCACGGCCAGCCGCGCCGCGGCGTCCTCGAGCGCCGGACCGAACTTGCCCAGGGCGAGCCGCGCTTTGGCGCGCAGCAGCATGAGGTCGGGATCGGCGGCTTTTGCGGCAAGGGCCTCGGTTGCGAAGCGCTCGGCGGCGGCCATATCGCCGGTCGCCAGGTTGATGCGGGCCGCCAGGGCAAGCCAGCGCGGTTCGGCGGGCTCGATCCTCAGCGCCATGGCGATATCGGTCAGCGCCGCCGGGCTGCCCGCCATGAGGGCGAGACGCGCCCGCTCGGCATAGGGCCGGGCGCGATCAGGCGCCAGCCTGATCGCCTCAGTGAAATCGACGCGCGCAAAGTTGACCTGGCGCAGCTGCAGGCGCGCCAATCCGCGATGAAGCGCGAGGTCGGACATGAAACCAGGAGTCAGCCCCTCATAGCTCGCTTGCGTGCGATCCTTCCCGATCCCTTCGAGCGCGCCGTCGATGTCGGAAATGGCGGCGAGCCCATTGCCGAGCCTTGCCTGCGCGATACCGCGCACCGCCTGCGCGCCGATATCGATCCGGCCTGCGGCCAGCACGGCATTGGTCAGGTCGAGCGCCCCGGCATTGTCTCCGCGCGCCAGAAGCGCACGGGCGCGCATCACCTCCTGCGATCGGGCCTGCTCCGGGCTGCGCGCACTCCAGGCCTCGATCTCGGCCAAAGCCGCATCGACCTGTCCGGTCTCGATCAGCGGGAGAACGAGGTCGCGGCTGCCGAATATACGCTTCTTGTCGTCCGGCATCAGCCGGTCGGCTTCGCGCGCCGCGACCAGCGCCTCGGACGGCCGGCCCAGCATCAGCAGGGATGTCGCTCGGTAGGACTGAAGCCAGACGGCGCTGTCTGGCTCGATCTGCAACAATTTCGACCAGTCGGCGAGGGCTTCTTCGTGGCGACCAAGCGAGGTCGCAACCAGGCCACGCGTCGTCAAGGCCCGGCGCAGCTCCTGCGAATCCGGCGTGGCCCGGCGCACGACGCTGTCGGCATCGGCCCAGGCCCGCTCGAACGGAGCGATGTTGCCGTCATAGCCATAGGACGAGATGTGGCCGCTGGCGCGCGCCAAGGCCGCCTCGAGATAATCCGGCACCGTTGCCACGGCGAGATCGAGATCGGCGATCTGCTGGCCATAGGGCCGCGCCCGCGAACGCAGGATCAGCATGTCCGCCTTGACTTGGGGCGTCGGCGCCGTCTCGACGAGGCGATCGCAGCTCTGCATCCGGAGCGGGTCGTCGCGCTTCTCGCAGCGGGCCTTCAACTCCGTTTCGTCGAGGTCGGCGACGATGATCGGCGGCGGTGCGTCGAGTTCGATGATCCAGGCCGCCGCAACGTTCCGCGAGGTCTTGTCATAGGCCATTTTCGCGTCGGTGCGGGCGGCCGATTGCGCATAGAGCGCCCGCGCCCCGGCCTTGTCGCCGGTCGCCAGCAAGATCTCGGCCTTTACCTGATTGGCGTCGAACAGCTTGGGATCGAGTTCGATTGCCTTGTCGGCGTCGGCCCGGGCGGCGTCGAGGTCCTTCATGGCGAGCTTGACCGCCGCGCGCGTCGCATAGGCGCGGCCGTATTTCGGCGCGGCCAGGACCACCGCATCGGCATCGGCGAGGGCCTCGGCACTCTTGTTCTGCGCCAGTCGCGCCCGCGCCCGGACCTCGCTCAGGTCATAGACGGTTGGGAAACTCGCCAGGCCTTCCGAGGCTTCCTTTTCGGCGAGACCGTAGGCATTGAGATAGAAATGGCTGCGCGCCTTGGTGATGAAGCCCTCATTGCCCTTGAAGCCCAGCGTACGCGCCTGCTCGATCGCTGCGACCGCCTCGCGATACCGACCGGTCGAGTAATGCAGCAGCCCCATCATGTAGTGGCTGCGCGGATGGTCCTTCTGCCAGAACAGGCCCTGGCGCAGATCCTCGCGCGCGCCCTCGAAATCATATCCCAGCAGCTTGAGATAGCCACGATTGGCGTGGTTGTCGGCGTTGAACGGTTCCTTGTCGATCGCGACCGTGAAATCCTCCATGGCGCCGACGCTATTGCCGAGGCCGAAGCGGATCTGGCCCCGGTCGCGGTAGAGCGCTGCGAAGTTCGGCGCGAGCTTGATCGTCTCGCTATAGTCCTTCTCGGCCTCGACCAGGCGTTTCAGCGCCCAATAGATCTGCGCCCGGCTCAAAAACGCAGAGGCCTTGGTCTTGCGGTCGCCGCGGCCTTTCAGGACGGCAGTGCAGGCGGCGATGCCCGCATCGGTCCTGTCGGCCTTGCAGACCGCGGCAGCATCGACCTTCTGGGCCAGGCTCGGCGACAGCCAGAAGCCCGCGACGATGGGGATCAGACAGGCCCGAAACGCTATCCGCGACAGTGAGCAGGCCATTTTGCAACCTCCCGCACAAGCTCGCCTTACGTTGGGACAAGCGTAACATATCCCCTGCGGCAGCGGTCAACCGGTCGGCGCTAGAGCATTTTCGAGCGAAGTGGACACCGCTTCGCGTGAAGAAAATGCGATAAAACAAGGAGCGCGAGTGCGGACTCACGACGAAAAGACCCGCTTGCCGAAACAAGCGGGTTTGGGTTCGTCATTTCACGTTCGTCATCGTGAGGCGCGGCGACAGCGCCGCACCCATGGCGGATGAGGGCTGTATGGGCGGCTCCAAGGCCTCAGCGCCGGGCTTCCATCGCCATGCGCAGGGCAAAGCCCGCGAGCACGGCGCCCATCAGCCAGCGCTGCACCAGGGACCAGAACGGCCGCGTCCGCAGGAACAGCGCGATGCTGCCGGCGGCAAGGGTGATCAGCGCGTTCACGCTGAGGCTGACCGCGATCTGGATGAAGCCGAGCATGATCGACTGCGCCAGCACGCTGCCGGCGGCGGGATCGATGAATTGCGGCAGCAGCGCCAGGTAGAACACCGCGATCTTGGGATTGAGCAGGCTGGTCAGGAAGCCCATCGCGAAGAGCTTGCGCGGACCGTCGGGAGCGAGCTCGCGGACATGAAAGGGCGAGCGGCCACCGGGCTTCAGCGACTGCCAGGCGAGATAGAGCAGATAGGCGACGCCCGCGAGCCGAAGCGCGTCATAGGCGAACGGCACCGCCAGGACGAAGGCGGTGATGCCGAAGGCGGCGCAGAACACATAGAAGAGAAAGCCGAGCGCGATGCCGCCGAGCGAGATCAGCCCGGCGCCGGGCCCCTGCGAGATCGAACGCGAAATCAGGTAGATCATGTTCGGGCCAGGCGTCAGCACCATGCCGAAGGCCAGGAGCACGAAAGCAAGCAGGTTGTGAATCTCGGGCATGAAACCGCTCCAGCAATGCTGCGTACCATGCCCGCATCCAGCCATCCTCGACAATCATCCGGCGACGCGCCCCTCTCATGTCGGGCAAGCGTAGCTCTGCCGCGCAAGCGTGGGTCGCGCCGGCGCGTCATCGCAAGTGACACGCCGAAATCCGCTCAGTTGGGTTTGGCTGGGCAGTCGATCGCGCCCGCGCCGGCCGGCAGGCGCAGCAATGGCAGGCGGGAGCCGACCTCGCCGGGAAACAGGCCGGCACTGACGAAGCCGCCGGCGGCGTCGGGATCGAGCGAAGCGACAACGAGGCCGACCAGAGGCTGCTCGACCGGGACATAGCTCGAGCCGGCCGGCAAGGTGACGGGCGCAGCGTCGCGTTCGCTCTTCGTCGAGACGCCGCCTTCCGGATTGATGGCGCGGCGGTCGACCTGCCGGCGCGCGGTCACGGTGAAGGCTTCCGCGCCCGACACCGTCGCGGGCATTGTGAGGATGCAGGAGCGGATGCCGCGCCGCGCCAGCGCCTCGCGCACCGGCGCCGTCGCCTCGCCATCCGCGAGCCAGTAGCCGGCCGGCCGCGGGCGCACCACGGTCGGCTCGATATGGCGGGCATCGATGAAAGGCACCGCGGTCGGGCGCGGCGCCGCCGTCACCGGATCGACCAGCGGCACGAAGCCCTGGACCACCGGGACGCGATGCGCGACGACGAGGTCCGCATGCGAACGCGCCGCCTCCTGGCGGCCCTCGGCAACGGCACGCCGCAGCCGGGCAGGATCGGCAGCCGCGGCCCGCAAGGCGCCGATGGCGGCGAGATAATGTGTGGCGACGCGGCGCTGGAAGCCTTGCGTGCCGATGCCGACGCCGCGCGTCTCCAGCAGGATCGAGACCGCGCCCATCAACCCGAAGGCGTTGCGCGCGATGCCCGCCGCATTGCCGCCGGTCGCGACGGTCTTGTCCTCCGGCCTGGCGTTCGGCGAGGTCTGATAGACATAGGCCGTCAGGCCGGCGCTTGCGGCCGCGGCTTCGATCGCGGGCAGGAAAAGCTGGTCGGCCAGCGCCGTGGCGCGCGCCGGCACCAGCGGATGGGTCGCGCGCATATAGACGAAGTCCGTCGCATGCAGCGCCTCGAACTTGGCGAGCCAACGCCCCCCGACCGTGAACTCATGCGCGTCGATGACGAGATCCGGCGGCAGCGTCGCAGCCGCCATCTGCAGGACGCGGGTCTCGGGCAGGGTCAGGAGCAGGTGATCGCGGTTCGGGTCGGCCTTGGCGGCGGTGTCGCGCGTGAAGGCTGCGGCGCCGTCGGGATTGGAGCGCGGCACGATGACGATGGTCAGCCCCCGCGTCAGCTCGGCGAGCTCGCCGCCCGAGGCGAGGTCCTTCGCCAGGGCCAGCATCGCCTCACCGCCGGCGGGTTCGTTGCCGTGATGCTGGCCGATCAGCCAGACGACCGGTCGGTCGGCGGGCTGGTTCCTGGCCGCCTCCTCCAGGCTGCGGGCGCCCTCGGCCGTGAACAGGAGATAAGGGATGTTGCGGCCTTCGAGCGAGCGCCCAAGCGAGCCGATGCCGAGATTGGCGGCGTTGCCCAGAGCCGCGATGAAGGCCTCCATCTCGGCCTGGGTGGTGAAGCCGGCAGCCTCCCGCCCCGGATCATAGCTGCGGGCGCGCGCCTCCGCGAAGAAGGGCGAGCGCAGGGTCACCGGCACATCGGCATAGCGTGCGAGCAATGCCGGCGCCTGCCGAAACTCGCCCTTTGCTGGGGCCTCCTGCGCCAGCGCGGCGCTAAAGACAAGTCCGAGCCAGAAAGCCCCCAGGATACGAAGCACGGCTAAAGCCTCCGCAAGCGCCCGCGACCAAGCGGGCGGCCGTCATCCTGCCGAGTTGGCGGGCGACTTCAAGCGAAGATCGAACTGATCGCGCGCGCTCTGGATCGGAGCGCGAGGGCTGTCGCCGCCTTAGATCTTCCCGTCATATGCGCGCCGCGCGATGCGGCAGGCCAGCACGGTGAATGCAGCGCGGCTCAGCGCGGCTTCGACTTCCCCCGCGAGCGTGCCGGCATCGTCGACCCAGCGGCCGACGCCACCGAGCGCCTGCGCCACGGCCGGGAAATCGCTGCCGGAGAAATCCACCGCCGCATTGGGGCGCTGGCTGGAACGTTGCTTCATCTCGATCAAAGCGAGGCTCTCATCGACCAGGACGACGATGACGATGGGCAAGCCCAGTTCGCGCGCGGTCGCGAGCTCGCCCAGCCCCATCTCCAGCCCGGCATCGCCGACGAAGGCGACGACCGGTGTCGCAGGCGCGGCGAGCTTGTAGCCGAGCGCCAGCGGCACGGCACAGCCCATGGTGCAAAGCCCGGTCGATTGCAGGATCGCGTGGGGGATATCGGTCTGCCAGATCTGCGAGAGCAGGATGCGATGGGCGCCGGAATCGATGGTGATGACGGTGTCTGCCGGCGTTGCGGCGCGCACCGTCTCGAAAACGACATCGGGCCCCCAGGCGGCCGAGGCGGCGAAGCTTTCGCGCAGCGCCTGCCGCGCCACTGTGGGCTCGCCGCCCGGCCAGACATGCGCCTTGGCCGGCGCGACGCTCAAGCCCGACAGGCTGGCGGCGATGTCGCCGACGATGAGATGGTCGCTGCGATGCACGCCATGGGGCATCGCCTCGGCGACGATGTCGATGATCTGCGCTCCAGGAGAGAAGGGGTCGCGCCAGTTGAGGCGCATCTCGATTGGATCATAGCCGGCGAGCACGATCATATCCGCGGCCTTGACCAGCGGCAGCAGCAGCTTGTCCGCCTTGGGCGAGAGCCCCGCTCCGCCAAGCGAGAGCGGATCGCTCTCGGGCAGCACGCCCTTGGCCTTGTAGGTGGTGATGACGGGGATGTCGCGGTCGCGCGCGAAATCGGCGACCACATCGGCCGCGCCCTGGTTGACGACATCGAGACCGACGATGATCAGCGGCCGCTCGGCATTCGCCAGAGCCCCGCGAGCCGCCTCCAGGCCATGCCCCTCGGCCGGCCGCACCGGCAGGGGTAGCGGAGCCGGCGGACGCATGGATGCCTTGGCAGCGCCTTCCGCCACGCCGATCGGCACGTCGATATGGACCGGGCCGGGCCGACCCGACAGCGCAATGGCGAGCGCTTTCTCGACGACGAGGGCGGCGGTCTCGGCCGTGGCGCGGAAGCTCGCCTTGACGATCGGGCGCAGCAGCGCCTGATGGTCGAAGACCTGATGGGTGTAGCTCTCGGCCTCGGCCGCATCGACGCAGCCGGTGATGAAGATCAGAGGTACGCGGTCCTGCAATGCGTTGGCGACGACATTGGCCGCATTGGCCACGCCGGGGCCGAGCGTGGCGTAGAACAGGCCCGGCGCGCCCGTGGCATGCCAGACGCCTTCGGCCATGAAGCCGGCCGCGTTCTCATGCTTGACCAGAACGGGCTCGATGCCGGCCGCACTGAAGGCCTCGACCAGCGCCAGAACCTCGCCGCCGGGAATGCCGAAGGCGTGGCGAATGCCGGCTCGCGCAAGGCCTTGCGCGATCAGATCCGCGCCGGTGGTGATCGTCTCTGAGCTGGGCATGCAGGGCCATCCGTCTGCGGCGCCGGCGAGGACGCCCGCGCAAAGGGTTTTCCAAATCGGGTTCTACGCCATCAATGGCACATCAAATCTGTGTGACCGCAAATCTGCGTGACCGATTGCGAGCCGCGTTCAGCGCAGCTCATCGACGAGGAAGAAGTCGGTATCGTCCGGCTTGGTTCCGGCCGCGGTCAGCATCGCGTGAATCTGGCCGCGATGATGCGTCTGATGGTTGAAGAGATGCGCCACCACGAGTCCGCGGGGCTTGCCCATCTCGCGACCGGCCACGCCCGAATACCAGATCAGGGTGCCGCGCAGCCAGTTCGCTTCGACATTGGCCGCCCAGGCCTCGATCGCAAAATCGCGCTCGCGGCGCCGGAAGCGGAACTCGGCCCAGTCCTCGACATAGATCGCCGAATCGCGACCGCTCACGGACGGCTTCGGCGAGCCGGTCAGGCGATGCAGCCAGACCTCGTCGGCCCAGAGGATGTGACTGAACGTGCCCTGGATCGATTTGAAGAAGGCGCCCCGGTCGCGCCGGCGCCCTTCATCGTCGAGCGTGTCGGCCGCTGCTATCAGGCTTCGGTTCTGCCAGGCATTGTAGCGCGCCATGGCCTGGACGAAGGCCGTATCGACCATGCGGCCACCTCCTCAAATGATGTTGGCCTCCTTGAGAGGCTTGCCGGCAACGATGCGCGCATGGCCGAGATCGGCAAGGTCGAGCGTGCGATAGCCGCCATGCAGGATATGCTCGGCAAGTCCCCGCCCGACTGCCGGCGACTGCTGCAGGCCATGACCGGAGAAGCCGTTGGCGAGATAGAGATTGGGCACGCCGGCAGCCGGGCCGATGATCGCGTTGTGGTCGAGCCCGTTCATGTCATAGGGCCCCGCCCAGGCGCGGCCGGGCCTGATCTGCTCGAAGGCCGGGATGCGATGCGCCAGCGCCGGCCAGACCGTCTCCTCGAAGAAGGACCAGTCGACATCCTCGACGCCCGGATCGCTCTCGAGCCATTCCTGGTCGGCCTCGCGCGTCGGCGAGGAGCCGCCGATGAAGAGCTGGCCCTCGCTGCCGCGCTTGCCCTCGGGCCGGCACCAGACACCGGTGGTGTCGATCAGCAGCGGGCAGTTGTCGACCTCGCTTTTGCAGGTGAAGGAGAAGACATAGCGCTTCATCGACTTGACCGGGATCGCGACGCCGGCCGTGGCGGCGAGCCGCGCGCCATGGGTGCCCGAGGCGTTCACCACCGCGCCGCAGGCGATGCGGCTGCCATCAGTGAGCGCGACGCCGGTGACGCGGCCGCCTTCGACGCTGTAGCCGGTGACCTCGCCCTGCCGGTATTCGACGCCGAGCGAGCGCGCCTTCCTGCGGAAGGCCTGCAGCAGCGCCCAGCCGTCGAACCAGCCCTCGCCGCTGACGCCATAGGTGCCGCAGACGAGGTCCGATGTATTGAGCCAGCTGAATTTGCTGCGCAGCATCTCTGCAGCATAAAGCGCGATATCCGCACCCTCGGCGGCCTGAAGCGCCTGGTTCGCGGCGAGGCTCGGAGCGCCCTCGTCGCCCCCGAGATAGAGATAGCCGCCCTCATGCAAATCGATGACGGGCGTCTCGCCGTCGACCGCGAGATGGGTGCCGAGATTGCGCAGGAAATCGATGCCGAAGAGCGAGATGCGGATATTGACCGCACTGGAATATTGCTGGCGGATCGAGGCCGCCGAGAGCGCCGAAGCGGCCAGGCGATAGGTCGGGTCCTTCTCGATCACCACGACCTTGCCCTTGAAGCCGGGATCGGCGGCGAGATGATAGGCGACGGAGGAGCCGATCGCGGCGCCGCCGCAAATCACGACATCGGCGCTTTCAGACGAAGACGACATGGCGGTCCCGCAGAGCATGGCCGCGATGCGTCGCGACCGAGGTTGGTGAATTCAGCGCATGAATGACGCGGCAATGGCGCCTTGTCGAGGGCTGTCGTCGCGAGACCTCGCGAAGCCATCCCGATGCCATCGCGCAAAACCTTGGCGGCCTCTGAGCGCAGATGCGCCGCCCCCCGGTCAGCTCACGCGCCGCATTCGCCGAGCAGCCAGTCGCGGAAGGCGATCACCGCCGGCAATCCGGCCTTGGCCTCGGGATAGACCAGGTAATAGCCCTCGGAGCCGGTCACCGGGCGATCGACGGGGATGACGAGCGCGCCCAGGCGCAGCTCCTCCTCGACGAGGAAACGCGGCACGATGGCAAGTCCCAATCCGGCAACCGCGGCCTGCGAGACCATGGCGAACTGCTCGAAGCGCGGCCCCATCAAGGCGCGCTCGGGAGGCAGGCCCTGCTGCTCCAGCCAGTTGGCCCAGGCGCGCGGCCGCGTCGATTGCTGCAGCAGGGGGGCGCGCAGCATGTCCGCCGGCTCCGCCAGGCCCAGGCGCGCCACCAGGGACGGCGCGGCGACGGGGATGATCTCCTCGCCCATCAAGCGGTGCAGCCTGGCGCCGGCCCAGACGGGATCGCCGAAATGGATCGCGGCATCGACCTGCTCGCGAGCGAAGTCGAAGGGCACCAGCTTGGTGGTGAAGTTGATCGTGATGCCGGGATGCGCCTCGATGAAGCGCGACAAGCGCGGGATCAGCCAGCGCGTGCCGAAGGTCGGCAGGATCGCCAGATGCAGCACGCCGGCCGCGCCGCGAAAGGCCATGGCCGAGACGGTGGCCGCGGCCAGCCGCGACAGACCGTCCCGGATCTCGGCCGCATAGGCGCTGCCCGCCGGCGTCAGGCTGACACGCTGCCTGACACGCTGGAACAGGCCGACGCCGAGAACCTTTTCGAGATGCGCGACCTGCCGGCTGACAGCGCCTTGCGTCAGGTTCAGCTCCTCGGCGGCACGCGTGAAGCTGCCATGCCGCGCCGCCGCCTCGAAGGCGGCGAGCGCCGAGAGCGAGGGTACCGAAAGCCGGCCCGGGATGATGTCAAAGTCCATGAGACTTCCAAATTCATGAGAAACTCTCATCAAGTCGTGAGAACATATCGATTGCCCATGCGGGGTGGAAGAGGGCATTCTTCGCGCTTCCGGCGCGGCGGCTCCAAGTCCCGCGCCGCTTGGCGTGTTTCGCTAGGGCAGGATGCGGAAAAGTGGGCACCGGTTTTTCGCATTGATCCTGCTCTGACTTTTAGATGAGAGCCGGATTCAGCTGTCCGGTTCCTGCGACGGGTTTGGAATTCACAGATGGCTTCATCTTTGCCGCAAGACGCGCTGGCGCTGCTCAAGCGCCTCGGCGTAACCGACGCCGCCTTCGCCAAGGCCGGCCTTCCCGCCCATTCGCCGATCACCGGCGAGGCCGTCGCCACGCTCCGCGAGACGAGCCCCGCCGAGGCCGAGGCCGCGATCGGCCGGGCCCAGAGCGCTTATCTCGCCTGGCGCAAGGTGCCGGCGCCGCGCCGTGGCGAGTTCGTGCGCCTGCTCGGCGAGGAACTGCGCGCTGCGAAAACCGATCTCGGCCTGCTGGTGACGCTCGAAGCCGGCAAGGTCGTTTCCGAGGGCCTCGGCGAGGTCCAGGAGATGATCGACATCTGCGATTTCGCCGTCGGCCTCTCGCGCCAGCTCTACGGCTTGACCATCGCGACCGAGCGCCCGAACCACCGCATGATGGAAACCTGGCACCCGCTCGGCGTCTGCGGCGTGATCTCGGCCTTCAACTTCCCGGTCGCGGTCTGGTCCTGGAATGCCGCACTCGCCTTCGTCTGCGGCGACAGCGTCGTCTGGAAGCCCTCGGAGAAGACCCCGCTAACCGGCATCGCCGTGCAGGCCATCGTCGAAAAGACGATGAAGCGCTTCGGTCCCGAGGCCCCGGTCGGTCTCTCCGAGATCCTGATCGGCGGCCGCGAGATCGGCGACCTGCTGGTCAGCGACCATCGCGTGCCTGTCGTCTCGGCCACGGGCTCGACGCGGATGGGCAAGGAGGTGGGCCAGAAGCTCGCCGCGCGCTTTGCCCGCGCCATCCTCGAACTCGGCGGCAATAATGCCGCGATCGTCGCGCCCTCTGCCGATCTCGACATCGCGCTGCGCGGCATCGCCTTCGCGGCGATGGGCACGGCCGGCCAGCGCTGCACCACGCTGCGTCGCCTGATCGTGCATGAGAGCGTCTATGACGCGCTGATCCCGAAGCTGATCAAGGTCTATGGATCCGTGAAGATCGGCGATCCGCGTGAGGCCGGCGTGCTGGTCGGACCGCTGGTCGACGAAGCCGCCTTCAAGGGCATGCAGACCGCGCTCTCCGAGGCCAAGGCTGCCGGTGGCACGGTTCATGGCGGCGAGCAGGTCACGGTCGGCGCGGGCGGCTTCTATGCCCGCCCTGCCCTGGTCGAGATGCCCTCGCAGACCGGCCCGGTCGAGCGCGAGACCTTCGCGCCGATCCTCTATGTGATGAAGTACAAGACGCTCGACCAGGCGATCGCGCTGCAGAACGCGGTCGGCGCCGGCCTGTCCTCCTCGATCTTCACGCTCGACATGCGCGAGGCCGAAATCTTCGTCTCGGCCGAGGGCTCCGACTGCGGCATCGCCAACGTCAATATCGGCCCGTCCGGCGCCGAGATCGGCGGGGCCTTCGGCGGCGAGAAGGAAACGGGCGGTGGCCGTGAGGCCGGCTCCGATGCGTGGAAAGCCTATATGCGCCGCGCGACGAATACGCTCAATTACGGCACGACATTGCCGCTGGCGCAGGGCGTCAGCTTCGATGTGGATGCGTGACGATTTGAGCTGAGGAAACACGCCGTCATTGCGAGCGTAAGCGAAGCAATCCAGGAGCGGCAGCGCTCCACGACCCCCTGGATTGCTTCGTCGCTTCGCGCCTCGCAATGACGGTGAACAGCGAACAAGAGGGAGACACACCATGGCCGAAGCCGCTCGCAGCCACTCCACCAGCCACAAGCTGGCCGAGTTCACCTGGGACGACGCCTTCCTGCTTGACGAGCAGCTGAACGAAGACGAGCGCCTGATCCGCGACACCGCGCGCAGCTACGCCCAGGAGAAGCTTCAGCCGCGCATCTCGGAAGCCTATCTCGACGAGAAGACCGACCGCTCGATCTTCAACGAGATGGGTGAGCTCGGCCTGCTCGGCGTGACGGTGCCCGAGGAATATGGCTGCGCCGGCGCGAACTACGTCTCCTACGGGCTCGTCGCCCGCGAGGTCGAGCGCGTCGATTCCGGCTATCGCTCGATGATGTCGGTGCAGTCCTCGCTGGTGATGTACCCGATCTATGCCTATGGCGACGAGAACCAGCGCAAGAAGTACCTGCCCAAGCTCGGCTCGGGCGAATGGGTCGGCTGCTTCGGCCTGACCGAGCCCGATGCCGGTTCCGACCCCGGCGGGATGAAGACCCGCGCCGAGAAGGTCGCCGACGGCTACAAGCTCACCGGCTCGAAGATGTGGATCTCGAATTCGCCGATCGCCGATGTCTTCGTCGTCTGGGCGAAATCGGCCGCGCATGACAACCAGATCCGCGGCTTCATCCTGGAAAAGGGCATGAAGGGCCTGTCTGCCCCCAAGATCGGCGGCAAGCTCTCGCTGCGCGCCTCGATCACCGGCGAAGTCGTGATGGACGGCGTCATCGTTCCCGAGGAGAACCTGCTGCCGAACGTCTCCGGCCTCAAAGGTCCGTTCGGCTGCCTGAACCGCGCCCGCTACGGCATCTCCTGGGGCGTGATGGGCGCCGCCGAGGATTGCTTCCAGCGCGCCCGCCAATACGGGCTCGATCGCAAGCAGTTCAACAAGCCGCTGGCCCAGACGCAGCTCTACCAGAAGAAGCTCGCCGACATGCTGACCGAGATTTCGCTCGGCCTGCAGGGCTCGCTGCGCGTCGGGCGCCTGCTCGACGAGGGCAAGATGGCCCCGGAGATGATCTCGCTGGTGAAGCGCAACAATTGCGGCAAGGCGCTCGACATCGCCCGCCAGGCCCGCGACATGCATGGCGGCAACGGCATCTCGATCGAGTACCAGGTGATGCGCCATGCGGCCAATCTCGAGACGGTGAACACCTATGAGGGCACGCATGATGTGCATGCGCTGATCCTCGGCCGGGCGATCACTGGCTTGCAGGCGTTTTTCTGAGATCAGGCAGCATGCGCGGAGATCGGCCTTGAAAGCCATTGAGCGTATCGGCATTCAAGGCTTAGCGGTGGCGCTACTGGCATGCTTTTCTGTTGCCGTAGCTGGGGCAGACTTACCTGTTCGAGGAAAAACACCATTTGTCCTCGACCCGTTTGGAGCTTCGACCGAACAACCGCTATATATTAAAAGCTTGCACTTGAAAGACTGGATGCCTGGTGACGAGGTTTTTTCTTATCAACGTCCCGGAATGACATACGGTTATTATAGTTACAAATTTATCTGCCGTAGAAATGTGAACATTTGTCCAGACGCCGACGAATTACCTTGCCATGTAACGACTTACGGGAAGCCCGACATAATAAACGGAGAGCGGGTTATTTTGGCTGACGAGAATACGTCTCAAGAATGCGTACATGTCGAGATTCTGAAGCGATTTCGTGGCTCACAGCACGACACGCTAATTTTCGAAGACGTCGAGCAATTTAACGGCACTGACCCACTGCCCGTTCCTAAATTTCCTCCGTTCAGCCTGAAGCTCCCATGACCCCTCCCCTTGCCGGCCTGCGCGTCCTCGAACTCGCGCGCATCCTTGCCGGTCCCTGGATCGGCCAGCTTCTGGCCGATCTCGGCGCCGATGTCGTCAAGGTCGAGGCGCCCGAGGGCGACGACACCCGCAAATGGGGGCCGCCCTTCGTCGAGGGCGTCGGTGACGAGCATCTCTCGGCCGCCTATTTCCACTCTGCCAATCGCGGCAAGCGCTCGATCACGGCCGATTTCCGCAGCTCGGAAGGCCAGGCGCTGGTGTATCGCCTCGCCGCCCATGCCGATGTCGTGGTCGAGAACTTCAAGGTCGGCGGCCTCGAGAAATATGGGCTCGACGCCGCCGCGATGCGCGCGGCCTTCCCGCGCCTGATCTATTGCTCGGTCACGGGCTTCGGCCAGACCGGCCCCTATGCGCCGCGCGCCGGCTACGACTTCCTCGTGCAAGGCATGGGCGGGCCGATGTCGGTCACTGGCGAACCGACGGGCGCGCCGATGAAGGCGGGCTATGCCGTCGCCGACATCTATACCGGGCTTTACGCCTCGGTCGGCATCCTCTCGGCGCTGCGCCGGCGCGACGCCACCGGCGAGGGCGCGACGCTCGACATGGCTCTGCTCGATGCGCAGGTCGCCGTGCTCGGCAACCAGGCGATGAACTATCTCGTCTCCGGCAATCCGCCACCGCGGCTCGGCAACGCGCACCCCAACATCGTGCCCTATGACGTCTTCCCGGTCGCCGATGGCCACATCATCATCGCCACCGGCAATGACGGGCAGTGGCGCAAGCTCTGCGACGTGCTCGGAGGCGCCGAGCTCGCCAGCCACCCCGACTATGCCGACAACAAATCCCGCGTCGCCAATCGCGCGCCGCTGACGATTGCACTCCACGCCCTGACCCAGCGCTACGGCAAGGCCGACCTGCTGGCCGCGCTCGAGGCGGTCGGCGTGCCGGCGGGGCCGATCAATTCGGTCGACGAGGTCTTCGCCGATCCGCAGATCATGGCGCGCGGCGTCAAGGTCGACCTGCCCAGCGCCGCCGCCAAGGGCGGGACGATCCCGACCGTTGCCTCGCCGATCGTGATCGACGGCGTCAGGCAAGTGGCGGGGCGGCCGAGCCCCCGGCTCGGCGAACATCACGACGACATCCTGAACGACCCGGCCTGGGGAGGGCCGCACCATGGCTAATCGCACAGGCGGGCAGATCCTCGTCGACCAATTGCTGATCCACGGCGCGACCGACGCCTTCTGCGTACCGGGCGAGAGCTACCTTGCCGTGCTCGACGCGCTGCATGATGCGAGCCTGAAGGTCACCATCTGCCGGGCCGAAGGCGGCGCCTGCATGATGGCCGAAGCAGCCGGCAAGCTGACGGGCAAGCCCGGAATCTGCTTCGTGACGCGCGGCCCGGGCGCCACCAACGCCTCACCCGGCATCCATATCGCCGACCAGGATTCGACGCCGCTGATCCTCTTCGTCGGCCAGATCGAGCGCGGCATGCGCGAGCGCGAGGCCTTCCAGGAGCTCGACTACCGCGCCGTCTTCGGCACCATGACGAAATGGACGACCGAGATCGACGATGCCGCGCGCATTCCCGAGATCATCAGCCGCGCCTTCCATGTCGCGACCGCCGGCCGGCCCGGCCCGGTGGTGATCGCGCTGCCCGAGGACGTGCTGACCGACCTTGCCGACGTGGCCGATGCGCAGCCCTATCAGGTCACCGAGACGCATCCGTCCCTGCTCCAGACCATCGATCTGCAGAAGCGGCTCTGGGCGGCGAAGTCGCCGGTCGCGATCCTCGGCGGCTCGCGCTGGAGCCCGCAGGCGATCGAGCGCTTCACCCGCTTCGCCGAGCGTTTCGACCTGCCGGTCGCGGTCTCCTTCCGCCGGCAGATGCTGTTCCCGGCCAACCATCCGAACTTCGCCGGCGATCTCGGCATCAGCCCCAATCCCAAGCTCTTGAAGCGGATCAAGGAGAGCGATCTCGTCCTGCTCGTCGGCGGGCGGCTCTCGGAAATGCCGAGCCAGTCCTACACGCTGTTCGGCATCCCCGAGCCCGGCCGGCCCTTGGTGCATGTCCACCCCGATGCCGAGGAACTGGGCCGCGTCTACCGGCCATCGCTAGCGATCAACGCCTCGCCGACCGCCTTCTGTGCCGCGCTGGAGACGGTGCATCCGCCGCAGGAGATTCCCTGGGCGGGTGCTGCTGCGGAAGCCCATGAGGCCTATCTCGGCTGGACCGAGCAGCCCGCGCCGGTGGCCGGCGCCTTCCACCCCGGCGAGGCCGTGACCTGGCTGCGGCGCTACCTGCCCGACGACGCGATCCTGTGCAACGGCGCCGGCAACTACGCCACCTGGGTGCATCGCTTCCATCGCTTCACCAAATTCGCGACGCAGCTCGCACCGACCTGCGGTTCGATGGGCTATGGCGTCCCCGCCGCCATCGGCGCCAAGCGATTGTTTCCTGACAGGACAGTGGTCGCCTTTGCCGGCGATGGCTGCTTCCTGATGAACGGGCAGGATTTCGCGACGGCGGTTCAGTACGATCTGCCCGTCGTCGTCGTGGTGATCGACAATGGCATGTACGGCACCATCCGCATGCATCAGGAGCGCGACTATCCCGGCCGCGTCTCGGCCACCGAGCTGAAGAACCCGGATTTCGCGGCCTATGCCAGGGCTTTTGGGGGCCATGGCGAACGTGTCGAGACCACCGCCGAATTCGGCCCGGCCTTCGAGCGCGCGGTCGCGAGCGGCAAGCCTGCGATCATCCACTGCCTGCTCGATCCGGAGGCGATCACGCCGGCGAAGTCGCTCTCGACGATCCGGGCCGAGGCCTTTGCCGCTCAGGCGCAGAAGGGCGCCTGAGCCTCAACGGCCTGCTAGCCCCTGAACCACATCCGGCGCAGCAGGCCATCGCCCCAGACCAGGCGGTGGAACAGGACCGCGCCGAGATGGATCAGGCCGAGCACGATAAGCAGGTCGAAGACCCGCTCATGCAGGGATAGCATCATCTCATAGGTCGTCTTGTCCGGACCGATGAGATGGGGCACCGCGAACCAGCCGAAATACAAGGTCGGGATCTGGATCGGCGCAGCCGAGACCATCAGCATCCCGGTCAGCGGCAGTGCGGCGAGGCAGAGATAAAGCCCGCCTTGAACAGCGCCGGCGGCAAGGCGCTGCCACGGCTCGGGGCGCGTCGGCGGCGGCGCCGGCAAGGCGAGACGCAAGCCAAGCCGCAGCAGCACGAAAACCGCGACCGTCAGGCCGATGGATTTGTGCAGTTGATAGAGTTCGAAGCGGCCGACGAGATCGCGCGTCTCATCGCCCATCAGCCTGGCGAGCAGGAACTGGAGCGCGATCAGCAGCAGGGTCAGCCAGTGCAAGACGATGAGCGCGGGGTGCCACCGCGCTGGCCGGCCTACCTCGGCAGCGGTCATCGCGAAAGCTGCCCCTTGATCGCGATCTCGACCAGGTCGTCGACGACATTGACGTCCCGGCCGATGCCGAAGGCGGGACGCATGAACGAGCCGCTGGCGTGGAAGGGCAGCTTTTCGCCGCGGCGCGCCTTGTCGAGATCGCCATCCACCACGGCATTGACTAGGATGGGATGGGTGACGGAGCGGATGGTGAGCTGGCCGCTGATCTGCAGGCTGCGTTCGCCGGTTCGGGTCACGCTGACGGAATTGAAGCTCGCCGTCGGGCTATGCCCGGAATCCAGCATGCTCTCGCCGGTGATGAAGCCGTCCATCAGCGCCGAGCCCGCCTTGATCGAACCGGTTTCAATCGCAACCCTGATCCGGCTCTTCTCGGGCTGGTCGAAATCCAGCGCCAGCGTGCCGTCATAGTGCTCGAAACGGCCCGTGGCGACGACTGCGCCGAAGCGGCGTGCAACGAAGCTGATCTCGGTCGAAGCACGGTCGAAGCGCCATGTCGCCTGCGCCGCGGCAGGTCCGGCGAGGAACAGTGCGAAGATCACAAGGGATAAGCGGTGCAGCATGGCGGCGATTTATCGCGCCCATGATGGCCGCGCCATGGTGGCGAACCACCGCACACGCAAAGGTGATGCTAGAACCGTTTCCGATCCGATTGGATCGTTCAACAGCTCCAGCTCTTTGTTTAACGCGTTTTCTTCACGCGAACCGGTGCCCACTTCGCTTGAAAACGCTCTACACCTCCACCGCCGCCCGCTTGGCGATGACGCCATCGAAAGTCGAGCGGATCGCCCGGGCCAATGCGATGCAGGCCCAGCCCTGGAAGATCAATTCCACGGCGAGGAAGGTGCCGAGCACCCAGAGGCTCGATGCCGGCCATCGCAGCAGGATCAGCGCGCCCAGCGCGAGCGACAATAGCCCGGAGACCAGCACCCAGATCCAGACCGGCATCGGCCGCGTCTGGAACGCGACGACGATCCGCAAGACACCCGCCACGACCAGCGCGGCGCCGGCGAACAAGGTCAGCGACACCGTCGCCGCGACCGGATTGACGAAGACCATGGCACCGACGGCGAGATAGAGCAGGCCGATCAGGATATGCATCAGCCGGCTCTTCCAGCCGCCATGCCGGAAGGCGTCGATCAGCATGATCACGCCACCGGCGAAGATCATGGCGCCGAACCAGATCGTGCTGGCAATGCTGAGCAGGCCGACGGCGCCGAGGCCGAGTATGCCAAGGATCACCAGGGCAATGCCGGCTGCGAGCAACCAGGCCCAGTTGCGGCGCAACGGCACCAGATGCGTGCCGAGCGAGGGCGGATGATGCGCAGGTGTCGGGGCTTGCGACATGGCTTCATCTCCGGCGGGAGCTAATGCAAGCTCTCACCCCAAGCGAGAGCCGTCAATATTGCGCAAGCGGCCATATGGAGCAGCCTCCGGCACAGCCAGCTAGAACTGATTGCGAGCTCTCAGCCCAGCCTTGCCGCCACGAGCTTCCTGAGTCCGCGCAGATCCTTGACGAAGCCGCGGATACCCTCGGCCAGCTTCTCCGTGCCCATGGCGTCCTCGTTCATGGCGAAGCGGAAGGCCTTCTCATCGAGGACGATCCTGCTTCCGCCGGGAGCGGCCACCTGCGGCGAGGAGGCCGGGGACAGCTTGCGCGGCAGATCGCCGGTCGCCCCGGCCAATTCGTCGAGCAGGCCGGGCCCGATCGTCAGCCGGTCGCAACCGGCCAGCGCCTCGATCTCACCGGTGTTGCGGAAGGAGGCGCCCATCACCACCGTCTTGATCCCGAACGCCTTGTAATAGGCGTAGATGCTCTTCACCGAGACGACGCCGGGATCGGTCTCGGCCGTGTAGGGACCACCTCCCGCCTTGACGTGCCAGTCGAGGATGCGGCCGACGAAAGGCGAGATCAGGAAGGCTTTTGCGTCCGCGCAGGCGACCGCCTGAGGCAGGGCGAAGAGCAGCGTCAGATTGCAGTCGATGCCCTCGGCCTGCAGCACCTTGGCGGCCTGGATGCCTTCCCAGGTCGAGGCGATCTTGATCAGGATGCGGTCGCGTTCGATGTCGCGCTCCTGATAGGCGGCGATGATGGCGCGCGCCTTGTCGATCGTCGCCTGCGTGTCGAAGGACAGATCGGCGTCGACCTCGGTCGAGACCCGCCCGGGCACGATCTTGGTCAATTCCGCCCCGAAGGTGACGGCGAGCCGGTCGCAGACCGCATGAACAGCCTTCTCGCCACCGCCAGCCTTCTTGCCCCAGCTGATCGCCTCGTCGACGAGATGGGCATAGGCCGGGGTTTCCACCGCCTTCAGGATCAGCGTCGGGTTGGTGGTGCAATCGACGGGCTTCAGCCGGCGGACCGCCTCGATATCGCCGGTGTCGGCGACGACGGTCGTCATCTCGCGGAGCTGGTCGAGCTTGGAAGCGGTCATGATGGTCCTGCTATGGTCCGTATCGAAAGAACACCCGAACCTGCGGCGCTGTTCCCGCGCGGTCAAGCAAGCCGGCGACAGGGCCGGCCTGCGCGGTTGGCGAAGGCTCAGCTCTTGACGGCGCCCGCGGTCAATCCGCCGACCATGTTCTTGCGGAAGCCGTAATAGATCACCGCCGGAGGGATGGCATAGAGCAGGCCCGCCGCCATCAGCAGGTTCCAGGGCGCGTCGTCGGCCGAAAGGAACAGCCCCAGGCCCACGGCGAGCGGAACCGCCTTCTCGTTGGACAACAGCAGGAAGGCGTAGAGATATTCGTTCCAGGCGAGCAGCAGCGCATAGATGCCGATGACCACCATCGAGGGCTTCATCAAAGGCAGATAGACCAGCCGGAAGAGCTGCAGCGAGGTTGCGCCGTCCATGATCGCGGCCTCGTCGAGCTCCTTGGGAAGCTTGTCGGAGGCCTGTTTCAGCACCCAGATCGCATAGGGCGAGGCCAGTGCGACCATGGCCAGGATCAAGGCGGCCTGCGTGTTCAGCAGGCCGTAGGAGCCCATCGCCTTGTACATCGGGATGGCGAGAAAGGCGGCCGGGATCAGATAGGTCGCCAGAGCGAGGTTCATGATCGTGCGCCCGCCCTTGACCTTGAGGCGGGAGATGGCGAAGGCGGCGAAGGTGGCGATGAACAGCGTGAGCAGCCCGGTCGTGATCGCGATGAAGAAGCTGTTGAACATCTGCCGCCAGAAATTCGTCAGATAGTAGTGCTGCTGCTGGAAGACGATCTGGAAATTCTGCAGCGTCGGCTTGGCCGGCCACAATGTGCCCGCCAGCATCGCCTCCTGGCTGGAGATCGAGAGCACGAAGAGGTGGTAGATCGGCAGCAGCGTCCAGATCAGGACGGGAATGGCGATCAGGATCAGCTTTCCCTCGTCGAGAGCCTTTTTCATCATTCGGCTCCCTTCGAGAGACGCTTCACCATGAAATAGACCATCGGCAGGATCAGCGGCATGGCGACGATGATCGAGGCGATGCCGAGATCGAGATTGTTGTTGCGCATATAGCGGATGCCGAGCGTCGAGAGCACGTGGTTCAGATCGCCCGGACCGCCGCCGGTGAGCAGGTAGACGCTGTTGAAGTCGCCCAGCGTCCAGATCATCGAGAGCATGGTCGAGGTGACGTAGAGCGTCGCCAGCGAGGGCCAGGTGATGAATTTGAACTGCTGCCATTTGTTGGCGCCGTCGACGCTGGCGGCCTCATAGAGATCCTGCGCGATGGCGAAGCGCCCGGTGATCAGGATCAACGTCCAGAACGGCAGCGACTTCCAGATATGGACCATGATCGAGCTGGCGAAGGCCAATGTCGGGTCCGTCAGCCAGCCCGGCCCTTCGACGATGCCGAACAGGTGGAAAAGCTGCTGGTTGATCATGCCGTTCTCGGGGTTGAGCATGACCCGGAACGAGAGAATGGTCGGAATCGACGGCACGGCCCAGGGCAGGATGAAGATCACCAGGACGATGCGAACCCAGGCGCGCTGCGCCACGAAGAAACCCGAAAGCCAGAGCGCGATCAGGAATTTCAGGTTCACCGCGATGAACAGGAAGACGATGGTGTTGACCACCGTGCGAATGAAAATCGGGTCGGCGAAGAGCGCGCGATAGGAATTCCAGTTGAGGCCGAGCCAGAGGCCGTAAGCGACGGGGTAGACCACCATCACGAGGAAGACGAGGACATAGGGCGCCAGCATGATCGCGCCCCAGAGCGCGCGGTCGCGGGTATGTCCCGAGACCGCATCGCTGGGTACCGCGACCGGCGCGGCCATCGTGGTCGCTGTCATAACCTACTCCCTCGGTCTCGCCGTCATGTTGGGACGGGTCGGCGCCCCGCGGCTCTTGCGGCCGCAGGGACGCCTTTTCGTTAGGATCGGCGGCGTCAGCCGGCGATCTGCTTGATGCGGGCGATCATCTCGTCCACTGCGACGTCAGGCGCGATCTTGTCCTGAACCACGCGATTCACCGCCTTGGCCCAGACGTTCTCGGCGTTCACGGTCGTGAAGTTGTAGTTATAGACGAATTGGAACGGCACGGTGCCATCCGTGTACTGCTTATGGACGATCGCGCGATGCGGGTCCTTGCCGTCAGTCCAGAACGGGCTCTTGGCGCCCTCGATCGTCGTCGGGAACCAGCGACCGACCGAGCCTTCGACGAAGGGCCGCAGATTTTCGTCCTTGAGCATGAACGCCATGAATTCCTTGGCGCGCTTCTTGTTCTTGGCGTCGGCGAAGATCACGGCCGTCTTCACCGCAGCGAGGTTCGGCATGACGCCGCCATCGGGCTTGAGCGGGAATTCGGCGGTGCGGATGTTGTCTTCGTAGTTCTTCTTGGCCTGGGCGCGCTGCTCGGCGGTGAGCGCAGGGTTGTTCATGTCGTCGAGATGCTTGGCGGCGATCGAGATCGTCGCGTTATGCGTCAGCACGGTCGTGCGGTTGTGGAAGGCGACGTTGTTGTCGGGATCCAGCCAGTTGACCGAGGATGGTGGTGTGCAGCCGCGCTGGAAGATGTTCGCATAGGACTTCACCGCTTCGATCATCGCCGCCTTGTTCTTGGGCTGGTCGAGCACGATCTTGCCGTTCTCGTCGACCACCTGCGCGCCATAGGCGTTGGCGAAGGTCAGGAAGCTGTAGAATGTGTCGGACGCGGCGATGCCCATGGGATGGCCGACGCCGTAGATGCGCTTGCCCTTGGCGCGCAGCGAGCCCTGGACCTTGTCGCACCAGAAGTCCCAATAGCCGTTCCAGCCCTTGGGGATATCGCTTTCCTTGAAGCCGGCTTCCTCCAGCATGTCCTTCCAGTAGGTGATGTGCATCATCTGCTGTTCGACGGGGAAGGCGTAATAGGACTTCTTGCCGGTTTTGTTGTTCATCAGGAAGGTCGTCGCCAGCGCCTGCGGCTGGAACTCGGCCTTCATCGGCTCGATCACGTCGGTGACGTCCTCGAGCTTGCCGTCGAAGGCCCATTTGCCGGTGGTGCGGAAATCGTAGGTCGTGCAGAAGCCGACATCGGGCGGCGTGCCGGCCTCGATGGCGCCGACCGATTTGGTCACGCAATCCTCGGTCGCGTAGAGCGAGAGATCGACCTTGACGCCGGTCGCCTTCTGGAACTTGTCGACGACGGCCAGCAGCGCGTCATCCTCGCCCTTGTAGAAACCCTTGGTGAACCAGACCGTGACGGTCTCTTGCGCGAGCGCCGCCCCGGACCAACCCGCGGCAATCGCCGCGAAGGCCGCACCGGTGACGAGATAACGAACCGATTTCATCGATAACCTCCCATTTAAAACGTTTAATGCCGACGATTTAGGACGTCTTGTCGAGGACACTAGTCGAAAAGCGCTGGGACAAACAAGCCAGTGCAATGCGGGAAATTCGGGCAGTTCACGTCGCCGGCGCGGCGCGGCGGAGGATCGCTGGCACTTTCATGGATATGTCATATAGGGGGCATAACGGCCCTAAGGGACCCTGCCGGGTCGAGGCCCATGGGAGGCGGCGATGCGCGCCAACATCTTGATCGTATTGGCAGCCGCGGGCGCGCTCGCCTCCACGACGGCGCTGGCCGCGGAGGGCAAGCTCGTCCTCTACACCAGCCAACCCAATACCGACGCGCAGCAGACGATCGATGCCTTCAAGGCGCTCTATCCTAAAGTCGAAGTGAGCTTCGTGCGCGACGGCACACCGCGCGTGATGGCGAAGCTGCGTGCCGAGATCGAGGCCGGCAGCCCGCAGGCGGACGTCCTGCTGATCGCCGATTCGGTGACGATGGAAGGCCTGAAGCAGGAGGGCCGGCTGCTCGCGCATGATGCGGCCGATGTCTCCGCCTATCCGGCTGGCATCCACGACCCGCAGAAGATGTGGTTCTCGACCAAGCTGATCACCACCGGCATCGTCTACAACAGCAAGGCTGCGCTGAAGCCGACGAGCTGGGCCGATCTGACGAAGCCCGAGGTCAAGAACCTGCTCGCCATGCCGAGCCCGTTGAATTCGGGCGCCGCGCTGATCCACACCATGACGCTGGCCGGCAATCTGTCTGGCGGCTGGCGCTATTACGAGCAGCTGAGGGACAATGGTGCGCTCGCGGCCGGCGGCAATGGCGACATCCTGCGCCAGGTCGCCACCGGCGAGAAGCTCTACGGGATGATCGTCGACTTCATGCCGATCCGCGAGAAGGCCAAGGGCGCGCCGGTCGAGTTCGTCTTTCCCAGCGAAGGCGTCTCCGCCGTCGGCGAGCCGGTCGCGATCCTGAAATCGACGAAGAACCCGCAAGCCGCGAAGGCCTTCGTCGATTTCCTGATCTCCCGGGAAGGCCAGGCGCTGGCGCTGCGCCAGGGCTATGTCGCGGCCCACCCCGATGTCGCGCTGCCGGCCGGCTATCCGACGCGGGACGCGATCAAATTGATGCCGTTCGACGCCGCCCAGGGGCTTGCCGGCGAGGCCGCGGCGCGCAAGCGCTTCAGCGCGATCTTCGAGTGAGCCCCGCGTGACGCGCACCCCCCCGCCCACGCAATGACGCTCATCGCCCGCCCTGGCTGGCAGCGCGACGCCGCGCGTCCGATCTGGCCGGGCGTGCATCGGCATCTGCGTCTGCCGGAGGGGCTTGGACTGCCAACTGCCGTCACGCTCACCGCCCTGCTGCTCGGCGCCCTGCCCTTCCTGCGGCTCGCCATCGCGGCCCTTGCACCGGGCTGGCAGTTCGCTCCCGAGGCCGCGCTCGAGCAGATCGGCAGCCGCGCGGCGGTCAATGCGACACTCCATACGCTGGAGACAGCGGGCTTCTCCGCGCTCGCAGCCCTGCTGATCGGCGGCGCTGTCGCGCTTGCGCTCAGCGTCACGGATCTGCGCCACAAGCGCCCCCTCGCCTTCTTCTTCGTGTTCTCGATGATGATCGCGCCACAGGTCGCGGCCCTTGCATTCCTGAGCCTGTTCGCGCCGCACTCGCCGATCCTGGGGGTGCTTGGCCTGTCGCCAGCGCCGGGCACGCCAAACCCGCTGCTCGGGCGCGGCGGCATCATCCTCGTCATGGCGCTGCATCATGCGCCGCTGGTCGCTATCACGCTCTGGACCGGCCTGCGCAGCGTGCCGCATTCACTGGTCGAGGCGGCGCAGATGGAAGGCGCGGGACCGGCGACGATCGTCGCGCGCATCCTGCTGCCGGTGCTGCGGCCGCAGATCATCGCCGCCGCGCTGATCGCTTTTGTCGCCGGCATCGGCAATTTCGGCATTCCGGCGCTGCTGGGACTGCCGGTGAACTATCTGACGCTGCCGACGCTGATCTACCGGCGGCTGGCGAGCTTCGGGCCGGCCGGATTGTCCGACGCCGCCGCACTCTCCCTGCTGGTCGCCCTGGTCGCCGGTTGCGGCATCCTGGCGAGCGTGCTGGCGACACGGCGTGCCGGCGGCAAGGTCGAGATCGAACGGCCGCTGCAACCGTTCTGGACGCTCGGGCGCGCACGGCCGCTGGTTGCCGGCGCGCTCTGGACGCTGCTGGCGCTGAAGCTCGGCCTGCCTTTCCTCGCGCTGCTTTGCGAAGCGCTGACGCCGGCGCTCGGCGTCGCGCTGTCCTGGCAGAGCCTGACGCTGGATAAATTCACCGAGGTGCTGCTGCGCCAGGATGTGACGATGCGGGCTTTCCGCAACTCCTTCCTGTTCGCCGGCTCGGCTGCCCTGCTGCTCGCGCTGATCTCGATCGGTTTCGCCTATGCGTTGGAGCGGCGCATGGGCAGGTTCAGGCGCGTCGTCGAGCTCGTCATCGAACTGCCCTATGCCCTGCCCGGCGTCGTGCTCGCCATCGCCTGCATCCTGCTCTTCCTGAAGCCCTTGCCGCTTCTGGGAGTGAGCCTCTATGCCACGCCTTTCATCATCCTCTTCGCCTATCTGGCGCGCTTCCTGCCGCTGGCGCTGAAGGCGCCCGTCGCCGCGATGGCGCAGATCGAGGCGCATCACGAGGAGGCGGCGAAGCTCGACGGCGCGAGCCTCTGGCAGATGCTGCGCTTCATCGTGGCGCCGATCCTGGCTCCGGCGGCAAGCGTCTCGGGCCTGATGGTCTTTCTCGTCGCCTTCAACGAGTTGACCGTCTCGGCGCTGCTTTGGTCCTCGGGCACCGAGACACTCGGCGTCGTGCTGTTCAGCCTGAAGGAGGCGGGGCTCGCCGGCGAGGCCGCCGCGGTCGCGATCAGCGCCTCCCTGATCATTCTCGCGGTGATGTTGGGACTTGACCTGTGCGGCAAGCGCTTGCCGCGGAACGTGCTGCCCTGGCGAATCTGACGGCGCCCCCGACCGTTCCACACGGCCCGAACCGGCCTCGTCCTGTCGAAGCGTTTCAGCGGGTGAAACAAGTGCGGTCGGCAACCACAGGTTAATCCGACCTTTACCCTGGTTGGCCAGTTTCGGCCGGAGCAGGAAAACGCCCTGCTCCCTGGACAACTGACCTGGCATGCCGCCTCGAACCATGACGAGTTGCCAGTACGCGTCGTAAGGATTCTGCGCCGATGAAGTACCGCGCCGCTGTTCGTCACAAATCCGAGCCGGTCGCCGATATGCGCAAGCTTCTCATCGTCGAGGATTCGAAGACCTTCTCGAAGGCGCTGCGCAAGCTCCTCGCCGAGGAGACGGGGCTATCCGTCGTCACCTGCGCGTCGCTGAACGAGCTGCACGAGGTCGTCACTGAAGAGCCCGAGGCGTATGGCATCGCGGTGGTCGACCTGAACCTGCCGGATGCGCCCGACGGCGAAGCGATCGACTTCACGGTCCAACGCGGCATCCCGACCATCGTCTTCACGGGGAGCTTCGACCTGCAGACGCGCAGCCGGATCATGGAGCGCGACGTCATCGACTATGTCCTGAAGAACAACGAGTTCGCGCTGGACACGCTGGTCACCGCGGTCAAGCGCGCCTTGTCCAACCGCGAGATGCGCATCCTCGTCGTCGACGACCTGACGACTGCGCGCAAGCACCTCGCCAGGATGCTGGCGGTGCAGCAGTATTCGGTCATCGAGGCAGGATCCGGCGCGGAGGCCTTGTCGCTGATCGAGGCCAATCCCGACATCCAGATCGTCGTTTCCGACTATAATATGCCGGATATCAACGGATACGAGCTGACGCGCAAAATCCGCCGCATGGTCGGACCGGACAAGCTGCGCGTGATCGGGGTTTCGTCCACGACCGACATCGCCGTCTCCGCCGGTTTCCTGAAAGCCGGAGCCAACGACTTCATTTCGCGGCCGTTCATGCCTGAAGAGCTGCAATGCCGGATCGCAAACAATGCGGACACGCTCCTGCAGCTGAAACAGCTGCAGGAGCTGGCGTCCCGCGACTATCTCACCGGGCTCTTCAACCGCCGGCATTTCTTCGAGAACGGCCCGAAGCTCATCAAGACCGTGCAGGCACGTCCCTCGAGCGCGGTCGCGGTTCTCGATATCGACCACTTCAAGCAGCTCAACGACACACAGGGCCATGACGTCGGTGATCGGATGCTCGAACTGGTCGCCCGTTACCTGAAGGATGCAGTCGAAGGCACCGGCAACCTGCTTGCCCGCCTCGGCGGCGAGGAGTTCGTCATCCTGTTTCCCGGAATGAGTGCAGCCGCCGCGATGCGCTTCAGCGATCATCTCCGGCTGGATATCTCGCACGCAACCTTGCAGATCGGGGCCGAGACGATCTCCGTCACGGCCTCGATCGGCGTTGCGGAGGCCGATCCGGCGGAGAGCTTCGATCATTGCCTGCGCAGCGCAGACCAGGCGCTCTACGCGGCAAAACAGCAAGGCCGGAACCGGGTCTGCCTTGCCGCCAGCTGACGCCTCCGCCCGGGGAAAACGCGACTCTAGAGCGGTTTCCGATCCAATTGGATCGTTCAACAGCTCCTGCTTTTTGTTTTAGCGCGTTTTCTTCACGCGAACCGGTGTCCACTTCGCTCGAAAACGCTTCATCCCTCGACCAACGCGGGCCGCGGTGCCGCCGCGGCGGGTTGTTCGCCCATCAACAGGGCGCGGCTCGCCTTCGCCTCGCGCACGACGAAATCGACGATGGCGCGCACGCGGGCGACATCCTTCAGATCGGCATGGACCAGCAGCCAGAAGGAGCGCGTGATCGAGACGGTTTCGGGCAGGACCGGCACGAGGCGCGGCTCGCCCTCGGCCATGAAATGGTGGATCACGCCGATGCCGGCTCCGGCGACGACCGCGTTCATCTGCGCCAGCACGCTCGAACTCTGGACCTGGGCGCGCAGGCCCTTGGCGACTTCGTCGAGATAATCGAGCTCGGGCGTGAAGATGAGGTCATCGATATAGCCGACGATGCGGTGATCGAAGAGGTCTTCCGGCTTCTCGACCTTCGGCATCGCGTCGAGATACTCCCGCGCGGCATAAAGCCCGAGCCGGTAGTCGGAGAGCTTGCGCGCAACGACCTTGCCCTCCTTGGGCGGGGCGAGCGTGATCGCGACGTCAGCCTCGCGCTTCGACAGCGAAAGCAGGCGCGGCATGGCGATGAGCTGGATCTCGAGGCCAGGATAGGCGCCCGCCAGCTTGGCCAGGCGTGGCGCCAGAAAGGTGGTGCCGAAGCCGTCGGGCGCGCCGATCCGGACCGTGCCGGCGAGCGCCATGTCGGCGCCGCCGATATCGCTCTGGATCGCCAGCGCCTCGGTCTCCATGCTCTCGGCCTTGGCCAGGAGCCGCTCGCCATGGGCCGTGAGCGTATAGCCCTGCGGCCGGCGCTCGAAGAGCTTGGCCTTGAGCGCTTCCTCCAGCGAGGTGATGCGGCGCGAGACCGTGGCGTGGTCGGCCCCGAGCCGGCGCGCCGCCGCCGTCAAACGGCCCGAGCGCGCGACCGCCAGGAAGAAGCGCAGGTCATCCCAGTCGAACCGCTCCAAAGGCGCTCTCCCCGATATTCGCTTTTCCGCACGACATCCTATCCATCGCCGCTATAGCCGTGCGCAAACGAGAATGGTAGGGGTGACGCCGGTCTCAGGACATCACCATTCGTAGGGAGGGCGCGATGCGTCAGGTTGGGCATTTCATCGGCGGCAAGCATGTCGCGGGCACCTCGGGCCGCACTGCCGACATCTATCAGCCCATGGACGGAAGCGTCATCGGCCAGGTCGCGCTGGCCTCGGCCGCCGAAATGCGCGCCGCGGTCGAGAACGCCGCCGCCGCCCAGCCGAAATGGGCCGCGGTCAACCCGCAGCGCCGCGCCCGCGTGCTGATGAAGTTCCTCGACCTGATCGCGCAGAATAATGACGAGCTCGCCGAACTGCTCGCCCGTGAGCACGGCAAGACCATTCCCGACGCCAAGGGCGACATCCAGCGCGGCGTCGAGGTGGTGGAATTCTCGCTCGGCGTGCCCAACCTGATGAAGGGCGAGTTCACCGACGGCGCCGGCCCCGGCATCGACATCTATTCGCTGCGCCAGGCGCTGGGCGTCTGCGCCGGCATCACGCCGTTCAACTTCCCGGCGATGATCCCGCTCTGGAAGCTCGGCCCCGCGATCGCCTGCGGCAATGCCTTCATCCTGAAGCCCTCCGAGCGCGACCCCGGCGTGCCGATGCGGCTGGCCGAGCTCTTCATCGAGGCGGGCGGGCCTCCCGGCATCCTCAATGTCGTCAACGGCGACAAGGTCGCGGTCGACGCGATCCTCGACGACCCCGACATCAAGGCGGTCGGCTTCGTCGGCTCGACCCCGATCGCGGAATACATCTACGCCCGCGGCTGTGCGGCCGGTAAGCGGGTGCAGTGCTTCGGCGGCGCCAAGAACCACATGGTCATCATGCCCGACGCCGACATGGACCAGGCCGTCGATGCGCTGATCGGCGCCGGCTACGGCTCGGCCGGCGAGCGCTGCATGGCGATCTCGGTTGCGGTTCCCGTCGGCAAGGCCACCGCCGACGAGCTGGTGAAGCGCCTCATTCCGCGCGTCGAGAGCCTCAAGATCGGCCCCTCGACCGACACCGCCGCCGATTACGGCCCGGTCGTCACCAAGGCGGCGATGGAGAAGATCAAGGCCTATGTCGATGTCGGCATCGAAGAGGGCGCCAGCCTCGTCGTCGACGGGCGCGACTTCAAGATGCAGGGCTATGAGAACGGCTTCTATGTCGGCGGCTGCCTGTTCGACAACGTCACCAAGGACATGCGCATCTACAAGGAGGAAATCTTCGGACCCGTCCTTTCCGTGCTGCGCGCCGAGACCTATGACGAGGCGCTGAAGCTGACCAACGACCACGAATACGGCAACGGCACCGCGATCTTCACCCGTGACGGTGATGCGGCGCGCGACTTCGCCTCCAAGGTCCAGGTCGGCATGGTCGGCATCAACGTGCCGATCCCGGTGCCGCTGGCCTATTACACCTTCGGCGGCTGGAAGCGCTCCTCCTTCGGCGATCTCAACCAGCACGGCCCGGACTCGATCCGCTTCTACACCAAGACCAAGACCGTGACGGCGCGCTGGCCCAGCGGTATCAAGGACGGGGCGAGCTTCGTCATTCCGACGATGAGCTGAGCGGGCGCGCGGAGGCGGCGATGACGCGATTGCCACGGGTTCAGACGATGATGGTCGTCTTCCTGTGCTGCGCGCCTGACGCCATGGCACAGCCGGACTTCGATGGTCCGGCAGTCGTCGCCTCCGATGCAAGCCGCTGCACTCCGGACAGGACCGCCCAGGCACCGCTGAGCGAGCCCGAGACCGGCGCCTGCCGCAGGCTCTGGCAGGACGCCGTCGCGATTTCGCGCCAGCGCGCGCTGCTCGCGCAAATGCGGGCGCAGCGCGAACGGGCTGAGATGCTCGAGGCCGCCCGCCTGCTCGCAACGCGCGGCGCCGTGGCGAAGCGGCCACCGGCCACGATCGAAACCTTCCTCGGTGACGGCCAGCTCGCCTATGGCGATGTCGTCGTCATCGAGGGCGGTCCGCGGGTCTTCGTCGGCCGCCCCGGCGAAAGCCCCGACATCAGGGATTTTGTCTCCCTGGCCTCACCGCGCTCTCCGCATAGGGCGCGCGCGGCGCAATATGAAGGCGCGCTTCCCGAACGCAGGAGCCTGCAGTCCGGAGAAGCGCTACGGAAACCGCCCAGCCGCCAGGAGCGCCAGCCTTGACGCCGTTCTCGCTCACCGAAGACCAGATCGCCATCCAGGAGATGGCGCTTGGCTTCGCCGCCGACACGCTGGCCCCCAACGCCATGCGCTGGGACGAGGAAAAGCATTTCCCGGTGGAGGAAATGCGCGCCGCCGCGGCGCTCGGCATGGGCGGCATCTACATCAATGAGGATGTCGGCGGCTCCGGCCTCTCACGGCTGGATGCCGCGCTGATCTTCGAGGCGCTCTCGACGGGCTGCCCGACGGTCGCGGCCTTCATCTCGATCCACAATATGTGCGCCTGGATGATCGACCGCTACGGCTCCGACGAACAGCGCAAGAGCTTCCTGCCGAAGCTGTGCACGATGGAGCATCTGGCGAGCTATTGCCTGACCGAGCCCGGCGCCGGTTCGGACGCAGCCGCGCTGAAGACCAAGGCGGTTCGAGACGGCGATCATTACGTCCTCGACGGGCAGAAGCAGTTCATCTCGGGCGCCGGCGTCTCCGACATCTATGTCGTGATGGTGCGCACCGGCGAGGCCGGCCCCTCGGGCATCTCGACCGTGATCGTCGAGAAGGGCACGCCCGGCCTCTCCTTCGGGGCCAATGAGAAGAAGATGGGCTGGAACGCGCAGCCGACGCGGGCCGTGATCTTCGAGAATTGCCGTATTCCCGTCGCCAACCGGATCGGGCCGGAAGGCATCGGCTTCAAGATCGCAATGGCCGGGCTCGATGGCGGCCGGCTCAATATCGGCGCCTGCTCGATCGGCGGGGCGCAAGGCGCGCTCGACAAGGCGCTGGCCTACGCGCAGGAGCGCAAGGCCTTCGGTTCCCGCATCGCCGATTTCCAGGCGCTGCAGTTCAAGCTCGCCGACATGGCGACCGAGCTGGAAGCAGCGCGGTCCTTCCTCTGGCGTGCGGCGGCCTCGCTCGACGCCAAGACACCGGATGCGACGAAACTCTGCGCCATGGCCAAGCGGGTCGCCACCGACACCGGCTTCGAGGTCGCCAACCAGGCGCTGCAGATCCATGGCGGCTATGGCTATCTCGCCGATTACGGCATCGAGAAGATCGTGCGCGACCTCAGAGTCCACCAGATCCTCGAAGGCACCAATGAGGTGATGCGGATGATCGTCGCGCGCGGACTGGTCGGGCGCGCGAAGGGGAATTGAGCCTATGCGGCTAGCGGCCTCACGCGCTTCTCGATCACGCGGCCGGACACCAGCCGCGCGACGCGCAAATCATAGTCGCTCTGCAGTGCCATCCACATCTCCGGCGACGTTCCAAAAAACTGCGCCAGGCGCAGGGCGGTGTCGGCGGTGATGGCGCGCTCGCCCTTGACGATGCCGGCGATGCGGCTGACCGGCACGTCGATATCGCGCGCGAGCCGATTCTGGCTGACGCCAAGCGGCCTCATGAACTCTTCGAGCAGAACCTCGCCGGGCGGGATCGGCGCGAGTATGGCCTCGTCCGCTCCCATCGCGTGTGGCGAGAGCGAGAGGGTGGCCAAGGGTTCAGTGATAGTCGACGATCTCGACGTCATGCGCCTCGCCCTCCTTCCAGATGAAGCAGATCCGCCATTGATCGTTGACGCGGATCGAGTGCTGCCCTGCCCGATCGCCACGCAACGCCTCCAGCCGGTTTCCCGGCGGCACGCGCAGGTCATCAAGTCTGGCAGCGACATGCAGCAGCAACAGTCTACGCCGGATCGCGCGCTCGATCGCGGCGAAACGCCGGACAGGCCTGTCGTGAAACAGGAGCTCGGCTTCCTTGTGAGCAAACGATCGGATCACGGCGTCGGAAAAATATTCCGCGTCGCGTATTCCGTCAAGCAGAATGAAAGGGCACAACCATGACCAGCATCGCCTTCATCGGCCTCGGCAATATGGGCGGACCCATGGCCGGCAATCTCGTCAAGGCGGGGCATACGGTCAGCGCCTTCGATCTGGCACAGAACTCCAAGGACGCCGCCGCCGAGCTCGGCGTCGGGATCGCCGGTTCGGCCAAGGAGGCGGTCGCGGAGGCCGACATCGTCGTCACCATGCTGCCGGCCGGCAAGCATGTGCTCTCCGTCTGGGCGGATATCCTGCCCTCGGTGAAGCCGGGCGCGCTGCTGATCGATTCCTCGACCATCGATGTCGAGAGTGCCCGCAAGGCGCATGCGCTGGCGGCCGAGCGCGGCTGCCTCTCGCTCGACGCGCCGGTCTCGGGCGGCGTCGGCGGGGCCAAGGGCGCGACGCTGACCTTCATGGTCGGCGGCGCGGACGAGGCTTTCGCGCTGGGTGAACCCATCCTCAAGGCGATGGGCCGGCGCATCGTGCATTGCGGCGACGCCGGCAACGGACAGGCCGCCAAGATCTGCAACAACATGATCCTGGGCATCTCGATGATCGGCGTCTCCGAGGCCTTCGTGCTGGCCGAGAAGCTCGGGCTTTCGCATCAGGCGCTGTTCGATGTCGCCTCGACCTCCTCGGGCCAGTGCTGGTCGTTGACGACCTATTGCCCGGTGCCGGGCCCGGTGCCGACCTCGCCCGCCAACAATGAGTACAAGCCCGGCTTCGCCTCGGCCCTGATGCTGAAGGATCTGAAACTCTCGCAGGAAGCCGCACAGGCAGCCGGCGCTTCGACGCCGCTCGGGGCAGCCGCCGCACAGCTCTACGGCATCCACAATGCCTGGGGCGAAGGCGGCGCGGATTTCTCGGCCATCATCCATCTGCTGCGGGGACGCAACCTTTCGTGAAGCGCACAACCTTTCGTGAAGCGCACATGCTTTCGTGAAGCATGCTTGCGCGGCCCCGTGACGAGCAGCTAGGACGGAAGCCATGAACGATGCTTCCAACCGCCGCGAACGCTCGGCCCAGACCGGCTTCGCCACCAGCAATCTCGATCGCCGGGCTGATCTGCGCGACAAGCCCGATGCGATCGCGGCCCTGCGCCATCGCTCCGATACACGGCTGACCGTGCTCGCGGGCGAGACGCCGGTGCTGAAGCGGCTCGAGGGCGAGGCCCTGTCCGTCTGGTTCAGCCATGGCGAGACCGAATTGCTCGGCGCCGGGCTGGAGGAGGCCTTTCTCGGGCTCGACCCCGACGGCGCACCGCGCTTCGCGCGGTTGATCGACAAGGCGCTGGCCGAGCCCTTGCGCGAACGGCCTGAAGTGCTGCTGACCGATCTGCGCTCGGTCGCGCTGAAGCGGCTCGTGGCCGCCCATGAGCTCGGCCCGCTCGGCGAGGGCAAGGCACTGCTCGACTGGCATGCGCGCCACCGCTTCTGCGCACAATGCGGCGGCCCGAGCGAGCTCGGCTCGGCCGGCTGGAAGCGGCACTGCACGGCTTGCGGCGCGCAGCATTTTCCGCGCACCGACCCGGTCGTGATCATGCTCGCCACGCGCGGCGACAAATGCCTGCTGGCGCGGCAGGCCCGCTTCGCGCCGGGCATGTATTCCTGCATCGCCGGTTTCATCGAGCCGGGCGAGACCTTCGAGGACGCGGTGCGCCGCGAGACCTGGGAGGAGGCGGGCCTGCGCACCGGCACGGTGCGCTACATCGCCTCGCAGCCCTGGCCATTTCCCGGCTCGCTGATGATCGGCTGCCTGGTCGAGGCGCTCAACGACGACATCGTGCTCGACGGCATGGAGCTGGAGGCCGGGCGCTGGTTCTCGCGGGCGGAGGCTCTGCAGATGCTGGAAGGCAATCATCCCGAAGGCTTCACCAGCCCCCAGCATCTGGCGATCGCCAACACGATCCTGAGGGCCTGGGCCGTGGAGGGCGAAGAGGTGAATGGCGAATAGCGAGTGGCGAATGCGTTGCGCGCCCTATTCGCCGCTCGCTATTCGCCGTTCGCCTTCTTACTCGCCCGCCTCGGCAAAACTCTCCCGGAAGGCATGCGCCGGGTAGACGCCCAGGATCTTCATCTCCTTCGAGAAATACTCCAGCTCCTGCAACGCCCGCTTCAGATGCGGATCGTCCGGATGGCCCTCGACATCGAGGTAGAACATCGTCGCGGAGAAATGCCCATCGACCATATAGCTCTCGAGCTTGGTCATGTTGATGCCGTTCGTCGCGAAACCGCCGAGCGCCTTGTAGAGCGCAGCCGGAATATTGCGGACGCGGAAGACCAGGGTCGTCACCGTCTTCCCCGGGCCCTGGCGGGCGAATTCCGGATATTTCGACAGGATCACGAAGCGCGTGGTGTTGTGCTTCTCGTCCTCGATGTCCTCCATCAGGATATCGAGCCCGTAAACCTCCGCGGCGATGCGCGGCGAGATCGCGGCACGGGTCAGGTCGCCGGCCTCGGCGACCTGCCGGGCGGACCCCGCCGTATCGGCCGCGACCTCGGCCTTAAGGCCGAGCTTGCGGATCATCTTGCGGCACTGGCCGAGCGCGTGAATATGGCTCTGCACCGTCTTCAGCGTGGCCAGCGTCGCGCCCTTCAGCGCCATCAGATGGAAGCGGATCGGCAGGAAGTGCTCGCCGATGATATGCAGCCCCGAACGCGGCAGCAGATGGTGGATGTCGGCGACGCGACCGGCGATCGAATTATCGATCGGGATCATGCCGTAGCGCGCCGTGCCGTCGCTGACCGCCGCCAACGCGTCCTCGAAGGTCGCGCAAGGCAGCAATTCGCAATCGGGGAAGGCCTGCAGGGCCGCCTGCGACGAGAAGGCGCCGGGTTCGCCCTGATAGGACACGATGACAGGCATGAAACTCTAGGCTCCGGCGCGGGCTGACAGGATCGCGCGGGCGCGGTCCAGATCATGGGGGGTATCGACGCCGAGCGGCACGTCGTCAACGACGATGATGTCGATGCGCATGCCGTCCTCGATGGCGCGCAATTGCTCCAACCGCTCGCGCCTCTCGAGCGGCGAGGGTGGCAGCGAGACGAAGCGGTCAAGCGCTTTGCGGCGATAGGTGTAGAGGCCGATGTGGTGATAGAGCGGCCCCTCCCCGCCAGGCGCGGTGACGCGGGTAAAGTAGAGCGCGCGCATGCGCCCGGGCGAGATTTCACTGCCGATCGCCTTGACGACGCTGGGCTCGGTCTTCTCGTCCTCGCGCGTGATGATCGCGGCGAGCGTCACGATATCCACAGCCGAATCCGAGAGCGGCCCGACCGAAGCCGCGATCACACGCGGATCGATGGTGGGCAGGTCGCCCTGAACGTTCACGATGACATCGTGCCGCCCCTGGGGATCGAGGATGTCGGCCGCCTCCTTGATCCGGTCCGAGCCCGAGGGATGATCGTCGCGGGTCAGCACAGCGCGGCCGCCGGCCTTCTCGATCACGTCGACGATGCGCGCCTCGTCGGTCGCAACCGCGACCGGGCCGATACCGGCCTCCATGGCCCGGCGCCAGACATGCACGATCATCGCCTCGCCATGGATATCGGCCAGCGGCTTGCCGGGCAGGCGCGTCGCGGTCATGCGAGCGGGAATCAGGATCAGGGGGTCGGACATCGCGGCAGGCTCGGCTGGGCCGTAGGGGGTACGGCGGGAAGCGTCAAAAGGTCTCAAAGCGGACGGTGCTTATACGAGTTGCATTGCAGCGCGCAAAGCGGTTAAGCAACGCTCGGGTGTCGGCGCTTTCAGGCCCCGGCCAAAGCGCTGTCTTGCCTCCCGCGCTAACCGCGTCGGTGGGCCGAGGGTTCGGATACGATGGATATCGAAACCAACAAGATCGCCGGAGCGGTTCTCTCCACTCTGCTCGTGGTGATGGGGCTCAGCATGATCTCCGGGATCGTCTTTACGCCTCACAAGCCGGCGGTGCCCGGTTTCGACCTACCGAGCGAGGAACCCGCCGCGGCGGGTGGGGCGGCTGCGCCCGCAGCCGACGAGCCGATCACGGTGCGTCTCGCCAAGGCCGACCCGGCCAAGGGCGAGAAGGCCGTTGGCGCCTGCAAGGCCTGCCACAGCTTCGAGAAGGGCGGCCCCAACAAGGTCGGCCCGCATCTCTACGACGTCTACGGCCGTAACGAAGGTTCGGTCGACGGCTTCGGCTATTCGGCCGCGATGAAGGGCCGTACCGACAAGGTTTGGGAAGCCGATGGGCTTGACCACTTCCTGAAGGGACCGAAGGCTTACGTTCCCGGCACCGCGATGGCCTTCGCCGGCATCAGCAAGGCCGATACCCGCGCCGACGTGATCGCCTATTTGAACACACTCTCCGACGCGCCCAAGCCGCTGCCGAAGCCCTGAGCTTTAGCTTGCGTCGATCCGACGCTTATCACGATTGTGCCAAGCCGGGCCCGTCAGCCCGGCTTTTGCATATCCGCGCCATGCTGCCGCCGTCAGGATGACGGCAAATCCCTGAATGACTGGCGTCGCCGGCCGCGTTCGACATAATCGGAACGCGAATCGGCCGGCGAACCAATCTGGAAGACAAAGGAGCATGGCGATGCGCATCACACGCCGCAGATTGCTGGAAACCGGCGGCGCTGCTCTGGCGAGCGCGAGCCTGCCATCGCTCAGCGGCCCGGCGCTGGCGCAGACTGGCGAGATTCACGGCCTCTCGACCTTCGGTGAGTTGGCGCTGCCCGCCGATTTTCCCTATTTCGCCTATGTGAACCCCAAAGCGCCCAAGGGCGGCACGCTGACGATGCAGATCAAGCGTGGCAGCGGCAACCAGAGCTTCGACACCTTCAACACGCTCAACACCTTCGTGCTGCAGGGCGACGGCGCGGCCGGCATGGATGCCTGCTTCGACAGCCTGATGGCGGGCTCGGGCGACGAGCCGGGCTCGCTCTACGGCCTCCTGGCCAAAAGCGTGGCGATCTCGCAGGACAAGCTGACCTACCGGTTCCGGCTCCGGCCCGAGGCGCGCTTCCATGACGGCTCGCGGGTGACGGCCTCCGACGTCGCCTTCAGCATGAATCTGCTCAAGGCCAAGGGGCATCCCTCCTTCCGCCTGATCCTGAACGAACTGGTCTCTTCGCAGGCCGAGGGCGACGACATCGTCGTCGTGCAGCTTTCGCCCAAGCGCAGCCGCGACCTGCATCTCATCGTCGCCGGCCTGCCGGTGTTCTCCGAAAAATACTGGTCGACGCGCAATTTCGAGGCTTCGACGCTGGAACCGCCGCTCGGCTCAGGGGCCTACAAGGTCGGCCGCTTCGAGCAGGGGCGCTTCATCGAATTCGAGCGCGTGCCGGACTACTGGGGCAAGGATCTGCCGGTCAATATCGGCACCAATAATTTCGACCGGGTGCGCTGGGAGTATTTCCGCGATCGGCAGGTCGCCTTCGAGGCCTTCAAGAGCGGCGTCATCACCTTCCAGGAGGAGTTCACCTCACGGATCTGGGCGACGGGCTATGATTTTCCGTCGATCAACGAAGGCAAGGTCAAGAAGGAATCCCTGCCCAAGACGGAGCCGATCGGTTCGCAGGGCTGGATCTTCAATCTGCGCCGCGACAAGTTCGCGGATCCGCGCATCCGCGAGGCGCTGGGGCTGTGCTTCGATTTCGACTGGACCAACAAGAACATCATGTTCTCGTCCTTCAGCCGGATGACCTCCTATTTCGAGAACTCTGATTCCAAGGCGATCGGCAAACCCTCGCCCGAGGAGCTCAAGCTGCTCGAGCCGTTCCGTGGCCAGGTGCCCGACGAGGTCTTCGACGAGCCCTTCCTGCCGCCGGTTTCGGACGGCTCGGGCAGCGACCGCAACCTGCTGCGCCGGGCCGACGAGATGTTCCGCACTGCGGGCTGCAAGCGCGAGGGCAATGTCCTGAAGCTGCCCAATGGCCAGCCGTTCGAGATCGAGTTTTTGGATTCGCAAGCAGCGCTGCAGCCGCATACGCAACCCTTCCAGGCCAATCTGAAGCGGCTCGGCATCAATGCGACCTCGCGCATCGTCGACGCCGCGCAGTACCAGCGGCGTACCCAGGAATTCGATTTCGACATCGTCAGCATGGCTCTTTCGGGCAGTTCGATTCCCAGCGACACGCTGCGCATCGTCTACGGCTCGTCTGCGGCGAAGACGCCTGGCTCACGCAATCTCGGCGGCGTCGCCAGCCCAGCGATCGACGCGATGATCGAGACAATCGGGCAGGCCCACAGCTATGCCGAGGTCGTCGTCGCCGCCAAATGCCTGGACCGGCTGCTGCGAGCCGGGCGCTACTGGATCCCGATGTGGTGGAACGCCCATGAGTGGCTGGCCTATTGGGACATGTTCGACAGGCCCCAGACCAAGCCGAAATACTCCTCCGGGGCGCCGGGGATCTGGTGGTACGACGCCGAAAAAGCCAAGCGCATCGGGAAGGCCTGAGCATGGCAGCGCTCATGCAGGGCCATGTCACGGGAGTTCCGAACCTGCTCCTGCGCCTCGAAGGCGCCTTGCTCGGCGGGCTCGGCGTTTGGTTCTTTGCGCGCACGGGCGTTTCATGGTGGGTATTCGCCGGCCTTATCCTGGCGCCGGATCTCGCCATGCTCGGCTATCTCTCCGGCCCCCGGCTGGGTTGCGCAATCTACAACGCCGTCCATTCCCTGATCGGCCCGGCCCTGCTGGGCGCCGCCGCCGCGGCTTCGGGCTCGGCCATGATACTGGCCATAGCCTTGATCTGGGCCGCGCATGTCGAGTTCGACCGGGCGCTCGGCTATGGACTGAAATATGCTACGCGCTTCGCTGACACTCATCTCGGCGTTATCGGCTCAGCCAGAAGGACCGAGTGAACCGGCATGCTGAGCTATATCGCGAGACGTATCGCCCTGATGGTGCCGACGCTGTTCGGCATCCTGCTGATCTCCTTCATCATCGTGCAATTCGCGCCCGGCGGGCCAGTCGAGCGCGTGATCGCGCAATTGCAGAATCCTGCCGCCGGAAGCGCGTCGGATCGCGTCGGCGGGGGCCAGGGTGGCGATGCCGGCGCACAATTGGGCGGCGATTCGAATTCCGCCTATCGCGGCGCGCAGGGGCTCGACCCCGCGTTCATCAAGGAGCTCGAAAAGCAGTTCGGCTTCGACAAGCCGGCGCATGAGCGCTTCCTCAAGATGCTGGGCGACTACATCCGCTTCGATTTCGGGCGCAGCTATTTCCGCGATGCGCCCGTGCTGCAATTGATCAAGGAGAAGCTGCCGGTCTCGATTTCGCTCGGCCTGTGGATGACGCTTCTGTCCTATGCGATCTCGATCCCGCTCGGCATCCGCAAGGCGGTGAAGGATGGTTCGCGCTTCGACACCTGGACCAGCGCGGTCGTGATCGTGGGTTATGCCATCCCGGGCTTCCTCTTCGCGATCCTGCTGATCGTGCTGTTCGCCGGCGGCTCGTTCTGGCAGATCTTTCCGTTGCGCGGGCTGCATTCGGAGAACTGGGCGCAGCTCAGCCTGCTCGGCAAGACCGTCGATTATCTCTGGCACATCGCCCTGCCCGTGACGGCGATGGCGCTGGGCGCCTTCGCCACCTCGACCCTTCTGACCAAGAACTCCTTCCTCGACGAGATCAGGAAGCAATATGTCCTGACAGCCCGGATGAAGGGGCTCTCCGAGCGCGGCGTGCTCTACGGCCATGTCTTCCGCAACGCCATGCTGATCGTCATCGCCGGTTTTCCCGGCGCCTTCGTGCACGCACTCTTCGCCGGCTCATTGCTGATCGAGACGATCTTCTCGCTCGACGGCTTGGGGCTCCTGTCCTTCGAGGCGATCGTCAACCGCGATTACCCGGTCGTCTTCGCCAATCTCTACATCTTCTCGCTGATCGGCCTTGTCGTGCACCTCATCACCGACCTGACCTATACCTGGGTCGACCCCCGCATTGATTTCGAGACGCGGGAGGCCTGAGGCGATGAGCGACACGTTGATCGACGCGCCGCCGATTTTGCGCAGCCATGCGCCGCTGGCCCCGCCGGAGGCGAACCAGGGTTGGCTCAAGCTCTCGCCGATCAACCGGCGCCGGCTGAACAACTTCAAGGCCAATAAGCGCGGCTGGTGGTCGCTCTGGATCTTCCTTGCGCTGTTTACGCTCTCGCTCTTCGCCGAGTTCATCGCCAACGACCGGCCCCTGATCGTGCGCTACAAGGGTGAATGGCTGTTCCCGGTCGCGGTGAACTACCCGGAAGAGAAGTTCGGCGGCTTCCTGGCCACGACCGACTATCGCGACCCGGTGATCGCCAAGGAGATCACAGCCAACGGTTACGCGGTCTGGCCCCTGATCCGCTACAGCTATCGCACGCATAATCTCGATCTGCCGGTGCCCGCGCCCGCGCCGCCGACCTGGCTGCTCAAGGACGAGCAGTGTCGCGTCATTGCAGAGCGGACCGGCGGGACGGGCTGCCGCGACCTCGAATGGAACTGGCTCGGCACCGACGACCAGGGCCGCGACGTCATCGCGCGATTGATCTACGGCTTCCGCATCTCGATCCTGTTCGGACTGATCCTGTCCTCGATTTCCTCGGTGATCGGCATCGCGGCCGGTGCCATCCAGGGTTATTTCGGTGGCTGGACCGACCTGATCTTCCAGCGCGTCATCGAGATCTGGACCTCGATCCCGGCGCTCTATTTGCTGATCATCGTGGCGGCGATCATCACGCCGAGCTTCTTCGTTTTGCTCGGCATTCTCCTGCTGTTCTCATGGGTCGCGCTCGTCGGCGTGGTGCGGGCCGAGTTCCTGCGGGCGCGCAATTTCGAATATGTCCGCGCGGCGCGCGCGCTCGGCCTCTCCAACCGCGCCATCATGGTCAAGCATCTCTTGCCCAATGCGATGGTCGCGACGCTGACCTTCCTGCCCTTCATCCTGAACGGCTCGATCACCACCTTGACCTCGCTCGACTTCCTCGGCTTTGGCCTGCCGCCTGGCTCGCCTTCGCTCGGTGAATTGCTGGCGCAGGGGAAATCGAACCTGCAGGCGCCATGGCTCGGCCTCTCCGGCTTCGTCGTGATCGCGCTGATGCTGTCGCTGCTGATCTTCATCGGCGAAGCGGTCAGGGATGCGTTCGACCCGAGGAAGACCTTCGCGTGAACACCTCCCCGCTCCTCTCCGTCCAGGATCTCTCCGTCGCCTTCCGCCAGGGCGGCCGCGAGACGCTGGCCGTCGACCGCGTCTCCTTCCAGATCGCCAAGGGCGAGACGCTCGCCATCGTCGGCGAGTCGGGCTCGGGCAAATCGGTCTCGGCGCTCTCGATCCTGAAGCTGTTGAACTACCCCTCGGCGCATCACCCCTCCGGCAAGGTGATGTTCAACGGCCAGGATCTGATCGCGGCCGATGAGGACGCGATGCGCAAGGTGCGCGGCAACGACATCACCATGGTGTTCCAGGAGCCGATGACCTCGCTCAACCCGCTGCATACGATCCAGCGGCAGATCGGCGAGATCCTCGAGCTGCACAAAGGCCTGCGCGGCGACAAGGCGCGTGCCCGCACGCTCGAGCTCCTGGCGCTGGTCGGCATCCGCGATGCGGAAAGTCGATTGGAGGCCTATCCGCACCAGCTTTCCGGCGGACAGCGCCAGCGCGTGATGATCGCGATGGCGCTCGCCAACGAACCCGAACTGCTGATCGCCGACGAGCCCACGACCGCGCTCGACGTCACGGTGCAGGCCCAGATCCTCAAGCTGCTGAAGGAGCTTCAGGGCCGGCTCGGCATGGCGATGCTGTTCATCACCCATGATCTCGGCATCGTCCGGCGCATCGCCGACAGGGTCTGCGTCATGCTCAAGGGTCAGATCGTCGAGCAGGGACCAGTCGGCGAGATCTTCGGCAATCCCCGGCACGACTACACCAAGCGGCTGCTCGCAGCCGAGCCGAAGGGCCGCCCGGCGCCGGTCGCGGAAGGCGCCGCCACGCTGCTCGAAGCCGGGCCGATGAAGATCTGGTTCCCGATCAAATCCGGCTTCCTGCGCCGCACCACCGGCCATGTGAAGGCGGTCGACGGCATCACGATCAAGGTGCGCGAGGGCGAGACGCTCGGCGTCGTCGGCGAATCCGGCTCCGGCAAGACGACGCTCGGCCTCGCCATCCTGCGCTTGATCTCCTCGGAGGGGCCGATCGTCTTCCTCGGCGACCGCATCGACGGACTCGCCAGCGCCGCCGTCCGGCCGAAACGCCGGGATCTCCAGGTCGTCTTCCAGGATCCTTATGGCTCGCTCTCGCCGCGCATGTCGGTGGCCGAGATCGTGGCCGAGGGCCTGACAGTACAACAAAGCGAGCTGAGCTATGCCCAGCGGCGCGAGATCGTCGCCCGCGCCCTCCACGATGTCGGGCTCGATCCGAGCGCGATGGACCGCTACCCGCATGAATTCTCCGGCGGCCAGCGCCAGCGCATCGCGATCGCGCGCGCCATGGCGCTCGACCCGAAATTCGTCGTGCTGGACGAGCCCACCTCGGCGCTCGACATGTCGGTTCAGGCGCAGATCGTCGAATTGCTGCGCGACCTCCAGGCCAGGCGCAAGCTTGGCTATCTCTTCATCAGCCACGACCTCAAGGTCGTGCGGGCGCTCTCGCACCGGGTCGTGGTGATGCAGAACGGCCGGGTTGTCGAGGAGGGGCCGGCCGAGGAGATCTTCGCCCGACCACGCGAGGCCTATACCCAGGCCCTGCTCGCAGCAGCGCTCAACCTCGAACCTGCCGGCGTCGCCGCCGTGAGGGAATGAGCATGGCCCGCGCCATCCTGATCGTGCTCGATTCCGTCGGCTGTGGCGCGGCGCGGGACGCGCATCTCTACGGCGATACCGGCGCCGATACGCTGGGGCATATCGCGCAAGCCTGTAGCGATGGCAGGGGCGACCGTGCGGGCCTGCGCACGGGGCCGCTCAAATTGCCCAATCTGGTGCGGCTCGGACTTGCCCATGCCTGCGAGGCCTCCACCGGCAGCTCCCTTGCCGGCATCGCCAGACCTGTCGCTCCCGAAGGCCAATACGGCTATGGCGTCGAGATCAGCCAAGGCAAGGACACGCCGTCCGGCCATTGGGAGATCGCCGGCTGCCCCGTGCCGTTCCAATGGGGCTATTTCACCGCGCTGGAGAATTCCTTCCCACCCGATCTGGTCGCAGCGATGGTCGAGCAAGGCGCCCTGCCCGGCATCCTCGGCAACAAGCATGCGTCCGGCACCGCGATCATCGACGAGCTCGGCGAGGAGCATGTCCGGACCGGCAGGCCGATCTGCTACACCTCGGTCGACTCCGTGCTCCAGATCGCAGCTCACGAGGAGCTGTTCGGGCTGGAGCGGCTTTACGAGCTCTGCCGCAAGACGCGCCTTCTCGTCGACCCGCTGAAGATCGGCCGCGTGATCGCAAGGCCCTTCCTGGGGACGGTAGAGGACGGCTTCAGGCGCACTGGGAACCGCAAGGATTTCGCCATTCCGCCCCCTGACGAGACCTTGCTCGACCGGCTGGCGGCTCAGGGGCGCACGATCATCACCGTCGGCAAGATCGGCGACATCTTCGCGCATCGCGCGACCGGCGAAGAGATCAAGCCTTTTGGCAATGCCGCGATGTTCGAGGCCGCGCTGGAGGCGTTGGAGCGCCTGCCCGATGGCGGCTTCTGCTTCGTCAACCTCGTCGATTTCGACAGCGAATACGGCCATCGCCGCGACGTGCCGGGCTATGCCGCCGCGCTGGAAGCCTTCGACGCGGCGCTGCCGCGCCTGGAGGCCGGGCTGAGACCGGGCGATATCGCGATGATCACCGCCGATCATGGCAACGATCCGACCTGGCCGGGCACGGACCATACGCGCGAGCACACACCGATTCTTGCTTTCGGGCCCGCGCTGGCGCCGGGCCCGATCGGCCGGCGCGAAAGTTTCGCCGATATCGCGGCGACGCTGGGAACCTGGCTCGGCATCGGCGCTGTGGGGCCTGGCCGCCCCTGGTAGCGTTCAGGCCACCGCGACCTGGGTGCAGAACGCCGCAACCTCATGACGGATGCTGTGCGCCTGCGCGGCAAGCGCATCGGCCGCTTCCTGCAATTGCTCCGCCGCATCATGCGTGCGCACCGTCATCAGCTCGAAATTGCCGACGACGCCGACCCCACGCCTGGCACCCTCGAACGAAAGCTGGACCTGGCGCGCGATCTCCGCGGTCGCCCGATCCTGCTCATGGACCGCGACCGCGATCGCCTCGGCCACTTTCTCGACCTCGCCCATGGCCCCGACGATGTCGCGGATGGCCTTGAGCGAGCGCTGCGAGGCGATCTGCATCGCGTGGATCTGGCCTGAGACTTCGTCGGTGGCGCGAGCGGTCTGCGCCGACAATGTCTTCACCTCGCTGGCGACGACCGCGAAGCCGCGCCCCATCTCGCCGGCACGCGCGGCCTCGATCGTGGCGTTCAGCGCCAACATGCTGGTCTGCGCCGCGATGCCGCGAATGATCTCGACGACGGCGCCGACATTCTCGCTGTTGCGGGCAAGCTCCTCGATTTCATCGCTGGCGCGGCGCGCGAGATCGGCTGCGTTCTTGGAACCATCGAAGGAATGCGAGACGTTTCGGCCGATCTCACCGATCGATTCCGCGAGCTGACCGCTCGCATTGGCGAGCTGATCGATGCCGCGCGTCGTTGCGTCCGCGGCCTCCGAGACCAACGCCATCTGCTGGCGCGCCTGATCCGACGTGCCGGTCAGTTCGCGCGACCCGCCCTGCATGGTCTCGGCCGAGCGATCGAGCACCGCCATGGCCCGCTCCATCTGGGAGCGGAAGTTCTGGACGATCTCGCGCAACGCCTCCGCGCGCCGCCCGAGCTCTTCCGCCTGACGCTTTTCGCGTTCGCCCGCCATCCGCTCGCGCTCGGCAATCTCGTTGGCGCGCTGCAGACTGTTTTCGTTGGTCGCGAACATGCGTCCCAGGATCACGGCAAGAGCCGCCAGGAACACGGTTTCGATGATGACGATCACGGCGTGCAACAGCACGCGCAGGAGGCTGCCACCCTGATAGAACACCGCCGACGGCAGGATGTATTGCAGGGCGAGGTGGTGCAGCGCGGTCAAGGCGGCGCCCATCATGATGGGGCGCCAGTCGCAGAAACCGGCGAGCAAGGCCAGGATCGCGAAATAGTACATATGCGTGTCGGGCTGCCAGGGATGGCCGGCGAAGCTATAGACCAGCATCGAGACCTGGCCGATCAGCACGATCGCGATGACGAGTTGCGTGACGATGGCGACACCGCAGCGCATGTAGAGCAGTAAGGCGCCCGCAGCCAGCAGGAAGGCACAGGACGCCGGCAGCGGGATGTCTCCACCGCGGAACCAGATGCTCAGCGCCAGGATCGGCACGTGCAGGAATGCGAGCCCCAGCAGCACGCGCGCGACGGCGACGCGAATGCCCGTCAAGGTCCAGATCATAGGGATGGTTCCACAGACGCGCGGGAATCGAGACAGCCGGCGAGTCCATCGAGCGCCAGCATGAGCAAGGCACCTCGCGGCCTGGCAGTCTCGGCACCGGCTTCAGCAGCAGCCGCGATCACGATGAAAGACGAAATGCCACCGCGCAGGACGCGATGCCCGGCCGCAAGGCTTCGCGCCACCGCGTCCTGCTGCGGCATCCATGGTGGGAAGATGATCGCCTGCGGCACGGCCCGGTCGGTCGGGGCCTGAGGCAAGCTGAGCACGGCAGCGAGGCTGACAGCCATGAGAGTCAGCGCCACGACGCAGCCATCCCGCAGGGCCGCGACCCGCCCGCTATTGGCGGAGGCTCCGATCAGGCTTCCCGATGTCATGGGACGTAGGTTTCTCCGGGACGCCAAGGTTTCTGCGCGTTTCCGGATGAAGTGGGGCCACTCCCGTAAAGTTTTACTTAAAGATGAAGGCAAAGCCCAACCGCGATGACTTTTAACGCCGCCGTTTACTATTTTTAAGAGGTTGAAGATTACAACTGTAGATAGTATTTAAATACCGGAAGGTGCATCCCATGTGGACCTCAGCAAACCGGTTCCGTCGGAACGAAGCCGGCACGAGCGCAGTCGAATTCGCGATGATCGCGCCTGTGCTTCTTCTGATGATCTTCGGCATCATCGGCTACGGCTACGTTCTGGGCATTTACCACGGCATCCAGCAAGTCGCCTCCGAAGCCGCGCGCGCCTCTGTTTCCGGGGTAAATGACACCGAGCGCGACCAGATCGCACGTGCTTTCGTCACGGCGAACGCATCCTCCTACGCTTTCATCGATCCGGCCAAGGTCAGCGTGACGACGGCCCAGGGTGGCGCGCCGCAGCAGACCTTCACGGTCGCGGTCGCCTATGACATGTCCGGCACGCTCTTCCAGAGCCTCGCTTCGCTTGTTTCGCTACCGCCACCTACGGTTGTACGTCGAGCCGTTATCCAACGCGGCGGCTATTGACCCAGATCTTTGCTCTCGCCCCCGCAGGAGGCCGTGATGAATCGCAGCTTCAAAGCCTTCGCCAAGAACGAGCGCGGTGGCGCAGCCTTGCTCTTCGCTGCCGGGATATTTGCCCTTTTCGGCTTTGGTGCGATGGCGGTCGATGTCGGCAGCTTCTTCTATGAGAAGCGGCGGCAGCAGACCGCCAACGATCTCGCGGCGCTTGCAGCCGCGGCGGATCTGCCGCGCGCCAAGGCTGCCGCGCAGGCCACCGCCGGCAGCAACGGTTACCCGGCCAACACCGTCCTGGCCGTGCAGACCGGCATCTACAACGCCGATGCGACCATACCAGTCAATAACCGCTTCACGCCCAGCACGGGAACGACAGCCAACGCCGTCAAGGTCGAGATGCGCGGCGTCACGCAGATGCTGCTCGGCCGCGTTCTCGCGGCTAGCCCATCAAGCACGACGGCCCAGGCCAATACGACGCTGGCGAGCTTCTCGAGTGGCGATGTGCCGATCGGCAGCAGCGCCATCGCGGTACAGGATGCACAGGCCGCCTTCGCGGTCGGCTCGCGGCTGGCGCAGCTGGACGGCGGTCTCCTGAACAGCCTGCTCAGCTCTCTCCTGGGCAGCAGTGTCTCCCTCTCCGTGATGGACTACAACGGGCTGGCGCAAGCGCGGATCGACCTGTTCACATTCTCCAAATACCTGGCCGTGCGCGCGAATCTGTCGGCCGTTACCTATGACGACGTGCTGAAGGCCAATGTGAAACTCGGCGACGTGCTTTACGCCGCTCAGCAGGCCGCGCGCGACAACAGCACCAGCAGCGTGACGGCGAACGACGCGCTCTCGCGGCTGGCCACGACGACGGCCAGCTCGACCCAGCGCGTCGACCTGACCAAGCTCATCTCGTTTGGCCCCTACGGCCAGACAGCACTATCGCTGCCTGGGCCGATCGTGGCTTCGCTTACGGCGCTGGACCTCGTCTCGGCCGTCGCCCAGATCTCCAATGGCACACGGCAGATCGACACAGGGCTTTCCATCAACATCCCGGGCCTCGCGGCGGTCTCGCTCAAGCTCGCCATCGGCGAGCGGCCAGTGGGCACAAGCCTCGTCAGTGTCGGGCGGGTGGGCGCGACCGTCCACACCGCCCAGACCCGCCTGCTGCTGACGATCAACCTCGTCGGCAGCGGACAAGCCTCGCTGGTGAGCCTGCCGCTCTATATCGAGCTCGCGGCCGCAACAGCGCGTCTCTCCAGCGTGCAATGCAACGCCGGCGACGTCACCACCTCCCGCGTCACGCTCGGCGTGACACCAGCTGTGGTCGACGCCTGGATCGGGCAGGTCTCGCTGGCCGATTTCAACAATTTCAGCACGGCTCCGAACCCACCCGCCGCCGCGGTCCTGAATGTCCTTGGACTCTTCAAGGTGACGCTGCGGGCGCATGCGACCATGACAAACCTGGCCGAGACGCCGGTGAGCTTCACCTATCCCGAGATCCTGCGCGGCGACAAGCGCACGACCTCGACGCAGGATTTCATCGCGACCCTGCTGTCACGCCTCTTCGGTGATCTCGTGATCCGGCTCGACCCGCTGGGACTGGACCTCGGCGGCGTCGGCAACCTCGTCGGCAGCATCGTCACGGCGGCGGCGACCCCGATCGACCAGTTGCTCACCGGGGTGCTCGGAACGCTCGGCATCGGCCTCGGCCAGGCCGATAGCTGGGTCACCGGCGTGCGCTGCGGCGGCTCCCTGCTGGTGCGCTGAGAGCGTTTTCGAGCGAAGTGGCCGCCGGTTCGCGTAAAGAAAACGCGTTAAAGTAAAAAGCTTGAAGCCAATTCCGATCCAATCAGGTCGTAAAAGGCTTCAAAGGCACTCTCAGGCCCTCAACCTGTCCTTGATGCGCCGCATCAGCCCGTCGCGCACCTCGCGATAGGCCTCCAGCACCTGCTCGCGCGAGCCCTGCACGACGGTGGGGTCGATCGTCGGCCAGTATTCGACATCGGCGGCGACCGTACGCGTCAGATCGAGCGCTTTGTGGTGGGCTTCCGGCGAGAGCGAAACGATCAGGTCGAAATTCAATCCCTCCCACTCTTCGAGCTCCTCGACCGATTTCGGCTTGTGCTTGTGTGCGTCGATGCCGATCTCGTCGAGAACCGTGAGCATGAAGCCATCGACCTCGCCCCGCCTGGCTCCGGCCGACTGGACATAGATCGATTTGCCGAAGAAGTGCTTGGCCATCGCCTCGGCCATGGGTGAGCGCACCGCGTTCTGCGCGCACATGAACAGCACACTTTGAACCTTGCGCGGGGCGGCGGGCTCCACCCTCCTCAGCCCTTCCAGTGCAACGCGTAGATCAGGGTGAACAGCCGCCGCGCCGTATCGAAATCGATCTCGACCTTGCTCGCGAGACGGTCCACCAGGATGTGCGCCGCCTCGTCGTGCAGGCCGCGCCGGCCCATATCGATCGACTCGATCTGCGAGGGCGTGGCGGTGCGGATGGCGGCGTAATAGCTCTCGCAGACCAGTGCGTAGTCCTTGATGATGCGGCGCAGCGGCGTCAGCGAGAGATGATGCGCGACGACGGGAACGCCGTCGGCCTGCCGGATGTCGAAGACCAGCCGGCGCTCGACCAGCGCCAGATGCGCCAAATAGGGCCCGCCGTCATGGCTGGGAAGCGCAAAGCGATTGCGCTCGATCAGATCGTAGATCGCGACTGCACGCTCATGCTCCTGATCCGGCGAGCCACGCCCAAGCGAGGCTTCGTCGAGGGTGACGCCGATCAGGCATTTCGTCTCCGACATGCTGTCTCCGATCGAAACGAACGGCGCTAGAGCCGGATGATGTCAGATGGAATCACGCGGTGATCCCATCTGACATCTGAATCCGTCTCTCATCCAAAAGAGAGAGCTGGATCAATGCGAAAAACCAGTGCCCACTTCGCTCGAAAACGCCCTGGGACATATTTCACAGATTCAGTCTGATCGTCACGGAACGACCATGCGCCTGCAAGCCCTCCGCTTCGGCAAGCCGGACGGCGGCCGGCGCAAGCGCGCGCAGCGCCTCAGGCCCGCATTGCAGCAGCGAGGTTCGCTTCATGAAATCGAGAACGCCGAGCCCGGAGGAAAACCGGGCCGAGCGCGCCGTCGGCAGGACATGGTTGGGCCCGCCGACATAGTCGCCAATGGCCTCGGGCGTGTGGCCGCCGATGAAGATCGCGCCTGCATTGCGGATCCTGGCCGCAAGGCGTTCGGGCTCGGACGTCATGATCTCGAGATGCTCGGGCGCGAGGCGATCGACCAGCGGGATCGCCGCCTCGAGATCCGCGACCAGCAGGATCGCGCCGTAATCAGCCCAGCTCTTGCCGGCGATCTCGGCACGCGGCAGCGTCGCGAGCTGTGCCACGACCGCCTTCTCGACCTCGTCGGCCAAACCGGCATCGTCCGTCATCAGGATCGACTGGGCCGAGACGTCGTGCTCGGCCTGGGCCAGCAGGTCGGCGGCGATCCAGTCGGGATTCGCCGAACCGTCAGCGATGACCAGCACCTCGGAAGGACCGGCGATCATGTCGATGCCGACCTGGCCGAAGACGCGCCGCTTGGCGGCGGCGACATAGGCGTTGCCGGGGCCGACGATCTTGGAGACCGGGGCGATCATCGCCGTGCCATAGGCTAGAGCGGCTACGGCCTGCGCGCCACCGATGCGATAGACCTCGTCGACGCCGGCGAGCCGCGCCGCGGCCAGCACCAGCGGGTTGGTTTCGCCGCGCGGGGTCGGCGCAACCATCACCACCCGGTCGACACCGGCGACCTTGGCCGGAACAGCGTTCATCAGCACCGAGGACGGGTAGCTCGCCGTACCGCCCGGCACATAGAGGCCGACCGCCTCGATCGCACTCCAGCGCCAGCCGCTCGCGACCCCGGCCTCGTCCGTGAACCAGGCATCCTGCGGCTTCTGGCGCAGGTGATAAGCCTCGATGCGCGCGCGCGCCGTTTCCAGCGCCGCGACCTGCTCGGGCGGGCAGGCTTTGACGGCGGCATCGATCTCCGCCTCAGAAACGCGCAGGGCCTGCGGCGTCAGGTCGAGCCCGTCGAAGCGGCTGGTATAGGCGATGAGCGCTGCGTCGCCCCGGGCGCGGACCTCGGCGATGATGTCGGCGACGACGCGGTCGACCTCCTCGGAGACCTCGCGCTTGGCGCCCAGCAGGTTCTGGAAATCCTGCTCGAAGCGTGCATCCCTGTCGTCGAGCCTGATCGGCATCGCAAAACCTTAAGAGCTATGGCGTGGAAGAGGTCAGGCGCCGTTGGGATGGTCGGGCGTCGCGACCGCTTCCCAGACCGGGCCGAGATCCTTCATCTGAGCTTCGATGCATTCGACGTCGAGCCGGATCGCGGCGCCGTCCGAGAAGTGCAAGGTGACGTCGCCAGTCGGGCCGTCGCGCTCATCGAAGGTGATTGCCAGCAGGTTCAGGACCGTGCCCGGGGCGGCTGTGTCGATCCCGGTGCTGCGGGCCGCGGTGACCCGCTCGAAATGCAGCGCGGCGAGACGCCGCCGGCGCTGCCCGGCCTGCGCGCCCGCCCAGTCGAACCGGCGCGCCGCGAGCGCGAAACGCTTTTCGCCCGGAAGATAAGTGATATCCACCACCTTCAGGACAGCATCCTGGAGATGAGCGGACAGGATCGCGAGATCGTCAGCGTCGAGTGCGATCAGCTTCAGCGGGTCTGCGGCGTCAATCGGCATCGCGATGTTCTGGCGAGGCCGCGCGGCAACGTCAACTGCTGATGCGTTCGACCTCGGCGCCGCAACGCGTCAGCTTCGCCTCGAGCGCCTCGAAACCGCGGTCGAGATGGTAGACCCGGTTGATCGTGGTGTCGCCTTCGGCGGCGAGACCGCCGATGACGAGCGAGACCGAGGCGCGCAGATCCGTCGCCATCACGGGTGCGCCGGTGAGCTTGGCGACGCCCTCGACATAGGCGGCATCACCGTCGAGCCTGATCTTGGCGCCCAGCCGCGCCAGCTCCTGCACATGCATGAAGCGGTTCTCGAAGATGGTCTCGCGAATGCGCGAGGTGCCCTTGGCCCGCGTCATCAGCGCCATGAACTGCGCCTGGAGATCGGTCGGGAAGCCCGGAAAAGGGTCCGTGTCGACATCGACGGCGTTCAGCGCCTGGCCGTTGCGGCGCACACGGATACCCTCATTGGTCGAGCTGATATCGACGCCCGCCTGGGTCAGGACGTCGAGCGCCGATTGCAGCAGGTCGGGCCGTGCGCCTTCGAGCAGCACGTCGCCACCCGTCATCGCGACGGCCATGGCATAGGTCCCGGTCTCGATCCGGTCGGGCAGGACTGCGTGATGGGCACCGCCGAGGCGGGCGACACCGGTGACGACGATGCGCGAGGTGCCTGCCCCCTCGATCTTGGCGCCCATCTTGACGAGGCAGGCGGCAAGGTCCGTCACCTCCGGCTCGCGCGCGGCATTCTCGATGACCGTCGTGCCATCGGCCAGTACCGCAGCCATCAGCGCGGTATGGGTGCCGCCGACCGTGACCTTCGGGAAGTTGATCTCGGCGCCCTTCAGGCCCTTGGGCGCCCGCGCCAGGGCGTAGCCGTTCTCGATGGTGATCTGTGCGCCGAGCTTCTCCAGCGCCATCAGCAGCAGGTCGACGGGACGCGTACCGATGGCGCAGCCGCCGGGCAGCGAGACCTTGGCCTCACCCATGCGCGCCAGGATCGGCGCGATGACCCAGAAGCTCGCCCGCATGGTCGAGACCAATTCATAGGGCGCACAGGTATCGGTGATCTGGCGAGCCGTCAGCGAGATGGTCTGGCCGCTTTCGGCCGACTGGCCAATGCGCTTGCCCGCGACCGTGCGATCGACGCCCTGATTGGACAGGATGCGCGACAGCGCCGTGACGTCGGAGAGGCGCGGCACATTGACCAGCGTCAAAGTCTCGTCCGTCAGCAGGCTTGCGATCATCAGCGGGAGAGCGGCGTTTTTCGCACCCGAGATCTGGATATTGCCATTGAGGCGCTGGCCGCCGGTAATGCGGATCTTGTCCATCGTGATGACCTGCTGGCCTGCCGCCGCGAAAAGGCCGGGCGGCGCATGAATATGAAAATCAGGACCGGGAGGTTTCGGCCTGGGCTTGCGATACCGGTTCCTGCGCTTTCGCCTCATCCGTGCGGCGAGCGCGGGCCTGAGCCTTGCGGCGCTTCAGGTTCTCGCGGAGAGCGGCGGCAAGGCGCGCTCTCTTCTCGTCTTCTGCGGATGGTGGGCGGTTCACGGCATCAACTCGGCATCAACGTTTCAACGCTCGGATCACGGCGAATTCGCGGCGCATCGTTAGCCCTGGTTGTGGTTTTGAACAAGCGGGTGAGCGCGCGGCAAGACGTAAGCCCGCAAGACGCGCCCGTTGCCGGCCTTGTCCCATTCCGAGACAGGTCTTGCGTGCCACAGCGGCTCATCCCGGCATTCCCCTCGCTTCGCATCGGCTTCGCGCGGGACGATCCGCCCCCCGACAAAGAAACGATCCGCCGCGTTCGGCAAGCTGCGAGACCGATTGTTCCGCCCTGGAGGGAACCCGCGCCCGAATCTTTCCTTCGCAGAGCGGCGCAGCGCGAGCCCCTCCGGGGAGCACATGATTTGCTCAAGGCGAGGGTGCGATCGGGATCTGTTCCACATCGTTCAAGAGCTTGGTCACGACACCGGGTTCGAGTTGACGATAGGGAATAAAGCTTAACGAAATTAACCATTTCCGCGGGATCCCGTTTACAGTTTCTTAACTTCAACTACCTTGACCGGGCGTTCTTGACGCGCGGCAACCGGGAGGTCAGCGGCATGTTCCAGTCTCTTTCGTCAGTTCCGAAGGCTGGTTTTGCGACGACTCTCGACAGCTGCGACGTCATCGACGCCATCCGGCATCAGGCGGGCTTCCTGCCCGAGGTGCAGATCGACTACGAACCCGATATCCTGACCCTGTGGGTGACGATCCGGCCTGAGCTGAAGCCGGTTTTCACGCTTCAGCTGCTCGACAGCCTGGGCAAGATTCAGCGGGCGATCTTCGCGCTATGGGGCGCGCCGGACCAATATCACCGCGCTCCGATCCGCTTTCTCGCCTTCCGCGGAACGGGCCCGTTCTTCACGCTCGGCGGCGATCTCGACTTCTATCTCGACTGCCTGGCCAAGAATGATCGCGCGGCGCTGGCCGAATATGCGCGGCTCTCGATCGAGGGCGCTGTCTGGAACGCCAGCGGCCTGAACGGCCTCGTGGTCACGCTCTCGACCATTCACGCCAAGGCGATCGGCGGCGGCATCGATGCGCCACGCTCCTGCAACATCATGATCGCCGAGGAGCAGGCCTCGTTCGTCTACCCAGAAATCAAGTTCAACCATTTCCCGATCACGGCGGTCGCGATCCTGTCGCGCCGCATGGGACCGCGCGCCGCCGAGCAGATGCTGCTCTCCGGCGAGGAGCTCAGCGCCCACGATTTCATGGCGGCGGGCGGCCTCGAAGCCGTCGTCCCGACGGGAACGGGCGAGAACTGGATCCGCAAATACGCCGCCGATTCCTTGCCCATGCATGCCGCCAAGACCGCCCTGTTCTCGGCCTTCAACCGCCGCGCCGGCGATCTGAAGGAGGAGCTGGAGCACCTCGGAGAGATCTGGACCAATTGCATGCTGCGGCTGAACCCCAGCGCGATCTCGAAGCTGCAACGCATCGCGCAGACGCAGGACCGTATGCTCGCCCGCGTCTACCAGCGCCCACCTGCGGTTGCAGCAAGCGCTTCGAGCGGCCGCTAAGGCCGCATTAAGGCCGTATGCGGCCCCTCCGAATTCGGAGAACACCCACACCAAACATTTACTTCTGCCGCCATAAAGCATTTAAACGGAGCGACTTGTGGCGAGAGATGCGCGATCTCCGCTTGTCGCCGTAAAGGGCGGGAGCGATGGCGGAAGCCCTCAGGCGATCAGCGGATGGCGGCTTGAGCGATCCGGGCAAGGATTTCGACCTTCCCGGCTACCGCCTGCTGGTCAGCTCGCTCTTCTCGTCGCCGGCCTCGATCGTCCCCGGCGGGATCGCCGGCATCCTGACGCCCTATCTGTGCTGGCTCTCGAGCGACAAGCACCTGTTCTTGAATCTGACCGTTCTGGTCGCGCTGATCGTCTCGCTGCGGTTGATGACGGTGATCTCCTATCGCCGGAAGGACCATTCCGAGGACGGCCTGCACCAAACGCGGCGCTGGGATCGCGAGTATTTCTTCGGCGCCACCGCCTTCAGCGCCGTCCTCGGCTATAGCTGCTATGCCGCGCTGGCTCTGACCGACGACGCCGCAGCGCATATCACCTCGGTCGCTTCGACGATCGCGCTCGCCTCGGGCTATGTCTCGCGCAATGCCGGACGGCCGAAATTCGTCGCGGTGCAGATCCTGACCTTCTGCATTCCGATGGCCGTGGGCCTGATCCAGGCCCATAATGTCTACTATCAGTATATCGGCTATTTCGCCTTCCTGTATGTCGCGGCCAATATCGCGATCACCAACTCGCTGCATCGCAACCTGCTCGCGCTGAGCGACGCGACCAAGCAGTCGAAGGCCCTGGCCTCGGCGCTGCATTCGCAGAACCTGACCCTGGATGCCGCCCTCAACACCATGATCCACGGGCTCGCGATGTTCGACCGCGATCTGAAGCTCGCGGTCAGCAACGCGCCCTATCGCGCGCTCTACGGCATTCCCGAAACGCTCGCGCTGCCGGGCACGCCATTGACCGCAATCGCCCGCTTCCTGATCGAACGGCAGATCATCGACGCCGAGCAGGTGCGCGACGTCAGGGGCGCGCTCGTGGCGGTGCAGGACATGCAGCAGACGATGAGCCGCGAGCTCCAGACCCGGGGCGGTCGCGTGCTCGTCATCACCATCGCGCCGGCAGCCGAAGGCGGCGTGCTGATGCTGACCGAGGACGCCACCGATCGGAAGGCGACCGAGGCGCGCATCGAGCAGATGGCGCGCTTCGACGAATTGACCGGGCTCGCCAACCGCTTCGAGTTCAACAACCACATCACCGAAGCCTTCGCCCGGCTGGAGCGGACCGGCGAGGCCTTCGCGCTGCTCTATGTCGATCTGGACGGCTTCAAACAGGTCAACGACAATCTCGGCCACGATATCGGCGATCGCGTGCTGAGCGAAACGGCGAACCGGCTCAAGAGCACCATTCGCGGCGGAGACCTGCTCGCCCGCTTCGGCGGCGACGAATTCCTGCTGATCCTGCCTTCGGCCAGCCACGCCGTCGTCACCAATATCGCGCAGCGCATGATCGACGCGATGTCCAAGGTCTTCCACCTCGACACCAAGAGCGTCTACGTCACGGCCAGCGTCGGCATCGCCATGGCGCCCCATGACGGTGCGACGCCGGTGGATCTGCTGCGGCACGCCGACACCGCGCTCTACAAGGCCAAGGCAGCCGGCCGCAACACGCTGACCTTCTTCAACCCGGCCATGGCAGAGGAGATGCTCGACCGGCACGAGATCGAGGTCGATCTGCGCAAGGCCTGCGACGATGGCGCGCTCGAACTCTATTACCAGCCGATCATCGACCTGAAGACGCATGAGATCGTGACGCGCGAGGCGCTGATGCGCTGGCACCACCCGACGCGCGGCATGATCCCGCCCGGCGTGTTCATTCCGATCGCCGAGCAATCCGGCCTGATCGCGGCGATGGGGAATTGGGCGATCCGGCAGGCCTGCAAGGATGCGGCGCAGTGGGGCAACGAGATCGGCGTCTCCGTCAACATCTCGCCGCTGCAATTCCGCGAACCGCGCCGCATCGTCGAAACGGTGAAGGACGCGCTGATCAGCTCCCATCTCGGCTCGCACCGGCTGACGCTGGAGGTGACGGAATCGCTGCTGATCGAGGACAATAAGAGCACGCTTGCCGTGATCGACGAACTCAGGGCGCTCGGCGTGCGCTTCGCGCTCGACGATTTCGGCACCGGCTATTCCTCGCTCGCCTATCTCTCGACCTACCCCTTCGCGCAGGTGAAGATCGACCAGAGCTTCACCCGCAACGTCCACACCAACGAGGCCTCGAAGGCGATCATCGAGGCGGTCTGCCAGCTCGCGCGCCGGCTCTCGATGAATGTCGTGGTCGAGGGCATCGAGACCGAGCAGCAGCGCATCGCCGTGCAATTGCTCGGCGCGCAGCGGGCCCAGGGCTATCTCTTCGGCCGGCCCGAGCCGCTCTCGACCTTCTCCCCCGACAAGGGCCGCAAGATCGCCTGAATGTCCTTCTGACGCTCTTCCGGCTTGTGCGGCCTTGATTCCGGCGGCCTCGCGACGCATCAGCAGTTGCAAGAGCGATTGCAAGACAGGCGGATCGGGAGGAGCGGCGTGAGCACGACCACAGCACCAGCGCCGAGACCTGCGCCGCTGACGCCAGACATCTGCGTGATCGGGGCAGGTGCGGCCGGGCTGTCGCTCGCCACCGCCGCGGCTGCATTCGGCGTGCCTGTCGTCCTCGTCGAGCACGGCAGCATGGGCGCGGGCCATCCGAATGCCGGCAGCGTATCGGCCAGGGCGCTCAGTGCCGCAGGCGCGCGGGCGCAGGCCCTCCGGGAGGCCGGGCGCTTCGGTATCTCGGCCGGCGAGCCGCAAGTGAACGTGCAAGTGAACTATGCGCAGGTCCACGACCATGTTCAGCGCGTCGTTGCCGCGATCGCCCCCAATGATTCGGCGGAGCGCCTCGGTGCGCTCGGCGTCCATGTGATCAGGAGCGAGGCACGCTTCATCAGCCGCAGCACGGTCATGGCCGGCGACCAGGCGATCAAAGCGCGACGCTTCGTGATCGCGACCGGCTCGCGGCCGTCCGCGCCGCCGCTTCCCGGGCTCGACGCGGTCCCGTTCCTGACCAGCGAGAGCCTGTTTTCACTGACACGCCGGCCCGAGCGCCTGCTGGTTCTCGGCGCCGGATCGACCGGTGTCGAACTCGCGCAGGCCATGGCTCGGCTCGGCAGCACGGTCAGCATCGTCGAGGCCGGGAGCCTTTTGCTTGATGCCGATCCGGAGGCCGCACTGATCCTGCGCCGCGCGCTGCTGCGCGACGGCATAACGCTGCACGAGCAGGCCAGGGTGCTGCGCGCAGAGACGATCAAGGGCGGCGTCAGACTGATGCTGGCGGGCCCCGACGGCGAGGCCGACCATAAGATCGACGGGACGCATCTTCTGGTCGCGACGGGGCGCACGCCCAATATCGAGGCGCTCGACCTCGAACTTGGCGGCATCAACAGCAACACTGGGGGCGTGATCGTCGACAAGGGGCTGCGCACCGGCAACCGTCGCGTCTTCGCGATCGGCGACTGTGCAGGTGGGGCAGCCGGCGGGCCGCACTCCAGCCATGCCGGCCATGAGCAGGCTGGGCTCGTCTTGCGCAACGCCTTGTTCCGCCTCCCGGTCAGGACCAATGCAACGACGATCCCGCGCGTGACCTATTGCCATCCAGAGCTCGCCAGCGTCGGCCTGACCGAGGCCGAGGCGCGCAAACGCAGCGCTGCGATCACCATCCTGCGCTGGCCTTATGCCGAGAACGACCGCGCCCAGGCCGAGCACGAGACCGATGGTTTCGTGAAGCTCGTCGCAGACCGGCGGGGCCGCGTCCTCGGCGCCACCATCGTCGGCGCCGGCGCCGGCGAACTGATCGCACCCTGGTGCATGGCCGTGCGGAAGGGCCTGACGGTCCAGGACATGGCGGGGCTCGCCTTGCCCTATCCGACCTTCTCGGAGGCCTCGAAGCGGGCGGCGATGTCGTTCTACGCGCCGATGGCGGCAAAGCCGGGAATCCGACGGCTCATCGGCTTTCTCAGCCGTTTCGGCTAAGCTCCCATTCAATGCAGCAACCTGATCTCGACGCGACGCAACTCTCGGTCAGCCTGCCGCGCGGCCTGACGCGGCTCGGCCTCTCGGCCAAGCTGCTGCTTTTGACCGTACTGTTCGTGATGCTGGCGGAAATTCTGATCTATTTGCCGTCGGTCGCGAATTTCCGGCGCAATTGGCTGAACGACCGGCTTGCCGCGGCCCAGGTCGCGGTGCTGGTGCTGGAAGGCGCACCCGACGAACGCCTGCCCGAAGAGAGCGAAGCCCGGTTGCTGATGGGCGTCGGCGCGCGCGCCATTGCCGCCCGCGTCGGCGGGGCACGCCGCCTGCTCAGCCTCGACTCGATGCCGCCGACGGTCGCCCGCAAGGTCGATCTGCGGGATGCGAGCTGGATGACCGCGCTGAAGGAGGCGGTCGAGATTCTGGTAGCCCCGCCGCACGACATGCCGATCCGCGTCATCGGCCAGGCCATGGGCGGGGCGGACTTCGTCGAGATCGTCATCGACGAGGCGCCGCTGCGGCGCGCGATGCTGGTCTTTTCCGGCAACATCCTGCTGATCTCGCTGCTGATCTCCATCCTGACGGCGGGGCTGGTCTATCTCGCGCTGAACTGGATGATCGTCGGGCCGATCCGCCAGCTCGCTGCCAATGTGATGGAATTCGAGGCCGATCCGGAGAATCCGCACCGGATCATCGAGCCTTCCCAGCGCGCCGACGAGATCGGCGAGGCCGAACGGGCGCTGGCGCGCATGCAGATGACGCTGGCCGGCGAATTGCGCACCAAGAAGCACCTCGCCGAGCTCGGGCTGGCCGTCAGCAAGGTCAATCACGACCTGCGCAACATGCTGGCCTCGGCGCAGCTGATGTCCGACCGGCTGGTCGACACCCGCGACGCCAAAATCCGGCGCTTCGCGCCGCGCCTGATCGCGACGCTCGGCCGGGCGATCGATTTCTGCCAGGCGACATTGGCCTATGGCCGCGCGGCCGAGGCGACGCCGCTGCTGCGCGAGATCGCGCTGCGCCAGCTCGTCGCCGAGCAGGCCGAGATGCTCGGCCTGCCCGAGAACAAGCAGCTCAGTTTCGTCAACGAGGTTCCAGCCGAGCTGATCGCGCGCTGCGACCCCGACCAGATGGCGCGCGTCCTGCTCAACCTGATGCGGAACTCCGTGCAGGCTCTGGCGCAAGAGCGGGGCGAGAACGATGGCCAGCCCGTGCTGGCGGTCAAGGCGCAGCAGCTCGACGGCTCCCTGCATTTGCGCGTCACCGATAACGGGCCCGGTGTGCCACAGCGGGCAAAGGCTAACCTGTTCCAGGCCTTTCGCGGCTCGGTGACGCCAGGCGGGACCGGGCTTGGCCTCGCCATCGCCGCCGAACTCGTCAGGCTGCATGGCGGCATGATCGAGCTCGAGCCCTCGGAGACGGGGGCGGTGTTCAAGGTGACGCTGCCGGCGCGTCGGCAGAACGGGAATTGAGCGCGGCGGCCGTCGCCATCATTGCAAGCGCCACGACGAGGGCTACTGGCTCGCCCAGATCACCCGCGCCATGAAAGCGATCTCATTTAGGCCCAGCATCCGGTCGGGATGCTCGGGGTTGAGCGAGGCGAGCTCGACGGTCTTGGCGGTCTGACGCCTGAGCTGCTTGGCCAGGACCTCGCCCTCGACCGTCTTGACCACGACGCGGTCGCCACGCCGCACCGTCGCGGTCGGCGAGACGATGATGGTGTCGCCATCGCGATAGAGCGGCAACATCGAATCACCGGCGATCTCCAGCGCATAGGCCTTCTCGTCGGCCACGCCGGGAAAGGCGACCTCCTCCCAGCCGGCGCCGACGGGAAGGCCGTCATCGTCGAAGACACCATCCGAGCCCGCCTGGGCGAAGCCGATCAGGGGAATGGTGCGCGAAGGCGCCGGCCCGCGCCGCATCACCACGCTCATGAATTCATCGAGCGAGGCGCCGGTCGCGGCCAGGATCTTGGCGATCGATTCGGTCGAGGGCCAGCGTTCGCGGCCATCGGGCCCGAGACGCTTGGAGCGGTTGAAGGTGGTCGCGTCGAGCCCGGCCTTGCGGGCCAGCCCCGAAGCCGTGAAGCCGTAGCGCTGGGCGAGCGCATCGATGGCGCTCCAGATCTGCTCATGGGACAGCATCGCGGAGGCCTCGTTCCTGATGTTTCCCGCTAAGTTGGCGGCCAGAATAGGAAGTACGCCCTATCAGAAAGATTTCAATCCGCTTCTCGCGGAAATGCGGATGAGATTTGCCCAATCCTGCTGCCAGCCGCGAGAGCCGGATGCGAAAAACCGGCTCCCACATTTTCGTATCGTGCTCTATGTCGAGGCCCCTGCGAATCCGGCGAGGCTGTGCGTGCCGCTCATCTACAAGATCTGCCCCGAAGCCTTATGGCGCGAAGCCGAGCTTTCCGGCCGCTTCAATGGCGCGCCGATCGACCTCGCCGATGGCTACATCCATTTCTCGACCGGAGCTCAGGCGCGGGAAACCGCGGCGAAGCACTTCGTCGGCCAGCGCGACCTGCTGCTGATCGCGATCGACACCTCACGCCTCGGCGAAGCCTTGCGCCATGAGCCCTCGCGCGGCGGGGCGCTGTTTCCCCATCTCTACGCCGCGCTCGACCCCAAATCAGTCCGCTGGATCGCGCCGCTTCCGCTCGCAGCCGACGGCACCCATCTCTTTCCGGAGGATGTCGCGTGATCGGCGCCCTGTTCAATCTCGCCCGCCCGCTGATCCACCGGCTCGACGCCGAAACGGCCCATCGCATGACGGTCGCGGCGCTCGCCGTCGCGCCGGCGCTGAGGCCGGCCGCCGACGACCCGGTCCTGGCGACGCAGGCCTTCGGCCTCTCCTTCACCAACCCGGTCGGCCTCGCGGCCGGCTTCGACAAGCATGCCGAAGCGGTGGACGGCGCGCTGGGCCTGGGCTTCGGCTTCGTCGAGGTCGGCGGCGTCACGCCCCTGCCCCAACCGGGCAATCCGCGCCCGCGCGTCTTCCGGTTGACCGAGGACGAGGCGGTGATCAACCGCTACGGCCTTAACAGCGAAGGCATGGAGGCGGTCGCCGCTCGGCTCCAGGCGCGGCGTGGCCGTCGCGGCATCGTCGGCGTCAATCTCGGGGCCAACAAGGACTCAGCCGACCGCTCCGCCGATTATGCCGTGCTCGCGCGGCGGCTGGCACCTGTCGCCGACTTCCTGACGATCAACATCTCCTCGCCCAACACGCCGGGCCTGCGCGACCTGCAGGCCGAATCGGCGCTCGACGACCTGATCGCACGGGCGCTGGCCGCGCGCGACGAGGCGGCGAACAGCGCCGGCCGGGTTACGCCGATGCTGCTCAAGATCGCGCCGGATCTGAGCCTGCCCGAGCTCGACGGCATCGTCGCGGTGGCGCGCAAGCGCGGCATCGACGGCATGATCGTCTCGAACACCACCGTGGCGCGCCCAGCGACCCTGCGCAACCTAGCGAAGGCCGAGACCGGCGGACTCTCGGGCAAGCCGCTCTTCCTGCCTTCGACCAGACTGCTCGCCGAGACCTTCCTGCGTGTCGAGCGCCAGTTCCCGCTGATCGGCGTCGGCGGCATCGATTCGACCGCGACCGCCTTCGCTAAGATCCGGGCCGGCGCCGATCTCGTGCAGTTCTACTCGGCCCTGGTCTTCCACGGGCCGGCACTGGCCGCGACCATCAAGGCAGGCCTCACGGCCGAGGCCCGCAAGACGGGCGTCGGCAGGCTCAGCGCCCTCGTCGGACGCGATGCCGCCGCGATCGCGCGCGGCGAGACGCTCGGAGGTTAGATTCCAAAGGCTTAGTGCCCGCTTGGAAATTCCAGCCCTCATCCTGAGGAGCTGCGAAGCGGCGTCTCGAAGGATGCTCCAGATGGTTCGGGAGCCTCCTGGAGCATCCTTCGAGACGCCATTCCCTCGGGAATGGCTCCTCAGGATGAGGGCTCGCGGAGTTTCCAAACGGTCTCTTAGAGCCTTGCTCCAGCGAAAAACCGGTTCCCGGTTTTTCGCATGCGGTGCTAGCGCCGGGAGGCGAACAGGCGCGAGAGCAGCCAGAGCGGCACCACGATCAGCGCACCGGCGATGACCCATTGCCCAATCTCGCGGACGGCCCCGAAGCCGAGATCCCCAAGCGAGCGGACAAAGCGCGCCACGACCTCGTAAAGCCCGCGTGGCGACAAGCCGAGAAACGCCATCGCCGCACCCACGAGCAGCGAGATGAAGATCAATCGGACCAGGACGCTGAGCACGGAGCCGCCGAGAAAGCCTTCGATACTGCCATTCGCCATTGCGAAAATCCCCCAAACACGAACCGATCAGACCATTGCCCGGTTGAACCGGGGCTGAATGGCGACGCGCCCCGCTGTCACCCCACCTTCATATCGTCGCGGATGCGCCTGCCGTCGCCCAGGCCGTACCGGCGATCTTGGCGGCGGCGATGACGGCCTGCGTGCGGCTGTCGACATTGAGCTTGGTCAGGATCGCGGAGACATGCGCCTTCACGGTCGCTTCGGAGACGCCGAGCTCATAGGCGATCTGCTTGTTGAGCAACCCCTCCGACAGCATCATCAGCACGCGCACCTGCTGCGGCGTCAGCGTCGAGAGCCGGCGCACCATGTCGGCGACCTCGATATCGACCGGCGAAGACAGATCGACGCCCGGCGGCGTCCAGACACTGCCGGCGAGCACGGCGCGGATCGCCTCGCCCATCTGCTCGACATCGGCCGTCTTCGGCAGGAAACCGAGCGCTCCGAACTCGATGCAGCGGCGGATCACGGTCGGCTCGTCATTGGCCGAGACCACGATGACCGGCACCTCGGGATGGTCGGCGCGCAGGAAGAGCAGGCCCGAGAAGCCCTGCACACCCGGCATCGTCAGGTCGAGCAGGACGAGATCGGCGTCAGCGCCTTGCGACAAGGCCTCGGTCAATGATTCCAGCGAGCCGACCTCGCTGACATCCGCGCCCTCGAGCGCGTGCGAGACAGCCTGCCGCAACGCGCCCCGGAACAGGGGATGGTCGTCCGCGATCACGATCCGCGTCGAAGGCTGCTTCGTCATCGCGCATATCCCTGTTCGTCTGCCGGTCGCGCCATACTGCCCCAGTCGCGACCGCGATCTCAAGCACACCGGCCTGCCGCTATCGCAAGGCCGGCGCGCGATCATGAAGGCTCTGAACCAGATCGGCGCATGTTGCAATGCAATCAGGAGACGGCCTTTCGGCGTAGTTCCTGCCGGGCTCGGCTCATCCCTCCGCCGGCAGGAGCCGTTCCAGCGCCTCGATCCGGTCAGCCTCTCCAGGCGGTTTGTCCCAGCGGATGCGGTTGATGCGGGGAAAACGCATGGCGAGCCCGGATTTATGCCGGGTCGAGCGCTGCAAGCCCTCAAAGGCGACCTCGAAGACGAGGCCGCTTGCGGCGTCATGCCTAACCTCCCGCACAGGGCCGAAGCGGTTCAGCGTGTTCTTGCGCACATAGCGGTCGATCTCGACCAACTCCTCATCGGTGAAGCCGAAATAGGCCTTGCCGACCGGCACCAGCTCCTGCCCCTCCGGGCTCTCGCGCCAGACGCCGAAGGTGTAGTCGGAATAAAACGAGGAGCGCTTGCCATGGCCGCGCTGGGCATACATCAGCACGCAATCGACCAGCCGCGCCTCACGCTTCCATTTCCACCAATAGCCCTTGGGCCGGCCGGGCAGATAGGGCGAATCGCTGCGCTTGATCATGCAGCCTTCGACGGCTTCCGCATCAGCCCCCGCCCCGGCAGCAGTAGGGTCGGCGCGCGCGGCGGCAAGGTCGTCCCAGCTCTCGAAAGGAATGACCCGCGAGAGATCGAAGCGCTCGCTGCCGAGCTTGCCGAGGAAAGCCTCCAGCCGGGCGCGACGCTCGATCAGCGGCAGCTCGCGAATATCCTCATCGCCATCGACCAGCAGGTCGTAGACGCGGATATGAGCGGGGAATTCCGCCAGCATCTTCACTGTTACCGTCTTGCGGTTCAGGCGCTGCTGCAAGGTGTTGAAGCTCTGCACGGCGTTGTCGCGCATCACCAGCAACTCGCCATCGAGCGCCCCGTCGCGCGTCAGCGCCTCGACAAGGTCGGGAAAGGCGCCGGCAATGTCCTCGCCTGTGCGCGAATAGAGCCGCGTCAGGCGCGAGCCGTCCGGCCTTGTGCCGCTGACGGCCTGGACGCGGATGCCGTCCCATTTCCATTCGGCGCTGAAATCGGCCGGGTCGAGCTTGTCGAAATCGCCGTCCTCGACCGGGTGCGAGAGCATGACCGGGCGAAACGGCGCGGGATCACTCGCCTCTGGTCGCGGCGCCCTGCCCTCCAGCCAAGCGAAAAGCGCGGTATAGGGCGGCTCCAGCCCATGCCAGACCTGCTCGACCTCGTCGGGCGCCACGCCACCGAGGCTGGCGGCGGCCGTCTTGGCCAGGCGCGAGGAGACGCCGATGCGCAGCGCGCCGGTGATGAGCTTGAGCAAGGCCCAGCGCCCGGTCTCGTCGAGCGCGTCGAGCCAGCCCGCTACAAGACGAGGAAGATCGGTCTTGCCGGCATTGCGCAGGCCGGCGACGACATCAGGCAGATGCGGCACATCATTGGCGCCGTGCCTGGCCGGCCACATCAATGCGACCGTCTCCGAGAGATCGCCGACATAGTCATAGGACAGCGCAAACAAAACCGGATCGGCCCGCTCGGCAATCAGCGCGCGAATCAGGCCCGCCTTGGCGTTGCGGAAGACCAGCCCGCCCGTCATCGCCGCGAGCGCCAGGCCGCGATCGGGATCGGGCGTCGTGCGCAGGTAATCGGCGATCAGGGCGAGCTTGGCATTGCGGCGCGGCTCATAGGCCAGGCGGTCGAGCAGCCAGGCGAAGCGGTTCATCGCGTCGCACTCCTGCCACAGTCGGCATGTGTCCACATGTTGCGTTGCATCGTTCAGCCACCATTCATGAAGGAGACCTTACCGACGAAGGCATGTTTGGGGGGATGTTGCCGATGCGCGCCGCGATGCGGTTCCTTGCCTTGAATCTCTTCGCAGCGACGATGTTGGCCGGGGCCACCGCACAGGCGGGCACCTTCTCCTGCCGCGAAACGCCGATCGTGCAGCCTGTCGCCTCTCTCTCGGCTCTCTCCGCGCGGGTCGCGCAGGGTCCTTCGCTGACGATCCTGGCGATCGGCTCCTCCTCGACCGAGGGCATCGGCGCCTCCGCCAAGGACAAGACCTATCCGGCCCGGCTCAGGGCGCTGCTCGGCAAGGCCTGGCCCAACCTCCCGATCGAGATCGTCAATGCCGGCATCGGCGGCGAGACCGCTCCGCAGACGCTCACCCGCCTGAAGACCGCGCTCGGTGCACGCCGTTACGACCTGGTGATCTGGCAGGTCGGCACCAACGACGCCGTCAATGGCGGCGATCTCGGCGCCTTCAAGACCATGGTCGGCGACGGCATCGCCATGGTGAAGCAGGCGGGGGTGAGCCTTGCCATCCTTGATCCGCAATTCTTCCCCGGCGTCCGCGAGCCTGAACGCTATCGCGATTTCGTCACGGCCATCGCCAACACGGCGCGCGGCCAGAACGTGCCGGTGTTCACCCGCTACGACGCCATGCGGGAATGGTATCGCAACGACGCCCAGGCCTTCACGAGCGCGCTGTCCTCCGACGGCTTCCATATGAGCGATGCCGGCTATGACTGCCTCGCCCGCGACATGGCGACCGCGCTCGTCGGCATGACCGCGCCCTCGCGCGCCGTGATGGCGCAGACCCGATAACATCGTTTCAGCCGGCGACGGCATTGTCCGCCTCCCCGGCCGGCTCGGCCTCGCCTTCGTCGCCATAGCCGACCAGGTGCAGCGGCTTGGCCTTGAGGCCAACCGTGCCGCACCAATGCACTAGCGCCTCGGCCTCGCCATGCGTGACCCAGATTTCGCCGGCCTGGACCTCGCGGATCGTCGCCTGGAGAGCGTCCCAATCGGCATGGTCGGAGATGATCAGCGGCAGTTCGACGCCCCTTTGCCGAGCGCGCGCCCGGATCCGCATCCAGCCCGAGGCGAAGGCGGTGACGGGATCGGGGAATTTGCGGGCCCAGAGATCCTGGATCGCGCTCGGCGGGCAGATCACGATCTCGCCGCCCAGGCTTTTGCGCTCGGCTGCGATCACCTTGCGGATATCGCCCAGCTGCGCGCCCTCAGAGATGTAGAAATCGGTGAGCTTGTCCATCGCGCCATGGACGTAGATCGGGCGATCAAACCCGGCCTCGCGGATCAGCGCCATGACGCGCTGCGCCTTCCCCAGCGAGTAAGCTCCGACGATATGCGTGCGCTCCGGAAAGAGCCGGACGGATTCCAGCAGTTTCGCGACCTCCAGATGCGCCGGCGGATGCCGGAACACCGGCAGGCCGAAGGTCGCCTCGGTGATGAAGATATCGCATGGCACCGGCTCGAAACCGGCGCAGGTCGGGTCACGCTCGCGCTTGTAGTCGCCGGAGACGACGATGCGCAGGCCCTTGGCCTCGACCACGATCTGGGCCGAGCCCAGCACGTGCCCGGCCGGCACGAAGCGGAAATCGACCGCGCCGATCCGCGTCACCACACCGGGAACGGCCTCCTGCCGCTCGCCCGCAAACCCCTCGCCATAGCGCAGCGCCATGATGGCGAGCGTCTCGCGCGTCGCCAGCACCGCGCCATGGCCGGCGCGCGCATGGTCGGAATGGCCATGCGTGATCAGCGCCCGCGCCACGGGGCGCACGGGATCGATATGAATGTCGGCCAGCGGGCAATAGAGCCCGGCCGGCGTCGGGATCAGCAACTCCGAAGGGCGCAGGTTCTGGGAGCGCTGTCTGGCCAGTGTCATTCTCCTCAGATAGACCGACGCGCATGATCGAAAAGGGTTCCGCCACGCATTCCGCCGGTTCGGGCGATTTGAACCTCGACCGCCGCTATGCCTGGGCGGAGGCCGCGCTCAAGGAGGGCGATGCTGCGGCCTGCGTCGAGATCCTCGACCAAACCCTGGCGCAAGCCTACCATTTCACCGCCGCCTGGCATCTCTACGGGCTGGCGCAGGAGGCGCTCGGCCGCAATGAGGAGGCCGCCACCGCCTGGCGGCAATGCCTGACGCTCGACCCCAACGACCATTTCGGCGCGCGGCTCGACCTCGCCCGCATCGGCGCCCTGTCGGCCGAGGAGGCGACCTCGGAGAATTTCTCCGGCGTGCTGTTCGACGGCTATGCCGAGCGCTTCGACAGCCATCTGGTCGAGACCCTCCGCTACAACGCTCCTGCCCTTCTGCAGCAGGCGCTCGCCCGCGTCTGTCAGGAGACCGGCAAACCCTTCCGCTTCGAGACCGTCTACGATCTCGGCTGCGGCACCGGGCTGATGGGCGAGGCGATCCGGGCGGAGACCGGTTTCCTCGCCGGCTGCGATCTCTCGCCGCGCATGATCGAGCGGGCGCGGGTAAAGCTGCAGGGCGACGGCACGCCGCTCTACGACAAGCTCGCGGTCGCCGGCCTGACCAGCTTCCTCACCAGCCGGCCCGACGCCTCGGCCGACCTCGTCGTCGCGGCTGATGTCTTCGTCTATCTCGGCGAACTCGCGGCCGTCTTCGCGCAAAGCGCACGCGTGCTGAACCCCGGCGGCTTATTGGCCTTCACCGTGCAGAGCCATGGTGGCGAAGGCGTGATCGTCGGAGCCGACCGGCGCTTCGCCCATGCGGAAGGCTGGCTGCGCGACAGACTGGCTGAGGCGAGACTGACGCCGCTTCTGGTCGAAGCCGCGAGCACAAGGCAGGATCGCGGCGTGGCCGTGCCCGGGTTGATCGTGGTGGCGCAGCGGGGCTAGCAGCGCGTCATGCTCGGGCGAGGCCCCACTGCTGTCCGGTTCGCCGCGGGTGCCCGATCGAAAAGCACCGTTCATTGAAGGGTTTCCAGCGGGCGGTCGCGAATGAGACAGGCGTGGGGAACCCCTCTCCCGAGTGGGAGAGGGGCAGGGGTGAGGGCAGGCCAGACCACCAGATCGCGCAAGCGGCTCCGCATCGTCTCCTGCGCTTTCAGGATGAAGCCGGCGCTGCGGCGCGGTCGCGCCTCAATAATTAGCGGCAGGCCCTCATCCCTGCCCTTCTCACTGAACTCGGGCTTGCCCGAGTTCAGCACTCAGAGTGTCGAAGTCGGGTAGACCCGACTTCGATGCGGGAGAAGGGTCCCCCGCACCCTTCATCCGGCGCTTCGCGTCACCTTCGCCCGCAAGGGGAGAGCCGTGCCTGATCCGCCCAGGGGCCCAACCCACAACCGAACAGTCGTAGGCGAAGACCCCAGCATCCCCACGCTTCGCGCGGCCCGAGAATGACGGCGGCTACGCCATTCCCCTTTCGTTCTCCTCCGCCGCGCCTTATCTCTGGCAGGCATGCCCGCCGCCCCCTCCCCGCTCCCGCCCGCCTTCTCCGCCTGGTTCGCCAGCCGCGGCTGGCATGCGCGGCCGCATCAGCTTGCCCTGCTGGAGGAGGCCCGCGCCGGGCGCTCGACCCTGCTCGTCGCGCCGACCGGCGCCGGCAAGACACTCGCCGGCTTCCTGCCCTCGCTGGTCGAGCTCACCGAGCGGGGCGGCGAGCGCGAGGGCTTGCATACGCTCTACATCTCGCCGCTGAAGGCGCTCGCCGTCGATATCGCCCGCAATCTCGAGATGCCGATCGCGGAGATGGGCCTGCCCATCAAGGTCGAGACCCGCACCGGCGACACCTCGGCTGCCAAGCGCACGCGCCAGATGGAGCGGCCGCCCGACATCCTGCTGACGACGCCCGAGCAATTGGCGCTGCTGGTCTCGCATCGCGACGCAAAACCCTTCTTCGCAAGCTTGCGCCGCATCGTGCTCGACGAACTGCACGCGCTCGTCACCTCGAAGCGCGGCGACCTGCTTTCGCTCGACCTTGCCCGGCTGCGGACGCTCGCACCGCAGGTCAGCGCTGTGGGCCTCTCCGCCACGGTGCGCGAGCCCGCCGACCTGCAGCGTTTCCTCGGGGGGACGCAGACCCCGGCAGGCCTCGTCACCGTCACCGGCGGAGCGAAGGCGCGCATCGGCATCCTGCAGACCGCAAGCCGCTTGCCGCTGGCGGGCCACACCACCGGCCACGCCATGGGCGAGATCTACAAGGCGATCGGCCGGCACAAGTTGACCCTGGTCTTCGTCAACACGCGCATGCAGGCGGAATTCGCCTTCCAGGCGCTGTGGAACATCAATGACGACAACCTGCCGATCGCGCTGCATCACGGCTCGCTCGATGTCGCGCAGCGCCGCAAGGTCGAGGCGGCGATGGCGGCGGGCCGGCTCAAGGCCGTGGTCTGCACCGCGACGCTCGATCTCGGCATCGACTGGGGCGATGTCGATCTCGTCGTCAATATCGGCGCGCCCAAGGGGGCGAGCCGGTTGATGCAGCGCATCGGCCGTTCCAACCACCGCATGGACGAGCCCTCGCAGGCCCTGCTGGTGCCCTCCAACCGCTTCGAGCTGCTGGAATGCAAGGCCGCGCTCGACGCCGTGGCGGAGGCTGCGCAGGACACGGCCGAGCCGCGCATCGGGGCGCTCGATGTGCTGGCCCAGCATGTGCTCGGCGTCGCCTGCTCCGACGGCTTCGAGGCCGGGGCGCTCTATGAGGAGGTCCGCACCGCCTCGCCCTATGCCGGGCTGACGCGGGCGGACTTCGACGCGGTGGTGAACTTCGTCGCGACCGGCGGCTATGCGCTGCGCTCCTATGAGCGCTTCGCCAAGCTGCGGCAGGACAAGGCCGGGCTTTGGCGCGCGACCGATGCCCGCGTGATCCAGCAATACCGCATGAATGTCGGCACCATCGTCGAATCGACCATGCTCAAGGTCCGGCTCGGGCGGGCGCGGGCGGGCAAGCCAGGCCAGCCCTCCCGGATCACCAGCGGCGGCCGGATGCTGGGCGAAATCGAGGAGTATTTCGCGGAGACGATGACGCCTGGCGACACCTTCGTCTTCGCCGGCGAGGTGCTGCGCTTCGAGGGCATCAGCGGCAATGAGGCGATCTGCTCGCGCGCCCCGCCCGGCACCGACCCGAAGATCCCCTCCTATAATGGCGGCAAATTCCCGCTCTCGACCTTTCTGGCCGCCCGGGTCCGCGCCATGCTGGCGAACCCCAAGGAATGGGCCTCCCTGCCCGAGGAGGTCTCGTCCTGGCTGCATGCGCAGCGCTTGAAATCGCGCCTGCCCAAGCCCGGCGAACTCCTGGTCGAGACCTTTCCGCGCGGCGGCAAGTTCTACCTCGTCGCCTACCCCTTCGAGGGCCGCCTCGCCCATCAGACGCTCGGCATGCTGTTGACGCGGCGGCTGGAGCGGGCGCGGATGCGGCCGCTCGGCTTCGTCTGCAATGATTATGGCATCGCGGTCTGGGGGCTCGGCGACATGACGGCCGCGATCGCGCGCGGCGCCTTGAGCCTCGACGAGCTCTTCGCGCAGGACATGCTCGGCGACGATCTGGAGGCGTGGCTGGCCGAATCGGCCTTGATGAAACGCACCTTCCGCAGCTGCGCCGTCATTGCGGGCCTGATCGAGCGGCGCTTTCCCGGCCAGGAAAAGAGCGGCCGCCAAGTCACGATGTCGACCGACCTGGTCTATGATGTGCTGCGCCGGCACGAGCCCGAGCATGTGCTGCTCAAGGCCGCACGCGCCGACGCCGCCACGGGCTTGCTCGACATCCAGCGGCTTGGTCAGATGCTGACACGAATCAGCGGCCATATCGTGCATCAGCCGCTGGACCATGTTTCGCCGCTCTCAGTCTCCGTGATGCTCGAGATCGGGCGCGAGGCGGTCTATGGCGAGGCGGCCGACGAGATATTGGCGGAAGCCGAAGCGATGCTGATCGAGGAGGCGATGGCGTGACCTTGGTGGCAGGATCTTGGCTGGCACGATCCGGGACAATGCCGACGCAAGGATCGACCGCGGCCTTCATGCTGGGGCGATTGGCGCTCGTGCCCGATCTGTCGGGCGCGCTCTGGCTCCCCGACGAGCGCACCCTCGTCGTCGCCGATCTGCATCTGGAGAAGGGCTCGGCCTATGCGGCGCGCGGCGTCTTCCTGCCGCCCTATGATTCGGCTGCGACGCTGGCTGCGCTCGCGGCCGCGATCCTGCAGCACGCGCCTGCCCGCGTGATCGCGCTCGGCGACAGCTTTCACGATATCCACGCCGAAAGCCGCATCGCGCCCGCCAACCTCGCGACATTGCGCCAGCTCCAGCAGGGCCGCGACTGGCTCTGGATCACCGGCAACCATGATCGCGAGATCGGCCCCGCCATGGGCGGCGAGACGGCGGCCGGCATCGAGATCGCCGGCGTCGCCCTGCGCCACGAGCCCGAAGCCGGCGAGGCCGGTTTCGAGATCGCCGGCCATCTCCACCCCGCGGCGAAAGTCAGGATGCGCGGGCGCGCCTTGCGGCGGCGCTGCTTCGCCTTGTCACCGCGCCGCTGCATCATGCCGGCGATGGGCGCCTATGCCGGCGGCCTGAACCTGCGCGACGCCGCCTTCCGCCCGCTTTTCCAGGAGGGCCTGAGCGCCCATCTGCTCGGCGACGGCCGGCTCTTCCGCATTGATGAGCGGTTGCTGTTAGCTGATTGAGCTTCCCGGGTTGCATAGGCCGGGAGCTTGTGGCATCAGGACGCCGCTTCGGAACGACGCCCGCTCTGGCAATCGCTTCTCGCGACATGCCAGACGCTTCAAGGCCCATCGATCCTGCTGCGGTAGCTCAGTGGTAGAGCACTCCATTGGTAATGGAGAGGTCGAGAGTTCAATCCTCTCTCGCAGCACCAGCAAATCCCCTTGAAATCGCGGCCTCCTTGACGCCACGGGCTTTCTGTCCATTGGCCTGCTCCCATTTGAGCGGCCCGGCTTCGACCTCCTGCATCGTCGGCTAGATCTGCTCCGCATTTCGGGGCCGCCGGAGGTTGGAATTTTCCGGCCTTTGTCACTGTGGCCGGCTGGGAGCGCCACTGGGGGTCTGCAATGAGATCGGTAGCTTATGGCCGATACCGCCATGCGTCGCGATGCGCGCTTGCGGTTGAGGAAGTCTTCAGCATGCCGTCATCCTGCCGCAGCGACACGGCAGAAATTTACAAGCTGCGCGCTATGGCCGACAAGAATACATCTCCAGCCAGGCTGCAGGCATGTCGATCATCCCATCTTCGGTCTTACGTCTGCTCGACCGTCTGCGCGCCTCCTATACGGCCGAGCAGGCGCGCAGCCGGATGAGCCATAGGGCCGAGCTGACACCCCAGCGCTCCCTGCGCTCCTCGCGCGAGACGGATGCTGCCAGCATCGCCTCGCTCTGGCGGCAACTGCAGGCGGCCGGTGTCGCGACCGAAGCCACTGAGCCCGTTCTGGCGGACACGCAGACGCTCTCTGACGCCGCGGCTTACAGCGCGAATATCGAGGCGATGATCGGGACGTTGAAGCTGCCCGTCGGTGTCATCGGTCCGCTCGTGATCAACGGCCTCAACGCCAATGGCGCCTACTATTTGCCGCTGGCCACCACGGAAGCGGCGCTGGTTGCGTCCTATGCGCGCGGCGCGGCGGTCGCGACAAAGTCAGGCGGCGTGACGACGGCTCTGCTGAACGAGGGCGTCCTGCGCAGCCCCGGCTTCAAATTCGCCGGTCTCGTCGATGCCGGCCTGTTCGTGGACTGGGTGACGCGCAATGTCGACGATCTCCAGGCGGCGGCAGAGGCGACGACGCGTCACGGCAAGCTCATCTCGCTCGAGCCGATGATCGACAACGACATCGTCTTCCTGCTCTGCCGCTACACCACCGGCGATGCCGCAGGCCAGAACATGGTGACGATCGCGACCGACGCGCTCTGCCGCCGGATCGAGGAAACCTGCCCTATCAAGCCCTTGCACTGGTTCATCGAGGCTAATTTCTCCGGTGACAAGAAGGCCTCCTATCTCGGCCTGCTCACCGGCCGCGGCCGGAAGGTCAGCGCCAGCGTCATCATTCCAGGCCCGCTCGTCGAGAAGCACCTGCATGTCAGCGTCGACCGGATGATGGCTTATGGCGAGATGGCCAATCTCGGCGCCCTGCTCAGCGGGCAGCTCGGCGCGCAGGGGCACTATGCCAACGGGCTGGCAGCCTTCTACATCGCGACGGGGCAGGACGCCGCATGCGTCTCCGAATCGGCGGTCGGCTTCACCCGGATGGAGCGGCGCGGCGCAGATCTCTTCATCTCCGTGACGCTGCCCAACATCCTGGTCGGTTCGGTCGGCGGCGGTACAGGCTTGCCGAGCCAGTCGGCGGCGCTCTCGCTATTGGGGTTGAAGGGCACCGGCCATGGCGCCGCGCTGGCGGAGGTCGCAGCGGCTTTATGCCTGTGCGGGGAGATCTCGATCATGGGCGCGATCACTGCCGGGCATTTCGCGTCCGCCCATGACAAGCTTGCGAGGCGCAGATGAGCGCCGGCCTATCGAGCGAGCAGGCACTGCCCTTGCTGCACCGGCTCTGGATCTACCAGGCCGAACGCTTCCCGCTGGCGAAGACGTCGATCCTGCTCGTGGTCTTCACCGCGGCGAGCATCAGCGTCTCCGCCCATCTCGGCGGTCGCACGTTGCCCGCGTGGCCTGCCTTCGCGACGGCCTTTCTGGTGACGCTGATCGTCTTCTTCCAGCTGCGCGCCTGCGACGAGGTCAAGGATGCCGAGGATGACCAACGCTTCAGGCCGGAACGCCCGGTGCCGCGCGGCCTCCTCAGCTTGCGCCTGATCGTCAATCTCGGCATCGCCGGTGTCCCCGTCGCGGCGTTGGTGACGGTGCTGTTCGCGCCAGCGCTGATCTGGCCGCTGGCTCTGGTCTGGGCCTGGCTTGCCCTGATGAGTTTCGAGTTCTTCGCGCCAGCCTGGCTGAAGGCACGGCCCTTCCTCTATCTCGTCTCGCATATGGCGATCATGCCGCTGATCGACCTGTTCGTGACCGCCTGCGAATGGCTGCCACGTGCAGGTGCGCCGCCGCCGGGGCTCTGGCTTTTCCTGGCGCTCAGCTTCGTCAATGGCTGCGTCCTGGAGATCGGCCGCAAGCTCTATGGTCGTGAGAATGAGCGACCGGGCGTCGAGACCTATTCCGCTCTGCTGGGGCCCGGCCGCGCCGCTCTGGCCTGGAGCGCCTGCGCTCTCCTGGCCTATGGGCTCCTGCTCGGCGTCGGCCATGCGGTCCAGGCCTTCTTGCCGGTCGCCATCATCGGGACGGTCGCACTAGCGGCGACGCTGGCCTGCGCCCTTCGCTATGCCCGCAACCCCGTTGGCGGCACACAGAAGACGGTGGATGCGATGGCGGGCCTTTGGGTCTTGGTCTGCTATGGCGCGGCGGGCTTCGCGCCGCTGCTGGCCGGAGGCACGCTGTGAGCGGTTTCATCCTTCAAGCGCATGAAGCAGGCGATCCGGCTGTGGCCGGCGGCAAGGCCGCGGCGCTTTCGGCGCTGACGCAGGCGGGTTTCGATGTTCCGCCCTTCCTGGTCATCCTGCCCGAGGGCGTGTCCGCGCGCGGCCTCAAGGCGGAGACACGCAGGAGCCTCCAGGCCGCATTGCCGGGTCTTGGGCCCGGCCCGTTCGCCGTTCGCTCGTCGGGACGCGAGGAGGATGGTGCGAGCCATTCCCATGCCGGGCAGTTCCTCTCCCTGCTCGACATGGCCGAGCCCGAAGTGGCAACTGCGGCGCTGAAGGTCTGGCGCTCGGGCAGCACTGACAGCCTGAAAGCCTATCGCGCCTCGCGCGGCCTCGATCCGGAGGGCGGAGCGCCCGCCACCATAGTGCAGCGCCTGGTCAAGGCACGCGCGGCCGGCGTCGCCTTCTCGGCCGACCCGGTCGGCGGTCGGCGCGATCGCTTCGTCATCTCCGCCATTGCCGGCCTCGGCGACAAGCTCGTCGGCGGCGAGGTGGATGGCGACGACTATGTGATCGATGCCGCGACGGGCACGATGCTGGAGGGGCCTCCGGACGGCGTGCTCGGCACCACGGACATCGCCGCCCTCGCCGGGCTGATCGCACGGGTCGCCGCCGCGAGAGGCTCGGCCCAGGACATCGAATGGGCGTTTGAGGGCGACCGGCTCTTCCTGCTGCAGGCGCGCCCGATCACGACCCAGCTGCGTGACCCGGCCTGGCCGGACCCAACTGTGACGATCTTCGACAATTCGAACATCGTCGAGAGCTATCCCGGCCTCGTCTCGCCCTTGACCTACAGCTTCGCGCAATACGCCTATGCCCGCGTCTACCGCCGCTTCGTCGCGCTGCTCGGCGTCGCGCCTGTCCGCATAGCCGAGAGCGCGCCGATCTTCGACAACATGCTCGGACGCGTCGACGGGCGGGTCTATTACAACCTCGTCAACTGGTATCGCGCGTTGGCCTTGCTGCCGGGCTTCAGCCTCAACCGCGCCCATATGGAAACGATGATGGGCGTCAGCGAGCCGTTGCCGGCCGCGATCAGCGCCAGCATCGGACCGGGACCAGTGCGCGGCTTCGCCAGGGCGCTCGAATACGCCCGGATGGGCCGCGCCGGCTTGGGCCTCGTCGTCGAGGCGCTGCGGCTGAAACGGACGATCCGGGGCTTCTATACCAGGCTCAACGGCGCGCTGCGGGTCAAACCCGACGCCATCGCCGCCATGCCGCTCTCGGCGCTGGCGACAGAATATCGCACGATCGAGGCCCGGCTGCTCGACCGCTGGGACGCGCCGCTGGTCAACGACTTCCTCTGCATGATCGCCTTCGGCGCCTCGCGAAAACTGCTCGAGCGCTGGTGCGGGGCCGATGGCGTCGAGATCCACAACGCGGTCATGATCGGACAGGGCGACATCGTCTCGGCTGAACCGGCCCGGCGCATCGCGACGATGGGTGCGCTGGCCGCAGGCAAGCCACAGCTGATCGCGGCCCTGCAGCGTGGAGATCTGGCGGCCGCCAAGGCCGACGCTGCGCTAGGGCGCGAGATCGACGCCTATCTCGCCAAATTCTCCGATCGTTGCACGGAGGAGCTGAAGCTGGAGAGCATCACTCTCGACCAGGACCCCGCGCCGCTGCTCGCCGCAATCGCCGCCGCCGCCCTGACGCCGCGCGCAGCCCATGTCCAGAGCAGCGATGGGATGGCGGCGCTGGACCGCATCCTGAAGGATCATCCGATCCGGCGCCGGATCGCGCGCCTGATGCTGGGCTGGGCCCGCGACCGGGTCCGCGACCGCGAAAACCTGCGCTTCGAGCGCACCCGCATCTTCGGCCACGCCAGGCGCGTGCTGGTTGCCATGGGGCAACAGCTCGCCGCTCTCGATGCGATCGATGCTCCGCGCGACGTCTTCCTGCTGACCGTGCCCGAACTGCTCGGCGCAATCGAAGGCTTCGGCACGACAGCCGACCTCAAGGGTCTCGTCACCATCCGCAAGGCCGAGATGGCGCGGGCGACTGAGCGACGCGATCCGCCGGAGCGTGTCACCGTGACGGGCGCCGCCGGCCTCAGATCGGATAGCGTGGCCGTTTTGGAGGCGATACTCACCGATGCATCGGAGACCGTTCGCAAGGGCACGGGCTGTTCGGCCGGCACGGTGCGCGCCAGGGCAAGGCTGATCCGCGACCCGCGCCGGGAGGCGCTGGTCCAGGGCGAGATTCTGGTGGCGCGGCACACCGACCCCGGCTGGATCGCGGTGTTCAGCAATGCCTCGGCCATCGTCGTCGAGCGCGGCAGCCTGCTGTCGCATTCGGCGATCGTGGCGCGCGAGATGGGCATCCCCTGCGTGGTCGGGCTCAAGGGCGCGCTCGACTGGATCGTCGATGGCGAGATGATCAGCGTCGATGGCGCTTCGGGCGAAGTGGGGAAGGTCGATGGCTGAGAGCGAAATCGCCGGCAAAGCCTCCTTCGAGGCGATCCGCTATGCCCAGCTCTGGGAGGATGCCGATGTGCTGACCGCCGCGCTCGGCACAGCCCCCGGCGCCACGCTGGTCTCGATCTGCTCGGCGGGCGACAATGCGCTCGCCATGCTGACGCTCGACCCCAAGCGCGTCGTGGTCGTCGACCTGTCGCCGGCACAGATTGCCTGCCTGCGCATCCGCATCGCGGCCTATCGCTGGCTGGATCATGCCGCGTTTCTGGAACTGATGGGCTCCCGCCCGAGCGAGCGGCGCGGCACCCTGCTGGACCGCATCACGCAAGACCTGCCGGAAGCCGAGCGCGCCTTCTGGGCTGCAAGGCGGGATGACATCATCGCCCATGGGCTCGGCGGCATCGGCAAGTTCGAGCGCTATTTCCGGGTGATGCAGCGTTACCTGTTGCCGCTCGTCCATTCCCGCGAGACGATCGCGGCGATCTTCCAGCCGGGCAAGAGCCGGCGGGAGCGCGAGCTTTTCCTCGATACGCGCTGGAACAGCTGGCGCTGGAACCTGCTGCTGCGCTTCTTCTTCTCGCGCTTCACCATGGGGCGTCTCGGCCGCGACCCCGCCTTCTTCGACCATGTCGAGGGCAGCGTCGCCGACCATGTCGCCCGCCGCATCCGCCACGCCGCCGTCGATCTCGACCCGGCCCTGAACCCCTATCTGCGCTGGATCCTGACCGGCAGCCATGGCGAGGCGCTGCCGATGGCCTGGCGCGCGGAGCATTACGAGACGATCCGCGGCCGGCTCGACCGGCTCGACATCCGCCAGGGCTCGCTCGAGGCCTTCGTCTCGACCGGCGAAAAGGCCGACGGCTTCAACCTCTCGGATATTTTCGAATACATGAACCCGCAGGTTTTTGAGGCCGTCTACGGCAGCGTCGTCACTGCTGCCCATCCAGGCGCAAGGCTGGTCTACTGGAACATGATGGCGCCGCGCCGCCTGCCGCCGGCCCATGCCGGCCGCATGCTGCCTCGGCCGGATCTCGAGGCGCCGGGCAAGGCGGCCGACAAGGCGTTCTTCTACTCCGACTTCGTCGTCGAGGAGGTCCGGGCGTGAGCGTGGCGGTGAACCTGCTGCTGGTCGTGGGCTCGATCTCCGCCATGCTTGGCCTCCTGGCAGGGACGAAATGGCTCGGCCGCCGCCATGGCCTTTCGGTCGAGCTGCAGCGCAAATGCGTGCATATCGGCACCGGGCTCTATGCGCTGACCCTGCCGCTCACCTTCTCCGAACGTTGGCCGGCCGTCCTGCTGATCAGCCTGTCGCTCATCGTCCTGCTCGGCTTGCGCCTGCGCCGCTTCGCCGGCGACGGCATCAGCTCGGCCGTCCATGGCGTCGCCCGGAAATCCTATGGCGAGCTGTTCCTGGCGCTCAGCGTCGGCTTCCTGTTCTTCGCCTCGCAGGGACAGCCGGTGCTCTACGCGCTGCCAATCCTCGTGCTGACGCTTTCGGATGCGGCCGCCGCGCTCACCGGCACGCGCTATGGCCGCAAGCATTTCCAGGTCGAGGCCGGCACCAAGACCTGGGAGGGCGTCACCATGTTCTTCCTGGTCACCTGGATCCTGGCGCTGATCCTGCTCCTGCTGATGACGGAGATGGACCGATCCAAGGTCGTGCTGTTCTCGGTCATGATCGCGGCTTTTGGGGCGCTGGTGGAGGCCGATTCCTGGCGCGGTTTCGACAATCTCTTCGTGCCGATCGGCATCCATCTCCTGCTCGCCAATAATCTTAGCACCGAGCCGCTGGCGCTGGGCCTGCTCGTCGTCGCCTTCCTCGCCACGCTTGTCTTCATGCTGGCCTTCGCGCCGCTGCTCGGCCTGACCAACCACGCCGCGCGGGCCTATGCGGTGCTGGTCTTCCTGATCTGCTCCGTGACGGCGCCGCACAACGCGATCCTGCCCGTCGCAACCGTCTTCACGCATATCCTCGCCCGCAATGCGCGGCCATGCCGATCGCCCTATCCCGACCTCGACCTCATCGCCGCGATGAGCGGCACGGCGCTGTTCTGGCTGTTCCTGGGCGATTATACCGGCCAGAACGCGCTCAACGCCTATAATCTCGGCTTCGCGGGCGCGGCGATCGGGTTCTTGGCGCTGCTGCCGCGCCGGCTGATGCTGCTGACCGCGATCGGCGTCCCGGTGATCGGCGCGATCCTGTTCCTCGTCGCCGCGGCCAACCCCGCCCACAGCCAATGGCACGGCCCGCTCTGGCCCTGGGCACTGGGGTCGATGGCGCTGTGCTTCATCACAATCGCGACCATACCGGCCTGGTTCGACCGCTACCGCGCCGCACGCGTGATGGCGCTCTCGCTCGCCGTGCCGCTGACCCTGTTCCTGGCCAAGCTTGCGATGAGGACGCCGACGCTATGACGGAAATCCCCGTGGAATGCGCGATCGAGGGCGCCTCCTGCCTGATCTTCCGGGACGCGCCATCCTGGGAGGGGCGCCGCACCGCCAGCATCGGACGTTTCCGCTGTGACAGCGCCACGGCGGGCCGCGATCTGCTCGCCCGTGCCGCGGCCGATCTGGCGACTGAGGGCTTTGAGGCGCTGATCGGTCCCATGGATGGCGACACCTGGCACAGCTACCGGCTGGTGACGGAGAGCGACGGCTCGCCGCCCTTCCTGATGGAGCCGGTGAGCGGCGCCTTCGACGCCGAGGCCTTCACGACTGCCGGCTTCGCCCAGCTGTCGAGCTATGTCTCGACGCGCACGACGCTCGATGCAGCGATCTGCCCCGAGGTGGTTTCGATCGCAGGTGTTTCCGTCAAGGCTTGGGACGGCAGCGACGCTGCCGGGCTCGTCCGCCAGCTTTACGCCATGTCGGCCGCGGCCTTCCGCAACAACGCGTTCTTCAAGCCGCTCGACGAGCAGGGGTTCCTCAAGCTCTATGAACCTGTCATGCCGCTGGTCGATCCGCGCTTCGTGCTGTTCGCACGCAACGAAGCGGGCGCATTGATCGGCTTCCTGTTCGGCATGCCCGACCGGCTCGAGGGCGCAACGCCTCGGGCCGTCATCCTGAAGACCTATGCCAGCGCCCAGCGCGGCGTCGGCCATCACCTGGCCGACCATTTCCACCGCACGGCGCGCGCGGCTGGCTTCACGCACGCCATCCATGCGCTGATGCATGTCGACAATATCTCGCTGGAGCGCAGCGCTCGGCACTCAGGAACGGTCTTCCGCCGCTACGCCCTGCTCGGCCGCCTGTTGGACGCCTGAGCGCATGAACCTGCTCGACCCTTTCCTGCGGAATGCCGAGCGGCACGGCGACCGCACCGCGATCGTGGCGGGAAGCGGCGACCGGGTCAGTTTCGCCGACCTCATCACGGCATCGTCGGCCCTGGCCTCGGCCTGGCGCCGCGCCGGCATCGGCAGGGGTGACCGCGTCCTGATCGCCATGCCGCTCGGGCCTTCGCTTTATGCCGGCCTGGCCGCGCTCTGGCGGATCGGCGCGGTCGCAGTGCTGCCGGAGCCCGCGCTTGGCCTTGCGGGCCTGCGTCACGCCGCGCGCGCAGCCGCCCCAAAAGCCTATCTGAGCGCCGGCTGGTTTCGCGCGCTGCGCTATCTCGTGCCGGAACTCTGGCCGATCAGGCTCATGCTGACGCCCGACGATGCAAGCGTTCCGGGCGAACCGCTCGAGATGCTCACGCCCGAACATCCCGCGCTGATCTCGTTCACCAGCGGTTCGACCGGGCGCCCCAAGGCGATCCAGCGCAGCCATGGCTTCCTTGCGGCGCAGAGCGCCGTGCTCGCCGATCTGCTGGCGCCAAAGCGTGAGGACGAGACCGACCTCGTCGCCTTCCCGGTCTTCGTCGTCGCCAATCTCGGCCTGGGCGTGACCTCGGTGCTGCCGAGCTGGGACCTGCGCCGCCAGGACCGCACTGAGGCCGGCTCTATCGCGAGGCAGATCTCGGCCCAGCGGGTGACGCGCGCCCTGCTGCCGCCGTCGATCTGCGAGACGCTGGCGCGCACCGAGGCGCCGCTGAGGCTGGACGCGATCTTCACAGGGGGTGGACCGGTGTTTCCAGACCTCCTGGAGCGCCTCTCGGCAAAAATTCCCGGGGCCGGGATCGTGGCGGTCTACGGCTCGACCGAGGCCGAACCGATCGCCCATCTGCACCACCGTGATATCGGTCCCAACGATTGGAGCGCGATGAAATCAGGCGCCGGCCTGCTCGCGGGACACACCGTCGACGCCATCCAGATCGCGATCCTGGACGATGAGATCGTCGTCACCGGCGATCACGTCAACAAGGGGTATCTCGACCCTGCCGACGACGCCTCGACCAAGCTGAAGCGCGCCGGCCAGATCTGGCATCGGACCGGCGATTCCGGCCATCTGGACGCAGAGGGCCGCCTTTGGCTCGGTGGCCGACTCGACGGCCGGGCCGGGCAGCTTCTTCCCTTCGGCATCGAGGCGGCGTCCCGCTTCTGGCCGGGCGTGCGCCGCAGTGCGCTGGTGGAGATCGGCGGGCAGGCGCAGCTCGCAGTCGAGGGCGATCAGGACAAGATGCCGAGCTGGACGCGAGCCGCTGCCCAGATCGGGGACGTCCATGTGGTCGGGATGGAGGAGATCCCTCTCGACAGGCGTCACAGGTCGAAGGTCGACTACGTCGCCCTTCGTGCCACATTGCAGGGTCGGGCAAAATAGCCACATCGATCCCTCCGCAGCACCGGCCCTTTGAAATCGCCGAAGACCCTGAGCCCGCAGCGGCGCGGTCAGGGCAATCTGCATCATTTCAACGCCAAATGAACCGAGAATAGTCCACCTAACGTGGCCGTCATGCCGACCAAGGCAAAAATGAAGCGGAAGCACTGTCCGAAGGTCCAGGTCGCCGAGGAGTCGTTCTGGAGGTTAGTCGCGCGGCTTCCAGCCTCGGTGGCTACCACCTGCGCGTACGGCGGCATGCTCAGCCGCTCGCCATCGATCAACGCCTTCTCCGAAATCTTCACCAGCTCCGAAGCACGCGCATCGAGCTTGTAGAAGACGAATGACAAAGCCGCCAGGATGAGAGCGATCACGGCGGCAGCGGACGGCATAGTCTTAATCGTGGCGCCGACGCCTGCCGCCATGATGCCTGAGAACGCGATGAAATAGTTGAAAACTGAGATGCGCTGCTGCGCGTGCAGAGCGAAATACCGCCATGCGTGATCGAGCGCCTTATCCGGTGGCTGGATCGATCCCTCGGACGCACGATGCGCTTCGTCCCCACCCGAGCCACTCTTCACGACATCCATTCTCGATCCTCAGCGACGAAAGGGGTCGCGCTTACCTAACATGGTTACGCGAGCCCTTCGTACAAAGACGCCACGGGCGGTCTGGATAGACAGCATGAATTGGACTCCAACCGGGCTTTGCACGCAGTTGAACAGGCTATTGGTTTCCGCAGGAAGCATGCAACGTCTTGTTCTCGACGATCGCGCACGGTCATCGCGCTCGGCCGGTTCACGGGGGCGGGCGAAGCATCAGTAGGTCGCGATCATCCCAGATCTCCTTCAAGACCGCTCGACTTACGATCGTGAGCAAGGACAGCAGTGCACCCAGGATTGCGATCTTCAGCTCAAGAGCAAGACGCTCCCACCTCGTCGGGTTTTGTCTGACCTGATCTTTCCAGAAGGCGCTCGCCGTTCCGACGAAGCGCACCTGGTTGCCGCCCGGGAAGCTCCCATCGATATCGCCGATCAGAGCGTAGGAATCGATCGGATTGGGGGTCTGCGCCACCCCGTCGACCTCGAAGCGAACGAAGTTTCCGCGGAGCTGAATGACCTCCAACTTGCCGTCCCGACCGATCCGCGAGCTTTTGTCGTCGCCATAGGACAGGCGGATCCATCCGCCGTCGCCATCGACCGATAGCGAAATATCGTCGCCGATCGTTGCATCGCCAGAGACGAGATTGCGCGTCAACCGAAGAAGAACGCCCGGATCGAGGGGTGGATTCCTGAGCACCCTTTTTTCCGATCGCATCAGTTGTCGGATAGGGATCGGCCTGCAGGCCGACCGCTTCGTCTCGGTGGTCCTCGTCGGCGCGGCGATATCGATATCCAAGGGCTTATCGTCGACGCTAAGCCGGAGCCGTTGCCCCGACAGCTTCGGCCGGTCTTCCGAACCATCGATCAAGATGGCGGACAGATAGTAGGCATGGTCCGCCACCTTTCGGGAGATGTTGAGTTTGGTTTCGGCCCCGACGAACTGGGTTACTCTTCGAGTGGAAGCCGCGCTGTCGTCACCTCCGGACAGATAGAAGAGTATCGGCGTATCAGCCTTCAATTCGGCACGCCCGAATGACGTCGAAAGGCTCGGAACGGTGAGGTTGGAATAGCCCTCGCCGAAGGCGAGATTGACTTTAGAAACCCGGCCGAGGGAAAAGCCCTCTGTGTTGCGGCCCTTGTAGGCCACCGCCTCTTCGGCCGTGCAACCATCGTAGAACTCGACCGAAGCGCTGAACGCGCCGGCCCGTTGCGATTTCCATTCTGATCTCAGGTTACCCTTGGGGTGGAGCCAATTGATGGAAGCCTGACTGGCCTCACCCGGTATCATCCGAAATTCCGACTGCGGCCGCCTTTCGGTTGGCTTGGCCGTGACGAACATCCCATCCGCCGGGTTGGAGACCACGGCATCGAACCTAACAGGCGTCGGTCGATAGAGAGCCTCGACCAGGACGTAGGTCGAGACATTGATTGCAAGTCCGAAGACCACCACCGTCAAGGTCGCCGCCGCGGAACGCCTCCAAGTTTGAAATGGCAGATGCCGGTATACCGTATCCGCCAATAGCATGATCGATACGATCAGGGCCGCTGCGACGAAGCCTCCCGCGCAATCGGCCATGGCGATGCCGATGGCCCGATCGCCGTTCGCTCGATCGAAGACAAGCAAGAACAACAGATCCACACAAACCAATATAAATACTAGAGAAAAAATAAGTGTAAAAAACAGGTCTTTAGCTTTTGACCGGATTGAAGCGATCAAAGCGACTAAAACACTGATTATAAATAGTTGGTAAGTTATGCTACCGTATAACCACGTAGACAAGCTTGGGAAATGGATCAAGCTGCTTTTGTAAGCGGATTCATAAATCGACGCAGCCCCGCTGCTTATAAAAAGAGATACATAATAAAATATAATTGGGCCTGGTGATATCACCAGAAAAATCGCCAGTATCAGATTTACTAGCGCAAATCGCCTATCGTAAATCCCGACCAATACCTCGCGAGAGAGTGGGATCTTGATTTTCCGTATCGCTCGGAAAGCCGAATGGGCTAGCAGTCGAGGTCTCCTGAACATTCTTGCGACCAGACCTCATGACCTCCTCCAAAAACCGCTGAGACGGAATCGATGGATGGGCGTTTCTCGCGTTAAACTGGGTATATTCCGATCGTTCGCCTGTGGAAAGATAGCTCGACTTCTGGCACGTACGAGAATCGTGGATCGACGCCCACGCCCGACCCGACAACGTCTACTTCCGTGCGATGCGTCGGCGTCAGCATTTGCCGCTGCGAGCGTCCTATTCCCTAATCTGCCCAGCGCCCCGCTTGGGTCGAATGCTGCCAATCCGCCTTGCAGTGCTGAGTGTCAGGTTTCAGGCAGTGCTTCAATGTCCGCCCTAGGTCGATTTCGACTTCGACATACTCCGCGGCAAGGCCCGCTTTCGGGCAAGGAGCCAGAGTCCGTCTCTCGCGCGTTTCGGACGCTGGAGGCGCCGACAGTTCACATGTCGTCGCCGATTCTGCGCCGGCTGCACTCGCGACATTGAATGCCCGCGCAATCGACAGTTTCAGCGGCAGCTTCCGTGATCGCAGCGTCATTGCGGAATCACGAATCGGCATCGGTGATTTCATCGCCGTAACGATCTGGGAGGCGGGCGCCGGCGGCCTGTTCTCCGCGCCGCTGTCGACCGACCGATTCACGCCGGGGTCGCGTACGGCAACGATCCCGGAGCAGGCTGTTGCCCGCGACGGAACCATCTCCGTCCCCTATGCCGGCCGCGTCAGAGTGGCAGGCAAGACTGCGGCGGAGGTTCAGGAGACGATCGAGGAGCGGCTCGCCGGCAAGGCGATCCAGCCGCAGATCCTGGTCACGATGAGCAAGCAGATCAGCAACACCGTCGCCGTCACCGGCGAGGTCGCATCAGGTGGCCGCATTCCGCTGTCCAACAAAGGCGACCGGGTCCTCGAAGTGATTGCCGCAGCCGGCGGCATTCGCGCCCCTGTCAACGAGACGGAAGTCCGCCTGACGCGGGGCCCGCGGACGCTCGCTGTCCCGATGATCACGATCGTCAACAATCCCAACGAGAACATCTATCTCCGCGGCGGCGATACGCTGACCCTGGTGCGCAACCCGAGGACCTTCATCGCTGCGGGCGCGACCGGCCGGAACGCCGAGATCCCATTCGAGGCCGACGCCATGAACCTCGCCCAGGCGCTGGCTAAAGCCGGCGGCCTGCTCGACTTCCGCGCCGATCCCGAAGGCGTGTTTCTGTACCGGTTCGAATCGGCGGAGACGCTTCGGCGCATCAAGCCGGATAGTCCGCTCCTCGCCTATGGCCGGCAGGTCCCGGTCATCTATCGCGTGAACCTGCGTGACCCGAACGGGCTCTTTGTTGCGCAAGGGCTGCGCATGCAGCGCGGGGATATCCTCTACGTCTCGAATGCGCCGCTGACGGACGTGCAGAAGGCGTTCTCGATCTTCCAGAGCCTGGCGTCGCCTGCGGTGCAAGGCGTCAGCATTGCCTCCGGATACCGATAACAGCTCGACCGTCCCAAGCCCGTGCGAGGGCTTCAGGAATTACTCAGCACCGCGACGGCATAGACGCAGGTCCGGTCGCTCTCGTTCTTGAAGACGCAATCGCTGGGAGGGCCGAGCTCGAGGCAATCGTCTTCCTTCATCTCGTGCCGCGTCTGCCCTTCCACGAAGACGAGCTCTCCATCCAGCACCCAGATCAGTTGGCGCATGAAGGCGTAGGCCGAGGCGGGCATCGGCACCTCCTTCCCGGCCGGCAATTCGATGCGCACCAGGTCGAGCGGCAGGTCAGAGCGCGGCGAGACATGGCGGCGCACATAGCCGGTCTGCGGATCGACCCATAGCGGCTGATCGGCCTTGCGCAGGAGCCGCCCCTGCTGCATCTCCGCCCGCGCCATCAACGTCGACATGCTCAGGCCGAAGGCTCCGGAGAGCTTGCCAAGCAAGGTCGCCGTCGGGCTGCTCTCCGCTCGCTCCACCTTGAAGATCATGGCGCGGGATACCGACGCCTTTTCGGCAAGATCGGACAGCGACCAGCCCCTGCCCTCCCGCTCGATGCGAATGCGAGCGCCAATGCGCTGATCGATGCCGTCAGATTTTGCCATGCGTGATACTATAGTGGACGGATCCGCAAAATCAAAAGCGGATGACGGTCGGTATCCCCTCCCCGATGCAAGCCGCTCCCGCCCGACACTCCGCCATCGGCGAAAGCCGGTCTTGCCGCACATTTCCCTCGCGCCGACGGCGGTTGACTCGCCCCGGTCGATCCTGCTGTCTGCAGGCGAGCGCGACGATGCGCGGTTGGCAAGGGATGGTGCTGTCGTTGAGCGTCCAGGACAGTTCGACCGGCTCGGGAGCTCCGGGGGAGACCCGCAAAACACTGGAGATCGCGCTCGGCCGTCAGATCCGCGCGATCCGGCGCTCGCATGATTTGTCGGTCGCCGATCTCGCGACGGCTGCCGGGATTTCGGCCGGCATGCTGTCGAAGATCGAGAACGGGCAGATCTCGCCCTCGCTCAACACGATCGCGGCCATCGCCGCCAGCGTCAACGTGCCGATCAGCACGCTCTTTGCCGCCTTCGAGGAGAAGAGCGACTGCTCCTATGTGCCGGCCGGCAAGGGCGTCAACATCGAGCGGCGCGGCACCAAGGCCGGGCATGTCTATGAGCTTCTGGGCCATGCGCTTGGCGGCGATGTGGTGGTCGAACCCTATCTCATCACGCTGCGCGAGGACGCCTCGCCCTTCACCGGCTTCCAGCATGCCGGCGTCGAGTTCATCTACATGCTCAGCGGCGAGGTGGTCTATCGGCATGCCGAGGGGCGCTATCGCTTGAAGCCGGGCGACGCGCTCTTGTTCGACTCCGGGGCGCTGCATGGGCCGGAGGAGTTCGTGCAATTGCCGATGACCTATCTGTCGATCATCGTCTATCCGCGCCAGGCGCCTTAGATTTCTTGACAAGAACTTTTGTTTCTTGACAGGATAAGTACCCATGCTAGGACTCTGCCCATGACGGGAGGGTCACATGTGCGGGATCGTCGGCTTATTCATCAAGGCGCCTGAGCTTGAGCAAGATCTAGGCCGGCTCCTCTCCGCCATGCTCGAGACGATGAGCGATCGCGGGCCCGACAGCGCGGGCTTCGCCATCTACGGCGCGGACAAGGCCGACCTCGTCAAGCTGACGCTCAGCCATTCCGACCCTGCCGCCTTGGAGCGTCTCGCCGCCGAGCTCGACGCCCATCTCGGCTATCCCGCGGAGCTTACTATCCGCTCCAACCATCTCATCGTCTCGGTCCGCCGCGCCGACGAGGAGCGCGCGCGTGCCTTCGCGACTGCTGCAGGCCTGCGCGTCGTCGGGGCCGGCAAGCGCATGGAGATCTTCAAGGAGGTCGGGCTTCCCATCCAGGTCGCGGAGCAGTTCGGCCTCTCCGGCATGTCCGGCACGCACGGCATCGGCCATACCCGCATGGCAACTGAATCCGCCGTGACCACGAACGGCGCCCATCCCTTCTCGACCGGGCGGGACCAATGCCTCGTGCATAACGGCTCGCTCTCGAACCACAATTCGGTGCGGCGCGAGCTGACGCGCGAGGGCCTGTCCTTCGAGACCGAGAACGACAGCGAGGTCGCCGCCGGCTACCTGACCTGGCGCATGCGCGAGGGTGCGTCGCTGCGCGTGGCGCTGGAGGACAGCCTTAAGGCGCTGGACGGTTTCTACACCTTCGTGGTCGGCACCGAGAACGGCTTTGCCGTGCTGCGCGACCCTGTCTCCTGCAAGCCGGCGGTGATGGCGGAGACCAAGGACTATGTCGCATTCGGCTCGGAGTACCGGGCTCTTGCCGGCCTGCCCGGCATCGAAAGCGCCCATATCTTCGAGCCTGAACCAGCCAAGGTCTACGCCTGGGAGCGCGCCTGATGCCTGTCGTCGACCTCGCAACGGTTCCGCTGCGCTCGCTGAACGCGGATCTGCACAAGCTGCCCCAGAACACCAATGAGACGCATTGGACGATCAGGAATCCCGGCGGCAAACACGCTCTGGCGGTTGGGCTCGACGCGCCGGTGACCGTCGAGATCGAGGGGCATGTCGGCTATTATTGCGGCGGCATGAACAAGGAAGCCAGGATCGTGGTCGCCGGCAATGCCGGGGTCGGCGTCGGCGAGAACATGATGTCGGGCGAAATCCGCATCAAGGGCGACGCCAGCCAGGCGGCCGGCGCCACCGGGCGGGGCGGCCTTCTCGTCATCGAGGGTGATGCCTCGGCCCGCTGCGGCATCTCGATGAAGGGCATCGACATCGTCGTGAAGGGCTCGATCGGCCCAATGAGCGCCTTCATGGCGCAGGAGGGCAACCTCGTCGTGCTCGGCGATGCCGGCGAGGCGCTGGGCGATTCCATCTACGAGGCCAGGCTCTTCGTGCGCGGCACGGTGAGGAGCCTCGGTGCCGATTGCGTGGAGAAGCCGATGGAGGCCGCCGACCGCACGGCGCTGGCCGGCGTCATCGCGCGCGCGGGCCTCGGCGACGACGTCTCGCCGGACGAGTTCAAGCTCTACGGCTCCGCCCGCACCCTCTACCATTTCCACGTCGACAACGCCTCGGCGTATTGAGCGAGCCCCCCATGACCGCGTCACTCAAGCCCATGCCGACTGCACCGCTTAGCGACATGCCAGCGACCGCGCAGACCACGCCACGCTTCTCCGCGACCTTCGACCCGCATACGATCTCGGAGATCCAGCGCGCCGCCGCGACCGGCATCTACGACATCCGCGGCGGCGGAGCGAAGCGCAAGCTGCCGCATTTCGACGACCTGCTCTTCCTGGGCGCCTCGATCTCGCGCTACCCGCTTGAAGGCTATCGCGAGAAATGCGGCACCGATATCGTGCTCGGCGCCCGCTTCGCCAAGAAGCCGATCCATCTGAAGATCCCGATCACGATCGCTGGAATGAGCTTCGGCGCCCTGTCGGGTCCGGCCAAGGAAGCACTCGGGCGCGGGGCGACGATCGTCGGAACCTCGACGACGACGGGCGATGGCGGCATGACGCCGGAGGAGCGCGGCCACTCGCAGACACTGGTCTACCAGTACCTGCCCTCGCGCTACGGTATGAACCCGGATGACCTGCGCAAGGCCGACGCGATCGAGATCGTGATCGGCCAGGGCGCCAAGCCCGGTGGCGGCGGCATGCTGCTCGGCCAGAAAATCTCCCCGCGCGTCGCCAGGATGCGCAACCTGCCGGAAGGCATCGACCAGCGCTCGGCCTGCCGCCACCCGGACTGGACCGGGCCCGACGATCTCGAGATCAAGATCGAGGAGCTGCGCGAGATCACCGATTGGGAGAAGCCGATCTATGTGAAGGTCGGCGCGAGCCGGCCCTATTACGATACGGCGCTGGCCGTGAAATCCGGCGCCGATGTCGTGGTGCTCGACGGCATGCAGGGCGGCACGGCGGCGACGCAGGAGGTCTTCATCGAGAATGTCGGCCTGCCGATCCTGGCGGCCATCCGCCCGGCCGTGCAGGCGCTGCAGGATCTCGGCATGCATCGCAAGGTCCAGCTCATCGTCTCCGGCGGCATCAGGACCGGCGCCGATGTTGCCAAGGCGCTGGCGCTTGGCGCGGATGCGGTCGCGATCGGCACCGCGGCGCTTATCGCGCTCGGCGACAACGACCCGCGGCTGGAGGCGGAATACGCCAAGCTCGGCACCACGGCCGGCGCTTATGACGACTGGCATGAGGGGCGCGACCCGGCCGGTATCACGACGCAGGACCCCGAACTCGCCGCGCGTCTCGACCCGGTCAAGGCCGGCCGCAGATTGGCGAATTACCTCTCCGTCCTGGCGTTGGAAACGCAGACCATCGCGCGCGCCTGCGGCAAGAGCCATGTCCATAACCTCGAGCCGGAGGATCTCGTGGCGCTGACCGTGGAAGCCGCCGCCATGGCGCGCGTGCCGCTGGCCGGCACCAACTGGATTCCCGGCAGCGCCGGGTTCTGAAAACCACAGACGGGGCCGTCCAACGAGGCGGCCCTTATCGTTTGAAGAATGGGGAACTGAATGACCGTCGATCTCGCGGCCGCCGCCAAGGAGCGCGGCATCAAGTATTTCTTGATCTCCTACACCGATCTGTTCGGCGTCCAGCGCGCAAAGCTGGTTCCCGCCAGCGCCATCAACGGCATGGCGAAGAGCGGCGCCGGTTTCGCAGGTTTCGCGACCTGGCTCGACATGACGCCGGCCGACCCCGATCTCTTCGCCGTGCCCGACCCCGACAGCCTGATCCAATTGCCCTGGAAGCCGGAGGTCGGCTGGCTCGCCGCCGATCTATGGATGAACGGCAAGGAGGTCGCGCAGGCCCCGCGCAACCTGCTCAAGCGCCTGGTCGGGGATGCCGCCGCCCAAGGCTATACGATGAAGACCGGCGTCGAATGCGAGTTCTTCCTGACCACGCCCGACGGCCTCCAGGTCTGCGACAGCGCCGACAAGCAGACAAAACCCTGCTACGACCAGTCGGCGCTGATGCGCCAATACGACGTCATCGCCGAACTCTGCGACGCCATGCTGGCGCTCGGCTGGAAGCCCTATCAGAACGACCATGAGGACGCGAACGGCCAATTCGAGATGAACTGGAATTTCGGCGATGTGCTCGTCACCGCCGACCGGCATTCCTTCTTCAAATACATGGCGAAATCGATCGCCGAGAAGCATGGACTGCGCGCGACCTTCATGCCGAAGCCGTTCCTGAACCTGACCGGCAGCGGCTGCCACGCCCATGTCTCGGTCTGGAACGGCGAGCGCAATCTGTTCGAGGACGAGGCCGGCGAGCTTGGCGTCTCGCAGCTCGGCTATCACTTCATCGGCGGCGTGATCCATTCGGCCGACGCGCTCTGCGCCTTGTTCAACCCGACGGTGAATTCCTACAAGCGCATCAATGCGCCGCGCACGACCTCGGGCGCGACCTGGTCGCCCAACACCGTGACCTATTCCGGCAACAACCGCACGCATATGATCCGCATTCCCGAGGGCGGCCGGTTCGAATTGCGGCTGCCCGACGGCGCGGCCAACCCCTATCTCCTGCAAGCCGGCATCGTCGCCGCGGGCCTCGACGGCATCCGCCACAAGCGCGATCCTGGCAAGCGCCTCGACATCAATATGTACACGGACGGCCATCTGGTGGAGGGCGTCAAGAAATTGCCGCTCAACATGCTCGACGCGCTGCGCGCGCTCGAAGCGTCGGAGGTCCTGAAGGAGGGCCTTGGCGCCTTCGTTCCCGCCTATCTCAAGCTCAAGCACCAGGAATGGAACGATTACGCACGCCATCTCACCCAGTGGGAACGTGACGTGACGCTCGACTGCTGAGACAGAAGCGGCTTTCTCGGGCCGCGCCGTCAGGCGCCGACCTTGGCCAGCACATCGGCGCGCAGGAAGCGCTCGATGAACAGCATGAACAGCACGGAGGGAACGAGCAGGATCAGCGCCGTGATCGAGGCGACCTGATAATTGCCGCCCATCGCCGCGTTGTAGAGCAAGAGCGGCAGCGTCGTGACCTGCGGCACGCCGACGAAGAACGTGCCGGTGAATTCGTCGAGCGACTCCAGGAAGACGAAGATGCCGCTGGCGATGATGCCGGGCGCGGCCAAGGGCAGCGTCACCGTGAAGAAGGCGCGCAAGGGCGAGGCGCCGATATTGCGGGCGGCGAGTTCGAGATCCTTGTCGACCGCAGCAAATGCCGCCGCCGCGATCCAGACGGAATAGACCAGGCCATGGGCGGCATGGACGAGAACGACGGCGAAGACCGTGCCGTTGATGCCGATCTGGTAGAACACCCGCGCGACATTGATGTAGATCGCGACCGAGGGAAACGCCTGCGGCAGCAGGAACATCACCATGAACAGCGCCCGCATCGGCAGCTTCAGGCGCGCCAGCGCATAGCCCGCCGGGATCGACAGAGCGAGCGCGACGACGACCGTCAGCACGGCGATCCAGACCGAGGTGCCGAGCGAGGCCATGGCATCGCCGGTCGGGCGGAAGACCTGCTCCCAATAGCGTGTGCCATAGGTCACCGGCAGTTTGAACGGCGTGTACCAGCGCTCGGCGACCGACCAGAGCGCGAGATTGGCCAATGGGCCGATCAGCACGAAAGCGAAGGCGGCAAGCAGCGCAGCGGCAAGCGCCGCCCGGGCGGTCGAAGCGAGACGGATCATGGCGCCGCCTCCTTCGACAGGCCGCGCTTGAGGTAGAGGATCGCGGCGCCGGCGCTGATCAGATAGGTGATGACGCCGAGCGCGTTGGCTGTAGCGTAGTCGCCATAGGAGTTGATGCGGAAGGCCATGTCGACCGTCAGCATGGTCGGCTGCGAGCCCGCGACCATCATCGGCACGGAGAGCACCGAGAGCATCGTCACGAAGGACAGCACGAGCGCGACGAGTAGCGTCGGCATCACCTGCGGCAGGGCGAGTTCGACGAGCACGCGGACACGCGAGGCGCCGAGATTGCGGCCTGCCTCCAGCGTCGCCCGGTCGATCGAGGCGAGCGCGCCGGCGAGCAGCAGCGCGACGAAGGGGGTCTGCTTCCAGACGAAGGTCGCGATGATGCCGCGCCAGTCAAGATAGCTCACGGCGCTCAGAGGCTCCATCAGCCCGAGCGAGACGAAGGTGTTGTTCATCAGCCCGTTCTTGGCGAGGAAGGTGCGCATGCATTGCGCCGCGACGATGAAGGGGATGAACAGCGGCCAGCGATAGAGCGCCTTGAGCGTGCCGACGATCCAGGGATTCTCGCCCAAGGTCAGCGTGCCGGCGATGACGATCGCGGCAAGCGCGGTCAGCCCGCAGGACGCCAGCACGATCACCACCGTGAAGACGATGTCGGTCGAATACAGCTCATAGGCCTTGGCGAACCAGTCCAGCGTCAGCGAGCCGTCCGGCTTGGTGAAGGCCGAGATCAGCGAGAAGCCGAGCGGGTAGAGGAACAGCGCAGCGACCAGAAGAAGGCCGGGCGCGATGAGGATCAGCGCCAGTTGGCGTTGAGAGAGCATGGGCAGGCGCCGATCAGTGATGCGCGGGGACCCCATCCGTCATTGCGAGGAGCAGAGCGACGAAGCAATCCAGGGGCCGGTACACGCGGTTCTGGACTGCTTCGCGGAGCCTGTACCCGGGCTTGCCGAAGGCAAGACCCGGGTGCTCGCAATGACGGCGGAGAGGACGAAGCCGTGTCAGTTCGAGACCTTCTTCTCGTAGCCCTCGAGGATGTCGTTGAAGTAGGGCGCGATCGGGAAGGACTTGGCGTTCTTCGAGAGATCGCTCGGGGTGATGTCGGTGAAGAGCTTGTTCCAGGCCGCCTGGTCGAGCTTGCCCTCGAGGTTCTTGGCGTCGATGCCCGGATACCAGTTGAACTTCTTGACGATGCCGTCGGCCTGCACCTGCGGGCTGGTGGCGAGCGCGATGAACTCCTCGGCGAGCTTGCGGTTGGCGGTCTTCTCCGGCACCGCGTAATACATCGGCTGCCCCGGCATGCCCGGAGAAGCGAGCTTGAGCTTCATGTTCGGCGGCAGCTTGCCGTCGGCCTGCCAGGAATAGAACATGTCGACCCAGACAGGCCCCATCGCGATCTCGCCGCGGTTGAGCATGTCGAGCGTGCCGGCATTGCCTGGCGTGATGACGACCGACTTGTTGAACTCCTTGAGATCGGCGAGCGCGCCGTCCCAGGACGCCTTCACAGCCGGATCATAGGGACCCTTGATCAGCTTGTCGGCATCGCCGCCGAAGGCGTAGACCCAGCCGGCGACGAAGGCGACGCCGGACATGCCGCCCTTGATGCCGTTATAGCCGAACTGCTTGGGGTTCTTCTTGGCCCAGTCGCGCAGCTCCGCGAAGGTGTTGGGCGGGGATTTGAGCAGATCGGCATTATAGGCGAGCGCGGTCTGCGACTGGAACATCGGGATGACGAAGCCCGAAACGTCGGCACCGAGCGCGTTCTTCGCGGACTCGCTGGAGACGAGTTTCGCGGTGTCGACCTTGTCGGTGTATTTGGCGAGGAGGCCTTCCTTCACCATCGTGCCGGCGGCCTTCTGGTGGATGACGACGACGTCGAAATCGGTGGTGGCGGCGCTCTTCTGCGCGTCGAGCTTCTCATAGATCTTCTGCGAGCCGGAATCGCCGGCGCCAGTGCCGACGGACACGACCTTCACGCCGGGATGGGACTTCTCGAACATCGGTCCGAGATAGTCCTTCACATAGTCGACCATGTTCTGGTCGCCGGCGGTGGCGACGTTCAGGGTCTGGGCCGAAAGCGGAGATGCCGCCATCAGCGCCGCGAGCGAACAGGCAATGGTGAGGATGCGCATGGGTCTGACTCCTTGTTGAGTAGAACGCGGTCAGGCGGCGATCGTCCCGGCCTCGGATGCCGGGAAGATGTGGAGGCGCTGCAGCGGGATGCGCAGGCCAACTTTGGTTCCGAGTTCGTGGCGGTTGGCGTCGTCGACCGTGATCTGGCGGCCTGCGGCCTCGACCCGGTAGCGATAGACGCCGCCTGGATAGGCGCGCGCAGCGATGAGCCCCGGTACGATCAGATCGTCGACCGAGGTCGCGTCGCTGGCGTCGAGCCGCGCGACGTCGTCGCGGAAATAGGCAACCGCATCGCCGCTCGGCAAGGCGCTCGACACCTCGTTCGCGAAGCTCGCCGTGGCCTCGCCTGCACTCAAGCGAGCACCCTGCTCGGAGCGCTCGACGCGCAGCGGCAGGACGTTCTCCGCGCCCATGAAATTCGCCACGAAGGCGGTCGCCGGGCGGTCATAGACCTCCTCGGGCGTGCCGACCTGCGCGATCCTGCCCGCCTGCATGATGACGAGCCGGTCGGCCATGGTCATGGCCTCCTCGCGATCATGCGTGACATGGACGGCGGTCAGGCCCAGACGCTGCTGGATCGCGCGGATCTCATGGCGCATCGTCATGCGGATCTTGGCGTCGAGATTGGAGAGCGGCTCGTCGAGCAGCAGGATGCCGGGGTCGATGGCGAGCGACCGGCCGAGCGCGACGCGCTGGCGCTGGCCGCCCGAGAGCGCCGTGACCTTGCGGTTCTCATAGCCGGCAAGGCCGAGGAATTCGAGCATGGCGGCGACCTTGGCCGCGATCTGCGCCTTGGTGGCGCCGCGCAGCTTCAAGCCGTAGCCGATATTCTGCAGCACGGTCATATGCGGCCAGAGCGCATAGGACTGGAACACCATCGCCATGCCGCGCTTCTCCGGCGGCAGCGAGGCGACATCCTTGCCGCCGACGATGATCGAGCCGGATTCCACCGGCACGAAGCCGCTCAGCGAGCGCAAAAGCGTGGTCTTGCCGCAGCCCGACGAGCCGAGGAGCGCGGTGAAGCTGCCGGGCGTGAAATCGAGGCTGACGCCGTGCAGCACCCGCGTGCCGCCATAGGCGACATGAAGGTCGCGCACGGCAATGGCCGCGCCGCTTTGCGGCCCGTGCTGCAATTCCGTTGGCAAAACGCCGTCTCCCTTGCCGCGATCTTTTTCAGAATGATTGGAACGTCTCTTCCAATTTCTGATACGCTTGGAATAAATATAACGCCCGTCTCCGGCCGTGTGCAATAGGTTTGTGAACCTCTGATGACGCCCCTGATCCACTCCATCTGGCTGCTGCCGAAAACCGAGGACGAGACGCTGCTGGCGGAGGTGGTCGCGGAGCTGTCGCGCCGCTTCGACACGCCGCTCTTCGCACCGCATCTGACGGTGAAGGGCGACACCGACCTGCCCCTAGCGGCGCTCGAAGCCGCGATCGCCGAGGCGGCCGGCGAGGTCGCGAGGTTTGCCGAAGAGATCGCCGCGATCGAGACGAGCGAAAGCTATTTTCGCTCGTTCTATGCACGCTTCGCGGTCAGCGCGCCGCTGGCGCGATTGAAGCAGAAACTCGACGCCGACGCAGCCGACGCCTTCATGCCGCATGTTTCGCTGCTCTATGGCCCGGTCGCGCCAGAGCTGAAGGCCGCAGCGGCAGCGGAGGTCGGACGGAGGCTGAAAGGGCGAGCCATCAGCTTCGACCGGCTCTGCGTGGTGCGCTCGGGCCAGGATATCCCTATCGCCGATTGGCGCGTGATCGCGACCGCGCGGCTCCGCTGAAACAGCCGCCGGCTCAGCCCGGCGGGATCAGCGTCACACCCGAATTCGCGAAGCCGAGCTTCACCGGCGTGCCCGCGGCCAGCATCGGGCGAGCGCCGTACTGCACCACAAAGAGATCGGCGGCCTCGGTCTCGACGATGATGTCGAGGTGGTTGCCGAGATAGGTGCATTTGCGGATCGTGCCGGGCAGCCCCTCGCCCGTCGCCTCCGACAGGATCAGGCTCTCCGGCCGTACCGCGATCCGGGCTGGTCCCGGCCCAAGCCCGCGCGCCGGCAAGGAGACGCTGGCCGAGCCGATCGCGACATCGGCGCGCCCCTCCGCGACGGAGCGGATCGTCACGTCGATCAGATTGGCGTCGCCGATGAAGTCCGCGACGAAGGCGTTGGCCGGCTCCTCATAAAGCTCGCGCGGCGCGCCCTCCTGCGCGATGCGCGAATTCGACATCACGATGATGCGGTCGGAAACGGCGAGCGCCTCCTCCTGGTCATGGGTGACATAGGCGACCGTCAGATTGAGACTCTGCTGCAATTCGCGGATCTCCTCGCGGACCCGGCGGCGCAGCTTCGCGTCGAGGTTGGAAAGCGGCTCGTCGAAGAGCAGCACCTGCGGCTCCAGCACCAGTGCGCGCGCCACCGCGACGCGCTGCTGCTGCCCGCCGGAGAGCTCCGAAGGGTAACGGTTCTCGAAACCTTTCAAGCCGACGAGTGCAAGCTTCGACAGCGCCATTTCGCGCGCCACATCCTTGCCCAGCCCCTTCACCGTCGGGCCATAGGCGGCGTTCTCCAGCACGCTCATATGCGGAAACAGCGCATAGGACTGGAACACCATGCTGACGTCGCGATCGGCGGCCGAGAGCCGCGTCACATCCTTGCCGCCGATCAGGATCTGGCCCGCGCTGGCGATCTCGAGCCCGGCGATCATCCGTAGCGTCGTGGTCTTGCCGCAGCCGGAGGGGCCGAGCAGGGTGACGAGCTTGCCGGCCTCGATGGCGAAGCTGACATCGTCGACGGCCGTCACCGCGCCATAGCGCATGCTGACATTGCGGAACTCGACGGATGCGGGGCCGGCCTTCGTCAACTTGCTGCTCCTTGACTGATAGGATTGGAGACCGAACCGGAGAGTGCGACGACTTTGTGCCGGCCGACTTGGCGCCGGCCGAGCTTGCGTTCGCCGACGCCGAGCTGGATCAGTCCGATGCCAGCGGCCATGACCACGATCAGCACCGAGGAATAGGCGATGGCCAGGCCGAACTCGCCGGCCTCGACCCGGCCGACGATATAGGCGGTGGCGAGGTTGTACTCGGCCGAGACCAGGAAGATCACCGCGCTGACGGCGGTCATGCTGCGTACGAAGCTGTAGACCAGTGCCGCAACCAGCGCCGGGCGCAGCAGCGGCAGCACGACGCGCCAGAGCGTGGTGAAGCTGCGGGCGCGCAGCGTCGTCGAGGCCTCGTCCAGGCTCTTGTCGATCTGCGACAGGCCGGCGATGCCGGAGCGCACGCCGACCGGCATGTTGCGGAAGACGAAGGCGATGATCAGGATCAGCCCGGTGCCGGTGATCTCGATCGGCGGCACGTTGAAGGCCAGGATGTAGGCGACGCCGAGCACCGTGCCGGGAATGGCGAAGGAGAGCATCGTCGCGAATTCCAGGGTGCCGCGCCCGCTGAATTTCTGCCGCGTCAGCAGATAGGCGGTGAGCAGGCCGATCAGCGCCGTCAACGGCGCCGAAATCGCCGCGACCTTGAGCGTCGTGAAGAACGAGTTCCAGGCCGCGCCCTCGAAGAAGAGTCCGCGGCTGAAATCGATCGCGAAACCGGTGCGGTAGTGCTCCAGCGTCGGAGTGTAGTCGCGGCCCATCGTCTTGACGAAGCCGCCGACGAGGATGACGAGATAGATCACCAGCGTGAGCGCCACCCAGGGCGCGACCGCCAGTCCCGCAAGCCAGGTGACCCGGCGCGGCAGCGGCGTCGGCAGGCCGGCATCGCCCTTGCCCGTCACGGTCGTGTAGGACTTGCCGCCGAGCCAGCCCTGCTGCAGCCAGAAGGCGCCGAGCGTGAAGGCAAGCAGCACCATGGCGAGCACCGCTGCCTGGCCCTGGTTATAGGCCGCGCCGACGACGGCGAAGAAGATCTTGGTCGAGAGCACCTCGAAATTGCCGCCGAGCACCAGCGGATTGCCGAAATCGGCCATGCTCTCGACGAAGCCGAGCAGGAAGGCGTTGGCGATACCCGGGCGCAGCAATGGCCAGGTCACGGTCGAGAAGGTCTGCCAGCGGCCGGCCCCCAATGTCTGCGAAGCTTCCTCCAGGCTCGGACTGATGCCCTGGACCACGCCGATCAGGACGAGGAAGGCGATCGGAGCGAAGGCGAGAACCTGCGCCAGCAACACGCCGGGCAAACCATAGATCCAGCGCGAGCGCGGAATCCCGAACCAGTCCGCCATGATGCCGGTGAAGAAGCCGGAACGGCCGAAGAGCAGGATCAGCGCGAGCCCGATCACGAAGGGCGGCGTGATGATCGGCAGGACCGTCAGCGCCCGCATCAGGCGCTTGCCGGGCATCGCCGTGCGCTGGAGCAGCAGCGCGCAGGCAAGGCCGAGCAGGGTCGTGATCACCCCGGTCAGCACGGCCAGGACCAGCGTGTTCCAGGCAACGCCGCAACTCGTGCCGCTGGAGACGCAACCGAGCCCCCAGATCGTGGCGCTGAAGAACCTGTCCGAGAAGGCCGAAAGCGCGACATGGCCGTTCTGATCGACCAGCGCGCTCTTCAGGATGACCATGACGGGCCAGAAGATGAACAGCCCGATCAGCAGGACGACGATGCCGATGGCCGAGGTGGTGAACAGGTCGCCCCGGCAATAGCCGCGATAAGCCAGGCCATGGCAGGTCAGAAGCAGCAGCGAGAGCACCGTCAGGAAGGCGCCCCCGCCCATGCCGCCCTGCGCGACATCCGCGCCGAACAATGCCGTGGCCCAGCCGGCGGCCGAGCCCTTGAGGACGATGCCGAAACCCTGCAGGAAGAACGCCGCCAGCCCCACGCCGCCGGCCGCAACAAGCACACGCGCCACCTTGCCGGAATCGGCGCCGCGGCAGAACGCCGTCGCCACCAGAAGCGCCGCTCCGATCGGCAGCAGCCAGGGCGCTTGCCCGGACAAGGCGAGCGCCAAGGCGCTGCCCGCCTTGCCGAGCGGATAGCCGGAGAGCCAGCCGAACTGCACCAGGCTCATGCCCTCGGGCAGATACCAGGGCAGCACGGCATAGCCGAGCCAGCCGATCAGGAGCACGAGTTGCGTGGCGCGGCGCATGTCAGCCGTCTCCGCCCGAGGGCCCGTCGCCTACTTCGGCAGCGCCTTGACCTCGCGGTCCCATTTGGCGAGCAATCGCGTGCGCTCGGCCGAGGAGCCGTATTTGACGAAGTCGTAGTCGATCAGCTTCATCTCCGACATCTTGGGCGATTGCGGCGGCACCGGCGCATTCTTGTTCGACGGCACCTGATAGGATTTCGCCGGTCCGGCGAGCCCTTGTGCTGCGGGCGTCAGCGCCCAGTCGTAGAACTTCTTGGCGTTGTCGAGATTGCGCGCGCCCTTGACGATCGACATCGAGCCGATCTCGTAGCCCGTGCCCTCGCAGGGCGCGACCGGCTTGATCGGATCGCCCTGCACCGCGAAGACGACGGCGTCGTGGATGAAGACGATGCCGACGGCGGTCTCGCCCAGGCTCGTCGCCTTGGCCGGCGCGGCGCCCGATTTGGTGTATTGGTTGACGTTCTTGTGCAGGGCCTTGAGGTAGTCGAAGGCCTTGTCCTCGCCCATCAGCTGCACCACCGTCGCCAGCAGGTTATAGGCCGTGCCCGACGAATTGGGATCGGCGACCTGGACGTCGTCCTTGAGCTTGGGGTCGAGCAGATCGGCCCAGCATTTTGGCTCCGCCATGCCCTTGGACTTGATCTGCTGGGTGTTGAAGCCGAAGCCGAGCGCGCCGGCATAGACGCCGATCGAGCGCTGCTTGGCGGCCTTCCACTGCGAGATCGCCCAGTCGTTCAGGTCCTTGTTGGCCGGCGACTCATATTCCTGCGTCAGCCCTTCCTCGGCCGCCTGGAGATGCGGGTCGCCAGTGCCGCCCCACCAGATGTCGCCACGCGGATTGGCCGATTCCGCCTTGAGCTGGGCATAGATCTCGCCCGCCGATTTGCGCGTCATCGCGACCTTGATGCCGGTCTCCTTCTCGAAGGCGGTCGACATGGCGCGGCACCACTCTTCCTGGACGCCACAATACATCACCAGCGCGCCCTGCGCCTTCGCTGGAGACGTCGCCAACGGCGAAGCGGCAGCAACAGCGGCGAACACTCCGGCGGCAAGCCAGGATTGGGTCTTCATGGTCGTCCTCCCTGGTCGAACGTTTCGTTCGTTGTTTTGTCGTTGGCTGAACTCTGACGGCTTTCGCGCAAAGATCAACGGATCAGTTGCTGGCTAAGAAATTCCGCTGATCGCCCTCACCTCGCCGGCCAATGCCGGCGTGCAGCACAGGACGGGGTTGCCTCTTGCGATGGCGTCCCCGGTGAAGAAATCATTGAGCACGGCACCGGCTTCGCCGGCGATGACGACGCCCGCCGCGACGTCCCAGGCATTGATGTGCAATTCGACATAGGCCTCGGTGCGGCCATTCGCGACATGGCAGAGCCCGAGCGCGCCGGAACCGGAACGCTTGACCGATGCGCCTGCCGCCAGGCCGCGCCCGACCATGGCGAGATAATCGGCTGCGGGAATGCGCGTCGACCAGCCCATCTCGACATAAGCGCGCGTGATGTCGCTCGCCCCCGAAACCTGGATCGGCTGGCCGTTCATGGTCGCGCCGCGCCCGCGCCGGCCGAGATAGACCTCGTCCAAGGCCGGGGCGGCGATGATGCCGATCTCCGGCACGCCGTGATTCAGGAAGCCGATCGAGATGCACCAGTTGCGGTCGCCGCGCGCGAAATTCGAGGTGCCGTCGATCGGGTCGATGATCCAGACCGCGTCGGAATTCTCGCCGCCGCCCTCCTCGCCAATGACGGCATCCGAAGGGAACAGCACGCCGAGGCGCTGGCGCAGAAAATCCTCGACAGCGCCATCGGCGACGGTGAGCCAGTCCTGCGCGCCCTTCATGGTGACACCGAGGCTGTCGCGCTTGCGGAAATAGTCGAGCGCCATCCGGCTCGCCTCGGTGACGAGGCCGAGCACGGCATATTGGCGCAGGTCGAGTTCGGCGGGCGACATGGTCAATTCGCCTCCAGCGTGACAGTGACAGGCTTGCCCGTGCGCGCCGACTCCGTGGCGGCGTCGGCCAGGATCTGGGCCTTGAGGCCGTCGAGACCGGAGGGCCTTGCCGCCGTTCCGCCCCGGCAGGCGGCGATGAAAGCCTCGAGCTCGGCGCGATAAGCCGCTGCATAGCGCTCGAGGAAGAAGTTCTGCACGGGATCGGCGCGGAAGCCGGCAACGGTCGCAATCTCGACCGTGGTCTCGTGGATATTGCCGGCGCGCAGCATGCCCTTGGAGCCATGCACCTCGATGCGCTGGTCATAGCCATAGGTGGCGCGCCGAGAATTCGAGATCTGCGCGATCCTGCCCGAGGCGGTCTTCATCAGCACGGCAGCGGTGTCGACATCGCCGGCCTGCCCGATCGCCGGATCGACCAGCGCCGAACCCAGCGCGAAAACCTCGACCGGATCCTCGGCCAGAAGGAAGCGCGCCATGTCGAAATCATGGATCATCATGTCGCGGAACAGCCCGCCGGAACGAGAGACATACTCGACCGGCGGCGGCGAGGGATCACGCGAGATCACGCTGACGATCTCGATCGCGCCGGCCTCGCCTGCGCGCAGGCGGCGTTCGAGCGCCGCGAAGCTGGGATCGAAGCGGCGGTTGAAGCCGATCATCAAGGGCTTACCAGTCTGCGAGACCACCTCCAGGCAGCGACGGATGCGCTGCGCATCGAGATCGACCGGCTTCTCGCAGAACACCGCCTTGCCGGCCGAGACGGCCGCTTCGATGAGATCGGCATGGGTGTCGGTCGGCGTGCAGATCAAAATGGCGTCGATGCTGGCGTCGGCCAAAATGGCGTCGATGCCGGCAACATGCGCGCCCGTCCCCGCCGCCAACGCGGAAGCCGCCTCGTTCGAGGCGTCGGCGACCGCGACCAGCGCGGCATCGGCCCGCGCGGCAACGTTCAGTCCGTGAATGCGGCCGATCCGCCCGGCGCCCAGCAATCCAAATCGCATTGTCGTCATCGTCCTGTGGTCAAGCTTCGTGTCGTCGGGCTCGCATCAATCATGCGCACCCAGAATCGTCTGATCGAAATCGATATTGGAGCCGGTCATCAGACCCGATTCGCCTGACGCCAGATAAGCCACCGCCTTGGCGACCTCACGCGGATCGAGCAACCGACCGAAGGGCTGCTTGCGCGCCGCCTCGTCGAGCCAGCCATCCCTTGCATCATGGCGTAGCCGCATGATCGCATCCTCGCCCGGCGTCGCCATCCAGCCGATATTGAGGCCGTTGACCCGGATGCGCTGCGCCAGCAGGCCGAAGGCGGCGTTCTTGGTCAAGGCGGCGAGCGCCGCCTTGGAAACGCTGTAGGCGGAGAGGAAGGGCTGGCCGCCATGAGCCGACATCGACTGGATGTTGACGATCGCACCTTCGATACCGAGCCGCGCCATCGCCTCGGCCGCATCCTGAATCAGGAAGAAGGGCGCGCGCAGATTCACCGCCATGATGCGCTCATAGAGCTCGGGCGTCGTGTCGAGGATCGTGCCGCGATCGGTGTCGCCTGCGGCATTGACCAGGACGTCGATGCGCCCGAAAGCGGCCTCGGCTGCCGGCATGATCGCCTTCACGGCGTCGAGATCGGCGAGGTCGGCCTCATGAAAACGGACATCACAGCCCGCGCCGCGCAGCGACGCCGCCACGGCTTCGCCGCGCGCCCGGTTGCGGCCGGTCAGCAGCAGGCCGGCGCTGCCGCGCGATGCGAATTCGCGCGCAATCGCCTCGCCCAGCCCCTGGCTGCCGCCGGTCACGATGGCGACCTTGCCCGTCAGATCCCTGCTGAAGGCATCACGGTTCGGCACCTGGCGTCACGCTCCCATGCGCATCATTTTGATATGAGCGGATTGTTTTTCTCGTAGATTGGAATAAACATTCCGCCCGCCGGCTTACGAAGTCAAGGCCGCGCCCAAGCGGGAAACGCATGCCAGCCGAGCCACAGCCAGCCTCGCCAATCAAGGACTTCGACGGCTTCGTCGCGCTGCTGCGCCAGCGCCGGCCGATGCTGCCAAAGCGCCTGAAGCAGGTCGCCGACCACGCCCTCGCCCATCTCGACGACATGGCCTTCGGCTCGACCGCGCAGATCGCCGAACGGGCCGGCGTGCAGGCCTCGACGCTGGTGCGCTTCGCCCAGGCGCTCGACTATTCCGGCTTCAGCGAGATGCAGGAGGTCTTCCGCTCGCGCCTGCGCCGCCAGGTCGTCGACCATCGCGAGCGGCTGGCGGCGCTGCGCAGCACGCAAGCCGCGACAGGCGGCGCCGTGGCGCTGCTGGAGGGCTTCGTCCATGCCAGCGAAACCTCGCTGACGCAGGTCAAGGCAGCGATCCGACCTGCCGATCTTGAAGCGGCTGTGACCCTGCTGGCCGGAGCCCGGACGATCGTGCTGGTCGGCGCCAGACGCATGTTCCCAGTCGTCTCCTATCTCGCCTACGCCTTCGGCAAGCTCGGCATCCGCGCCGTATTGGTGGACAATGTCGCGGGGCTGGGGCCCGAGCAGGCGGCGATCGCCGACCCGGGCGACGTCGTGCTCGCGGTGAGCTACGCCCCCTATGCCGCGATGACCGTCGAGATCGCGGCAGCCGCGCATCAGCGCGGCGTGCCGGTGCTCGCCCTGACCGATAGCGCGCTCAGCCCGCTCGCCGAGAATTGCCGCCTCTGGCTCGAGGTCGCCGAGGCCGATTACGGCGCCTTCCGCTCGGTCGCCGCGACCTTCGCGGTGGCGATGACGCTGGCCGTCGCGACAGCCGAGAAATCCGGCCTCTCGGCCGATCCAGACCTCGATCGATAGAGCGCAGAGCCATGCCGACAGCCGCCTCCGACACGACGCTCGACGTCATCGCCATCGGCCGCTCCTCGGTCGATCTCTACGGCCAGCAGATCGGCGGCCGGCTGGAGGATATGGGGACCTTCGTCAAGGCCGTCGGCGGCTGCCCGACCAATATCGCCATCGGCACGGCACGGCTCGGGCTGAAATCGGCGGTGATCACCCGCGTCGGCGACGAGCAGATGGGCCGGTTCATCCTCGAGCAACTCGAACGCGAGGGCGTCGAGACGCAAGGCGTCGTCACCGATCCCAAGCGCCTGACAGCGCTGGTGATCCTGGGCGTGCGCGACGAGAAGACCTTTCCGTTGATCTTCTATCGCAGCGACTGCGCCGATGCGGCCTTGCATGAGAGCGAGATCCATGAGGCCTTCATCGCCTCGGCCAAGGCGGTCGTCGTGACGGGAACGCATTTCGCCATTCCCGATGCCGCCGCCGCGCAGAAAAAGGCGATCCGCTTCGCCCGCAAGCATGGCCGCAAGGTCGTGTTCGACGTCGATTACCGGCCCAATCTCTGGGGCCTGGCCGGCCATGCCGCCGGCGAGGAACGTTATGTCCGGTCCGATAATGTGACGCGGCATTTGCAGGAGATCCTGCCGGATTGCGACCTGATCGTCGGCACCGAGGAGGAACTCCACGCCGCCGGCGGCTCCGAGGATACGCTCACCGCCATCCGCACGATCCGCAGCTTGAGCACCGCGACCATCGTCTGCAAGCGCGGGCCGATGGGCTGCGTGGTCTTCACCGGCGCGATCCCCGCCTCGATCGAGGACGGCATCAAGGGGCCGGGCTTCCCTGTCGAGGTCTATAACGTGCTGGGCGCCGGCGACGCCTTCATGTCAGGCTTCCTGCGCGGTTTTCTGCGTGACGAGCCGATCGAGACCTGTTGCGCCTGGGCCAATGCCTGCGGCGCCTTCGCGGTCTCGCGGCTGCTCTGCTCGCCGGAGAGCCCGACCTTCCCGGAGCTGCAATATTTCCTGAAGCAGGGCTCGAAGCATCGCGCGCTGCGCCACGATGTCGAGATCAATCACGTCCATTGGGCGACGACGCGGCGACCCCAGCCCGCCGGCATCATGGCGCTCGCCATCGACCATCGTGCCCAGCTGGAGGATATGGCCGACGCCGTGGGCGCCCCGCGCGCGCGCATCGCCGCCTTCAAGACGCTCGCGGTCGCGGCCGCCGCGCGGGTCGCAGCCGGGCGGCCTGGCTTCGGCATGCTGATCGACGGCAAGCATGGCCGCGAGGCGCTGTTCCGGGCCGGCGACCACGGTTTCTGGATCGCGCGGCCGCTCGAACTGCCGGGCTCGCGGCCGCTGGTGCTCGAGACGGACGCAACCGGCTCGCTGGGGGCAACGCTGGCGGAATGGCCGGTGGATCACATCGCCAAATGCCTGTGCTTCTACCACCCGGACGACCCTGCCGAGCTCAAGGCCGCACAGGAGGCGGTGCTGAAGCGCGTTGCGCTGGCCTGCCGGCAGGTCGGGCGCGAATTGCTGGTCGAGATCATCGCCTCCAAGCACGGCCCGCTGCATGACGATAGCACGGCGCTGGTGATGGAACGGCTGTACGCCATCGGCATAAGGCCGGATTGGTGGAAGCTGGAAACCCAGCCCTCGCCCGCCGCCTGGCAGGCGATCGACACTATGATCGCGACGCGCGATCCCTATTGCCGCGGCGTGCTGTTGCTCGGGCTCGATGCGCCGGAGGACATCGTCATGCAGGCCTTCCGGGGCTCGCGCAATGCCGCCTCGGTCAAGGGCTTCGCGGTCGGCCGCACCATCTTCGGCGAGGTGGCGCGCGCATGGCTTTCGGGCGCGATCGACGACGAAGCCGCGACTGCGCGGATGGCACAGAACTTCGGCAAGCTAGCCGCTGCCTGGGAAAGCCGGTGAGGAGACAGCCGATGGCCACGATCAGGCTCACCATGGCGCAGGCGCTGGTCAAGGCGCTCGCCGCGCAGAAAACAGTGATCGACGGGCAGACCCTGCCGCTCTTTGCCGGTGTCTGGGCGATTTTCGGCCATGGCAATGTCGCGGGCCTCGGCGAGGCGCTCCATGGCGCACGCGACACGCTGCCGACCTACCGCGCCCATAACGAACAGGCGATGGCGCATGCGGCGATCGCCTTCGCCAAGGCCTCCCGGCGGCGCCGGATGATGGCAGTGACGAGCTCGATCGGCCCCGGCGCGACCAATATGGTCACCGCCGCCGCGGTCGCCCATGTCAACCGCCTGCCGCTCCTGCTCCTGCCGGGCGATGTCTTCGCCGGACGCCGGCCCGACCCGGTCCTGCAGCAGATCGAGGATTTCGGCGACGGCACCGTCTCGGCCAATGACTGCTTCAAGCCGGTCTCGCGCTATTTCGACCGGCTGACCCGGCCCGAGCAATTGATACCGGCCTTCGAGCGCACTATCGCCGTTCTCACCGATCCAGCCGAATGCGGGCCGGTGACGCTAGCCTTGTGCCAGGACGTACAGGCCGAGGCCTTTGATTATCCGGAAGGCTTCTTCGCCGAGCGCATCTGGACGCCGCGCCGCCAGCGGCCGGACGAAGTCGAACTGGCTGAAGCGGCCGCGCTGCTCAAGGCCGCGAAAAAGCCCTTCGTCGTGGTCGGTGGCGGTGTGCTCTATGGCGAGGCTGAGGCCGAACTCGCGCGCTTCTGCGAGGCGCATGGGCTGCCAGCGGCCGAGACGCAGGCCGGCAAGAGCACCCTGCCCTTCGATCATCCGCTCAATCTCGGCGCGATCGGCGTCACCGGGACCGGCGCGGCCAATGCCATGGCGGGAGAGGCCGATGTCGTGCTCGCCATCGGTACGCGCCTGCAGGACTTCACCACCGGATCCTGGTCGCTCTTCGCCAACCCTGCCTGCCGCATCATCGGGCTGAATGTGCAGGCATTCGACGCCGGCAAGCAGCGCGCCCAGCCCCTCCTTTGCGATGTCCGCGCCGGGCTCGCCGAACTCGAAGCGGCGCTTGCAGGCCACCGCGCGCCCGAGGCCTGGACGGCGCAGGCGAAGGCGGCAAAGACCGACTGGCTCACGACCGCCTCGCGTTACACCGAGGCCGGCAACGCAGCGCTCCCGAGCGACGCGCAGGTGCTGGGCGCCGTGCAGCGCTGGAGCAAGCCGTCCGATGTCGTCGTCTGTGCCGCCGGCGGCTTGCCGGGCGAGCTGCACAAGCTCTGGCAGGCCGGCGCGCCTGGCGGCTACCACATGGAATACGGCTATTCCTGCATGGGCTACGAGATCGCCGGCGGGCTCGGCGTGAAGATGGCCGACCCCGCCCGCGAGGTCGTCGTCATGGTCGGCGACGGCTCCTATCTGATGATGAACTCCGAGATTGCGACCTCGGTGATGCTGGGGCTGAAGCTCACCATCGTCGTGCTCGATAATCGCGGGTTTGGCTGCATCAACCGACTGCAGGGCGCGACCGGCGGCGCTCCGTTCAACAATCTCCTGGCCGACAGCCGTCACGAGACATTGCCGGCGATCGATTTTTCTGCCCACGCCGCCTCGCTCGGGGCGGTCTCGCGCAAGGTGGCAAGCCTTGCCGAACTCGATGAGGCGCTACGCGAGAGCAGGGCCCATGACCGCACCAGCGTCATCGTGATCGACACCGACCCGGCAATCTCGACCGATGCCGGCGGGCATTGGTGGGATGTCGCGGTGCCCGAGATTTCGACGCGAGCCGAGGTCGTCCAGGCCCGCCAACGTTATGACGACGCGCTCAAGACGCGACCATGATCGAATACCATCGTCATTGCGAGCGAAGCGAAGCAATCCAGGAGGGTGCGTGAGACTCCTGGATTGCTTCGCTTCGCTCGCAATGACGGGGAACCGTGCCTCTCTCTGATCACCTCGAAGATTACGGAACCAACGACATGCCTATCCGCATCGGCGCCAACCCCATCGGCTGGTCGAATGACGACCTGCAGGAGATCGGCGGCGCGACCTCGCTCGAAACCTGCCTGGATGAGGCCCGCCAGGCCGGTTTTGAGGGCATGGAACTCGGCCATAAATTCCCGCGCGAACCCGCCGCGCTCAAGGCTGCGCTCGCGCCTTTCGGCATGGCCTGCATCTCGGGCTGGTACTCTGCCGAATTGCTGCTGCGCGACGCCGATGCGGAAATGATCCAGCTGCGGCCGCATCTCGATCTGCTCAAGGCGATGGGTTCGAATGTCTTGGTCTTCGCCGAGACCTCGAACGCGATCCATGGCGACCGCGGCAAGCCGCTCTCGCAACGGCCGGTGATGGCGGCGGGCGACTGGGCACAATTCGGCAAGCGGGTCACCGAGATCGCCGAGCGCACGCTGAGCGAAGGCGTCCGGCTGGTCTATCACCATCATATGGGCACGATCGTCGAGAGCGAGGCGGATATCGACGCCTTCATGGCGGCAACCGGCAAGGCGGTGCATCTGCTGCTCGATACCGGCCACGCAAGCTGGGGCGGGGCCGACCCTGCCGCGCTCGCCGCGCGCTATCGGGAGCGGATCAGCCATGTCCATGCCAAGGATGTGCGAGAGAGCGTGATGGAGCAGGCCAAGGCCGGCGACTGGAGCTTTCTCGATGCCGTCCTCGGCCAGGGCGGCGATCTCGGCGTCTACACCGTGCCCGGCGACGGCATGGTCGATTATCCCGCCGTCTTCCGCGCCCTGCCCGGCTATTCCGGCTGGGTCGTGGTCGAGGCCGAGCAGGACCCTGAGAAGGCCCATCCCCTGACCTATGCCAAGAGGGGCGTCGCCCATCTGAGGCTGAGCCTGAAGGAGGCCGGGCTCGCCTGAGCCGGAGCACATCATGTCGAAACTGCTCGTCAAACCCGCCGCCCGCGATTCCGAGGGCCGCATCCACAACGTCACGCCGGCATCGGCCGGTTGGGACCATGTCGGCTTCGAGGTCTACAAGCTCACCGACGGCCAGAGCCTGTCGAAGGAGACGGGCGATCGCGAGATCTGCATCGTCCTGCTCGCGGGCAAGGTCGCGGCCAGCGCGGGCGGCACGGAGTTCGGCACGATTGGCGGCCGCAATTCCCCGTTCGAGCCCGACCCCTGGTCGCTTTATGTGCCGGCCGGAACATCCTGGAGCGTCACGGCCGAAGGCGCCTGCGAAATGGCTGTGTGCTCGGCCCCGGGCAAGCCGGGGCTCAAACCCCGCGTCATCGCGCCAAGGGATGTCGGCTGCCTGACACGCGGCCAGGGCACGAACACCCGCCATGTCCGCAACATCCTGCCCGAGACCGAGCCTGCCGAAAGCCTGCTCGTGGTCGAGGTGATCACGCCCTCGGGCTCTTGGTCGAGCTACCCGCCGCACAAGCACGACCGGGACGCGCTGCCGCAGGAATCGCTGCTGGAGGAAACCTACTACCACCGCCTCTCGCCAGCGCAGGGTTTCGCCCTCCAGCGCGTCTACACCGACGACCGCGCGCTCGACGAGACGCTCGCGGCCGAGGATGGCGATGTCGTGCTCGTGCCCAGGGGCTACCATCCGGTCGCCGCGCCGCATGGCTACGAGCTGTATTATCTCAACGTCATGGCGGGGCCGAAGCGGGTCTGGAAATTCGCCAACGACCCCGCCCATGAATGGATGCTGGAGAGCTGAGCGAGGCTGTCTGGAAACCTCCTGAGCCCTCATCCTGAGGAGCCATTCCCTTGGGAATGGCGTCTCGAAGGATGAGGGCTGGAGTTTCCAAACCGGCTCTGAGCGAAACGGCTCCACCCGGCGAGGCCACGAGGAGCGGGCAGGGTTCCGCGCGAGGGCCTCAGTTGACGCGGCGCTTTTCGAGCTTCCGCGCCAGCGTCCGGCGATGCATCCCAAGCCGCCGGGCGGTTTCCGAGATGTTGAAATCCGTCTCGACCAGGGTTTCGTGAATGCGCTCCCATTCGAGGTTCTTCAGCGAGGTCGGCCGCTGCGAAAGCGGCACCTCCGCATTGCCGGTCGACTTCTCGAAGGCCGCCTCAATATCGTCGCTGTTGGAGGGCTTCGCGAGGTAGTGGCAGGCGCCGAGCTTGATCGCCTCGACCGCCGTGGCGATGCTGGCGAAACCGGTCAGCACCACGATCTTCATCAGCGGATCGTGCCCATGCAGCAGCTTGATGCATTCCAGGCCGGAGCCGCCGACGAGCTTGAGGTCGACGACGGCATAGCCCGGGGAGGCTGTCGCCAGCAGGTCCTGCAGGCCGGCGACGCTGTCGCAGGACAAGACCACGTAGCCGCGACGCTCGAAGGAGCGGCGCAAGGCACGCGCGAAGGAAGGGTCGTCCTCGACGATCAGGAGCGTGCGCTCAGGCTGCATCGACAGCTCCCGGAGAAAGGCTCGCCAGAGGCAGCGCGAGCGTGACATGGGCGCCGCGGCCGATGCGATTGCGCGCCGTCACCGTGCCACCGAGCTTGCGCAGCACATTGACCACGAGAAAGAGCCCCAGCCCGCTGCCGGGGCGCTGCTTGGTCGAGCGATAGGGCTGGCCAAGCTCGGCGAGGATCGTCGGGTCGAAGCCCGGCCCGGCATCATCCACCGCGATGAGCAGCTCGTCGCCGCGCCGGCCGATGGTGACCCCGACCCAATGCGGCGAGGCCTCGAGCGCATTGTCGAAGACGTTGAAGATGACCTGCTTCAGGGCCGGGTCGGAGACGATGCTGTCGTCAGGGCTGAAGCGATTGTCGTAGTCGAGCGCGATGGGCGAGCGATGCGAGCGCCACTCCGCGACCAGGCCATCGACGAAGCCATTGACGGTGGTCTTCACCGGCCCCTCGCCGCGCGCTTCGCCGGAGGACATCAGGATGCCGGTGACGATCGATTTGCAGCGGTCGATCTGGCTCTGCATCTCGCCGGCCTCCTGGACGAGATCGGGATCGCTCCTGAAGACGGGCATGCGCTGCCAGTCATTCAGGATGACCGAGAGCGTCGCCAATGGCGTGCCGAGTTCATGGGCAGCGCCCGAGGCCAGCAGGCCCATCCTGACGATATGGTCTTCCTCCGCCGCGCGCTGACGCAGATCGGCGAGGTGAAAATCCCGGATGCGCAGGTTCCGGTTGATCCGCGCGATGAAGAAGACGAGCAGGCTCGCCGCCAGCACGAAGCAGACGAACATGCCCTGGATGTGCAGCGTAAGGAGCTCTCCGGCCAGTTCCGGCGGCAGCACCAGCGGCCGATAGGAGAAGATCAGCCCGATGAAGCAGCCGCTGGCGACGACGACCAGGAGCCTGGCCGCCCAGACCTCGAGCAGCACGGCGCCGAGCGCGATCTGCAGGAGATAGAGTGAGATGAAAGGGTTGCTCGCACCGCCGCTGAGATAGAGCTGGATCGTCAGCGCGGTGACGTCGAGCATCAGTTCGGCGACGAGTTCGCCATGGTTGATCTCGGTGTTCTGCCGATGGCGCAGCAGGCTGACGACGTTGAGACCGACCAGGAACAGGATGACGCCGGCCATCTGCGGCACCGGCAAGGCGATGCCGAACCAGAGCTGCACGATCAGCATGGTCAGCACCTGGCCGCCGACGGCGAACCAGCGCAGCTGCACCAGGAGCAGCAGGTTCTTCCGGCTTGTCGTGTCCTGAACGCTAATGCTCGTTCTCCACTGCGCGCCGCAGCCGATACTCGCCGCGAATGACGAAGGCCGCCGCCGCGGCGAGCATGAGCGCCAGCGTGAACCAGGTCAGCGCGTAGACGAGATGATTATTCGCAAAGCGCAGCACTGTCAGCCCGCCGACGGGAAAGCCCGCGGGACCCTGCGCCGCATCGGCATCGATGAAATAGGGCGCGACCTCGCCAAGGCCACGTACAGCCGCGATCGCGGCGACATCGCGTGAATACCAGCGATCGGCGGCGGGATCATTGTGGCGCAGGAAGCCGCCTCCGGGTTCGCTCAGGCGCAGGAGGCCCCTGACCGTGACCTGCGCATCCGGGGCTTGACCACCCGACGCGGAGGCCGGTGCGCTCAGTTGATTGCGTTGCTCAGGCGTGACGAAGCCGCGATTGACCAGCACCGTGAAGCCCGCGCCGGTGCGCAGCGGCGTCATGAGCCAGTAGCCACCGCCGCGCTCCGTCACCGCCTGCACGAAGGCTGCGCGATCCTGCTGGAAAAACCCGCTCACCTGCACCCGCCGGTATTCGTCATCCGCGACCGCCGCCCAGTTCGCCGGGCCGGGAGCTGGCACCGGCTCCGCATGGATGCGGCTCTCGACGCGAGCGATCAGCGCCTCCTTCCAGCCAAGGCGCTGTACTTGCCAGATGCCGAGCGCCAGGAAACCCAGAACGCCGATGAGGGCGACACTGCCGAGGAGGACGAGCAGGCCCATCGAGCGAGGCCCACGGCCCCGCCCGCTCGCCGCCCCATCGCCATCATCACGCGCTTGCTTGCCCAGCGTGGCAGGCGCTGCCTGCCGCCTGGCCGGGCGCATCACTGCATCTGGCTCATGTCGTGGCCGGGCATCATGTTGGTGTTGAGGTGGTACATCACCCAGAGCGAGCCGGTCAGCGCGATGACCACGAGGATGATCGTGAAGATCAGCGCCAGCATCGTCCAGCCGCCCTCCGAGCGGCCGTTCATGTGCAGGAAGAAGACCATGTGCACGACGATCTGGACCACGGCGAAGGCCATGATGATGATTGCCGTCGCCTGCTTGTTGTCCAGGACGTTGTTCATGACCAGCCAGAACGGGATGGCAGTCAGCACGACCGAGAGCAGGAAGCCGGTCAGATAGCCGCGAAACGAACCATGCGCCTCGACATGATCGCCATGGTCGCCGTGATCGCCATGCGCTTCGGAGCTCATCGCAGCATTCCCGTGAGATAGACGAAGGTAAAGACGCCGATCCAGACGACGTCGAGGAAGTGCCAGAACATGCTCAGGCACATCAGGCGGCGGCGGTTGGCCGCGATCAGCCCGTGCTTGGCGACCTGCACCATCAGCGTCACCAGCCAGATCGTGCCGAAGGTCACGTGCAGGCCGTGGGTGCCGACGAGGGTGAAGAAGGCCGACAGGAAGGCGCTGCGCTGCGGCGTCGCGCCGATCTCGATCAGGTGGTGGAACTCGTAGAGCTCGATGCTGAGGAAGGCGAGGCCGAACAGGCCGGTGACCGCCAGCCAGATCTGGGTCGCCGCGACACGGCCCTTCTCCATCGTCAGCATGGCGAAGCCATAGGTGATCGATGAAAGCAGCAGCATCGTCGTGTTCAGCGCGACCAGCGGCAGCTCGAACAGGTCCTTGGGCGAAGGCCCCGCGGCATAGTTCGCGCCGAGCACCCCATAGATCGCAAACAGCACCGCGAAGATGAGACAGTCGCTCATCAGATAGATCCAGAAGCCGAGCGCGGTGCTCGAGCCTTCCGGATGGTCGTGCTCGTCCTTCAGGTAGAAGGCGATCTCGGCATTGGCAGTCTTGGCGTCGTCTTGCGCGGCGATATCGGCTGTCGTCATGGCTCAGGCTCCCGCGCCGGCCAGGAGGCGGGTACGCTCCGCTTCCGTGCGCACCACCTCCTCGACAGGGATGTGGAAATCGCGGTGGTAGTTGAAGGTGTGGGCGATCGTCACGGCGAGCAGCGCCACGAAGCCGAGCACGGCCAGCCACCACATGTACCAGATCAGGCCGAAGGCGACGGCCATACTCAGGCCGGCGAGGATGATCCCGGTCGGCGTGTTGCTCGGCATATGGATCGACTTGTAGCCGCCGAGCGGGCGCTGATAGCCACGGCGCTTCATGTCCGACCAGGCGTCGTTGTCATGGATGACCGGCGTGAAGGCGAAATTATAGGCCGGCGGCGGCGACGAGGTCGCCCATTCCAGCGTCCTGCCGTCCCAAGGGTCGCCGGTGGTCTCGCGCAGCTTGTCGCGCCTGAGGATGCTGACGCCGATCTGCACGAGGAAGGCGACGATGCCGAGCAGGATCAGGAAGGCGCCGAAGCCCGCGATGACGAACCAAATCTGCAGGGACGGGTCGTCGAAGACACGCATCCGGCGCGTCACCCCCATCAGGCCCAGGATGTAGAGCGGCATGAAGGCGAACCAGAAGCCCACCACCCAGAACCAGAAGGAGAGCTTGCCCCAGAACGGATCGAGCTTGAAGCCGAAGGCCTTGGGCCACCAGTAGACGATGCCGGCGAAGAGCCCGAACAGCACGCCGCCGATGATGACGTTGTGGAAATGGGCGACCAGGAACAGGCTGTTGTGCAGCACGAAGTCAGCCGGCGGCACCGCCAGCAGCACGCCCGTCATGCCGCCGACCGTGAAGGTCAGCATGAAGGCGAGCGTCCACATCATCGGCAGTTCGAAGCGGATGCGGCCGCGATACATCGTGAACAGCCAGTTGAAAATCTTGGCGCCGGTCGGGATCGAGATGATCATCGTCGTGATCCCGAAGAAGGAATTCACGCTCGCCCCGGAGCCCATCGTGAAGAAATGGTGCAGCCAGACCAGATAGGACAGGATTGTGATGACGACGGTGGCGTAGACCATCGAGGTGTAGCCGAAGAGGCGCTTGCCCGAGAAGGTCGAGGTCACCTCGGAGAAGATGCCGAAGGCCGGCAGGATCAGGATGTAGACCTCCGGATGGCCCCAGATCCAGATCAGGTTCACATACATCATCGGGCTGCCGCCGAAGTCGTTCGTGAAGAAGTTGGTGCCGACATAGCGATCGAGCGAGAGCAGCGCGAGGACCGCCGTCAGCACCGGAAAGGCCGCTACGATCAGGACGTTGGTGCATAGCGACGTCCAGGTGAAGACGGGCATCTTCATCATCGTCATGCCCGGGGCCCGCATCTTCACGATGGTGCAGACGAGGTTGATGCCCGACAGCAGTGTGCCGATGCCTGCGACCTGCAGCGCCCATATGTAATAGTCGACCCCGACATCGGGGCTGTAGCCGATGCCCGAGAGCGGCGGATAGGCGAGCCAGCCGGTGCGCGCGAATTCGCCGACGAAGAGCGACATCATGACGAGGACGGCGCCGGCCGTCGTCATCCAGAAGCTGAAATTGTTGAGGAAGGGGAAGGAGACGTCGCGCGCGCCGATCTGCAGCGGCACGACGAAGTTCATCAGCCCGGTGACCATCGGCATCGCCACGAAGAAGATCATGATCACGCCATGGGCGGTGAAGACCTGGTCGTAGTGATGCGCGGTGAGGTAGCCTTCCGAGCCGTTGAAGGCCATGGCCTGCTGCAGGCGCATCATGATCGCGTCGGCAAAGCCGCGCAGCAGCATGACGAGGCCGAGCACCATGTACATGATGCCGATCTTCTTATGGTCCACGCTGGTGAACCATTCGCGCCAGAGATAGCCCCAGACGCGAAAATAAGTCAGCGCGCCGACAACGACGATGCCGCCAAGCACGACCGCGGCGAAGGTCACGAGCAGGATCGGCTCGTGCAGCGGGAACGACTCCAGCGTCAATCGGCCGAAGATCATCTTGAGGAGAGCGGAAGCGTCAGGCACCGGACTATCTCGCTTCAGGAATTGGATGGGCGGCCCGGGCCGGACAGCAGGAGCGAGTCCAGGCGACGGAGCGAGAGATTGGGCAGTGGCAGGCCGGCACCGCGGATCGCGCTCGCTTTGGGCGGAACCGGCGTCATCGGCGCCGGCGCCCGCGCCTGCATCGCCGCGGCCTCCTCGGTGGTGCAGACGCTGAGCACATAGCTCGGATCTGCGCCGAAGACCGCGCCGCGGCGGGCATATTTGTCGTAGGAGAGCGGCAGCGTATTGGCGATGCCGGCCAGGCCGAGCCCGCCCTTGGCGTCGACGGCGGCCATCTCGTTCATGCACATCTTGCCCGGCTCGACGCACATGTTGAGGATGGCGTTGAAGAGCTTCGGATCGACATTCGTATAGCGGCGCACCGGATCGTTCTCGCTCGGCCGCTCCAGCTGCAGATAACTGGCGCGATCGAGCGTCGCTCCCGCTGCCTTCGCCTGCGCGATCCAGCCGTCGAAATCGGCATCAGTCAGCCCGTGGAAGGCGAAGCGCATGCCGGAGAAGCCGGCGCCGCTATAATTCGCCGAGAAGCCCTGATAGCGGCCGGGCCGGTTGATCACCCCGTGGAGCCGCGTCTGCATGCCGGCCATCGCATAGATCTGGCCGGCGAGCGCGGGGACATAGAAGGAGTTCATCACCGAGGAGGACGTGATGCGGAAGCTGATCGGCCGGTCGACCGGGGCTGCGAGCTCGTTGACGGTCGCCACCCCGTATTCGGGGTAGATGAACAGCCATTTCCAGTCGAGCGCGACGACGTTCACCTCGAGCGGCTTGGCCGCCTGCGGGACGGGACGGCCGGCCGCGATGCGCCCGAGCTGGCGATAAGGATCGAGCAGATGAGTGCCCATCCAGGTCAGCGCGCCCAGGCAGATGATGATCAGCAGCGGCGCCGACCAGATCACCAGTTCGAGCCCGGTCGAGTGATCCCAATCGGGCTCGTAGCGCGCCTCCTTGTTGGAGTGCCGATAGCGCCAGGCGAAGAAGACCGTGAGCGCCATCACCGGTATGATGATCAGCAGCATCAGGATGGTCGAGATGACAACGAGGTCGCGCTGCTGCGCAGCCACATCCCCCGCCGGAGCGAGCACGACGAAATTGCAGCCGCCCAATAGCGCGAGCAGCGGCAGTACGGCGATGATCCGAAAACGGCTCACGGCACCAACCTGTCAGCGTTAATCTGTCAGGATGAGCGCTAGCGGCTGAGCGTCAAGCGGAACATTGGACAATTTGCCCAATCCTCGCCTAGCCTGTCATCAGTCAGAAGTGCATGAGTGAAAAGCGGACTGCCGTCAGGCTACGGGCCGGCGGATCGCCAAACGATGCGAGCTCGGGCGCACATGTCAACCACACCAACGACAGCGGAACGCGACGCCAGGATCATCAACGCGCGCCACGGCGAGATCAATCCGGGCGAGATCGCGATCGGCGTCGTCATCGGCCGGACCTCCGAGTTCTTCGACTTCTTCGTCTATGCGATCGCATCAGTGATCGTGTTCCCCAAGCTCGTCTTCCCCTATTTGGATCCGCTGACCGGCACGCTGTATTCCTTCGCCATCTTCGCCCTGGCCTTCGTGGCGCGCCCGCTCGGCACCGTCATCTTCATGGCCGTCGACCGCGCCTATGGCAAAAGCGCCAAGCTGACGATCGCGCTGTTCCTGCTCGGCACCTCGACCGTGGCCATCGCCTTCCTGCCGGGCTACGAGCAGATCGGCGCGGCCTCGATCTGGCTTCTGGCGCTGGCACGCGTCGGCCAGGGCATCGCGCTTGGCGGAACCTGGGACGGGCTGGCCTCGCTGCTCGCCCTCAACGCCCCCGACAAATATCGCGGCTGGTATGCGATGATCCCGCAGCTCGGCGCGCCGCTCGGGCTGATCGTGGCGAGCGTGCTCTTCGCCTTCTTCGTCGGTAATCTCTCGGCCGAGGATTTCTTCAGCTGGGGCTGGCGCTACCCGTTCTTCGTCGCCTTCGCGATCAATGTCGTGGCCCTGTTCGCCCGGCTGCGCATGGTCGCCACGCCGGACTACCAAAACCTGTTCGAGAACCGCGACCTCCATCCCGCGCGCATCCGCGACACGCTGCGCAGCCAGGGTGGCAGCGTGTTGATCGGCGCCTTCGCGCCGCTGGCGAGCTTTGCCATGTTCCACATGGTCACAGTCTTTCCGCTGTCCTGGGTCTTCCTGTTCACGCAGGAGGGGCCGGCGCGCTTCCTGATCATCGAAGCCGTCGGCGCCGTCTTCGGGATCGCGGCGATCGTCGCCTCCGGCCTGATCGCGGACAGGATCGGGCGGCGTTCCCTGCTCGGCGGCTGCGCGGTGGCGATCGCCGTCTTCAGCGGGTTCGCGCCGCAATTGCTCGATGGCGGCGTGGTCGGCGAGACGGTCTTCATGATCGTCGGCTTCGTGCTGCTCGGCCTGTCCTTCGGCCAGTCCTCCGGCGCCGTCGCCTCGAGCTTCTCGCCGGGCTTTCGCTATACCGGCTCGGCGCTGACCTCGGATCTCGCCTGGCTCTTCGGCGCAGGCTTCGCCCCGCTCGCAGCCCTCTTGCTCTCGACCCAGTTCGGCCTGATTTCCGCGGGCGCCTATCTGCTCTCGGGAGCGGCCTGTACCCTGGTCGCGCTGCGGCTCAACCAGAGATGGGAGAGACGCAAACCCGAGACTCCGCAAGTCTGACGAAGTCGATAATTCGGCGGAACCGCCCGTCTTCGCTTACGAAAAGCCGATTCCGGTCCCAAAATCTTCCCTATATTTGCCTGGATTTGGCCGCACTTCATTCAATCCCGGTTCATGGCGCGGCCTCGACACTGCAGCGCTCTGACTTGTCCTTGCCGGGAGGGCGCAATGCCTGGGCTTCATCTCCTCCGTCTGGCGGTCGTCGCGCTCTGCGTCGCCGTAGGTTTCAGTCCCAGCCACGCCCAGCAGCTGGAAAAGCGGATCGCGCTGGTCATCGGCAACGGCGCCTATCAGGCGAGCCCGCTGGCGACACCCGCCAATGATGCCGGCCTGATCGCACAGACCCTTCAGGCCGCCGGCTTCGACGTCGTCGGCGCGCGCGACCTCGACACCGCGACGCTGCGCGCCTCGCTGCGCGAATTCCTGGACAAGGCTGGTGCCTCCGGGCCAGACACCGTCGCGCTGGTCTATTTCGCCGGGAACGGCGTGCAATTCGAGGGCGAGAACTATCTCGTTCCTGTGGATGCGCGGATCGCGCGCGATACCGATGTGCCGCTCGAGGCGGTTCGGCTGAGCGACCTCACCAAGTCCCTGGCGGCCGTACCGTTGAAGGCGCGCATCGTCGTGCTCGATGCCGCCTATGCCAATGGCTTCGCTAGATCCGGGCAGCCTCTCGCCGGCGGCCTGGCCCTGATGCAGCCGGATGCCGGCACGTTGCTCGCCTTCAACGCCGCGCCAGGCACGATCGGCCCCGACAACAAGGGGCCCTATGGCGCCTATGCGACCGCCCTCTCGGAGATGATCAAGGAAGGCGGCCTACCGCTAGACGACCTGTTCGAGCGCGTCCGCCTGCGCGTCGACGCCCTGACGCATGGCGCCGAACTGCCCTGGCAGGTCTCGCGCGTGCAGGCGCCGTTCCTGTTCTTCGAACGCAGCCAGGCCGCCCCGCAAGCGCAAGCCGTCCGCTTCTCCGAATTGCGCTCCAGGCCGATCCGCGATTTCGATGCCGGCGAGGCTTATCTTGCGGCTTTGACGCGCGACACGATGCGCGGCTATCTCGATTTCCTCGCCGCCTATCCCAGCGACCCGCTCGCCAAGCGCGTGCGCGCCATCGTCGCCGCACGCCGCGAGGCCGCAACCTGGCGCGAGAGCGCCTTCGCCGATACGCCCGATGCCTATTGGTCCTATCTGCGGCGCTATCCGCGCGGCCCCCATGCCTATGATGCGCGCCGCCGCCTCAGCCATTTCGCGGCCGTGCTGGAGCCGCCGGCCGCCTTCGCCATGCTCGCCTATGACGTGCCGCCGCCCCCGCCGGAGGAGATCGTCTATGTCGAGCGCCCGGCCGTCTATTTCGCGGACCCGGTCTACGATCTGCCGCCCCCGCCGCCGGTGCCGGTGTTCTTCCTGCCGCCGCGGCCGGCCTATTTCGTCGACCTGCCGCCGCCCCCGCCGCCCGCCGTCGCCTTCGTGCTGCCGATCCCGGTCTATCATCCGGTTCCGGCCTGGATCGAGCGCCCGGCCTATGTCGCCCCGCCGCCGCTCAATGTCGTCAATGTCAACATCCACAACACGGTGGTGATCAACCAGGCCAATCAGACGGCGATCGTCACCAATCCGGCCGGCCAGCAAGTTGCCCCCATCCCGGCCAATCTGCTGCCGCCGCAGCCGGCCGCGCCCACGCCGGCTCCCGGTAACGGTCCGTCCAATTTCATCCAGGCGCATCCTGTCGCGAGCGCCGCGATAGCCGCCGCAGCCGTCGCATTGCCGGCCGCCGCGGCGCTGCATGGGGCGAGACAGCAAGCAAGACCTTCCGACACTCCAAGACCCGCAAATGCCCCGGGCCAGCCGCCGGTCGCGGCACCCCAGGCAGTCGCGCCGAACCCGGCTGCGCCCGTCAACAACGCCCTGCCCGGCGCTCGCCCCCAGATGCCCGCTCAGGCCGCGCCTGCCCAGGCCGCTCCAGCCGCCAATCTGCAGCCGCATGCGCAGCCGCTGCGCCCCGGCCAAGCGCCGGCCCTGCCCGCCGTTCCGGGCGCGCAACCGCTACCCACTCCCAACGCGCCTGCCACCGCCGGCCGTAACACGCCGCCGCAGACTCCCGGCGTGGCGCAGACGCCCGCCGCTCCTGCCCAGGCGAACCCGCAGGCGCCCCGCCCGGCTGGACAAGCGGCACCGCCTGCCGCCCCTGCCACCATCGCCCGCCCGTCGCCCGCCTCGCCTCCGCAGGCCGCGACAAACGATGCCGCGGCTCAACGCCAACAGCAGGCCGCACAGCAACGCGCTCAACAAGCTGCTCAACAGCAGCAGGCGGCTCAAGCCGCCGCGCAGCAACGCGCCCAGCAAGCCTCTCAGCAACAGCGACAGCAGCAAGCGGCCCAGGCCGCGGCTCAACAACGCGCCCAGCAGGCAGCTCAACAGCAGCACCAACAGCAAGCCGCTCAGGCTGCGGCACAGCAACGTGCCCAACAGGCGGCTCAGCAACGGCAGCAGCAAGCAGCTCAAGCCCAACAGCAGGCTGCCCAGCAACAGCGGCAACAACAGGCAGCCCAAGCCGCAGCGCAGCAGCGGCAGCGGCAGCAGCAAGCGGCTCAAGCCCAACAGCAGGCGACCCAGCAACGCGCCCGGCAGGCGGCTCAGCAAGCCGCCCGTCCGCACCCCGCGCCGCAGCAGCAGAAGCGGCCGAACTGCGGACATCCCGGCGAGCCGGTCTGTCACTGATCAGGTCGAGGGCTTAGAGCGTTTTCGAGCGAAGTGGACACCGGTTCGCTCGCGACAAACGCGAAGCGTTTGCGCGGAGAAAACGCGTTAAAACAAGAATAGCGGGACGCCGGAGGACGCCCCGGCCTCACCCCTCGACCTTGACGCTCCAGCTCATCGCCCGGCTTTCGCCGGGCGCCAGCAGCAGGATGCCGGGCTTCTCCGTGAACTCGCCATCCCAGCCCAGCGGGCTCGCCATGCCGAACCAGGGCTCGATGCAGAGGAAGGGCGCGCCATCGGGCTTCGACCAGATGCCGAGATCGCGATAGCCTTCCCACGAGACCTTGATGGCTCGCGCCGTACGCCCGGCCTCGTCCCTTGCAATGAAGCGGACGGAGCGGCTGGCGAGTGAAGGCAGGATCAGCGCGTCCTTCACGAACAGCTCCGGCGATAGCGGCAGGACACGGCCCTGCAGGGGCAATGGCACCCGCGCATCGAGCAATCCGTCAGTCAGCAGCACGGCGCTCCCCTCCTCCGGCGCACCGAACTCCAAGACATGACGCTCTTTGGGAACGCCGGGCATGAGCGGCCAGTTGAAGGCGGGATGCGCGCCGACGCTGCAGGGCAGCACGACATCGCCCGGATTGGTCACGCGCGTCGTCACGCTCAATGCGCCGTCAGCAATGGCGTAGGTCAATTCGAGGATGAAGCGGAATGGATAGATGGCTTGCGTCTGCGCATTCTCGGTCAGGCGCAGCACCGCACGCGCCTCGCTTCGCTCGACCCAGTCGAACAGGCTGTCACGTGCAAAGCCGTGCTGGGTCAGGTGATAGTCGCGACCCTGATGCCGCAGCCGGCCTTCCGCCAGCCGCCCGACGATCGGGAACAGCACCGGCGAGTGACGCGGCCATTGCGGCCCGGCCTGCCAGAGGAGCTCGCCCTCCTCCACGCCCAGCAAGCTGACCAGCTCGGCGCCGTCCGGCTTGATCGTCGCCGACAATGCCGCGTCGCCGATGCTGTGGCTTGCTTGCGAGGGTTGCATGCTGGTCTCTCCGGTTCTCGACGGACGGGCGCGCATCTGGCGCAGACGCAGCATTCCTAAGCCATCCCGGAAGAACTCGGCTACTCTGCCGCCGGCATCGCATGATTGCAGGCATGGCTTGCGATCGGAGACATGGAGCTTTGCGGGGAGAGATGGGCACGGTTCGCTACGAGACGGAAAACGGCATCGCCCGGCTGGTCCTCGACCAGCCGCAGAAGATGAACGCGATGAGCTATGAGATGTGGGCGAGCCTGCCGGGCCTCGTCGCCCGCGCGGAGGCCGACCGCGAGGTCCGCGCCATCGTCGTCGCTGGCGAAGGCGGGCGCGCCTTCTGCGCCGGCGCCGACATCTCGCAATTCGGCGAGAAGCGCGACAGCGCCACCGAAACCCGGGCCTATGACGAAGCCTATCTGCAAGGCTGCGCCGCGCTGGTCCATGCCGCCAAGCCGACGATCGCGCTCATTCGCGGCATCTGCTTCGGCGGTGGCTTCGGCCTGGCGATGAGCTGTGATCTCAGATTGGCACGGGCCGATTCGCGCTTCCGCGTTCCCGCCGCGCGGCTCGGCCTCGGCTATGCCTATGAGGGCGTGCGCATGCTGGTGGCCAAGCTCGGCTTCGGCCCAGCCTCCGACCTCCTGCTCAGCGCCCGGATCATCGCCGGCGAGGAGGCGCTGCGCCTGGGCGTCGTCACCGCGCTCTGGGGCGCGGACAGCTTCGAGCAAGAGGCCTGCGACTACCTCGCGCGGATCGCCGGCAATGCACCGCTGACCTTGCGCGCCCTCAAACATGCACTGAGCGAACTCGCCCGCCCGGAGAGCGAGCGGGACATCGCCGCTGTCGAGGCCTCCATCGCGGCCTGCTTCAGCAGCGCCGATTATCGCGAGGGCCAGCGCGCCTTCAAGGAGAAGCGCGAGCCGGCCTTCACCGGGGAATAGAGCCCCGGAACGACAGCCATCGCGCCATCGCAACAAGGACCAATCGCATGGATCTGAAACTGACCGGCCGCCGCGTCCTGATCACTGGCGGCTCGAAAGGCATCGGCGCAGCCTGCGCGACAACCTTCCTGGCAGAGGGCTGCTCCGTGGTCCTCGTCGCGCGCGACACTGAGCGCCTCGCGGCCACGGCGGCGGCCCTCGGCGAGGCCAACCGCGTCGCAAGCTGCGCCGCCGATCTCTCGGTCGCGGCTGAGCGCGAGCGCGTCGCAGCCAGCTACCCCGATATCGACATCCTGGTGAACAATGCCGGCGCGATCCCCGGCGGCGGACTGCTCGACCTGTCCATGGAAACTTGGGAACAGGCCTGGGCGCTGAAGGTGACGGGCTATATCCATCTGACCAAGCTCTATCTGGCGGGGATGAAGCAGCGGAAGGCCGGCATCATCGTCAACATCATCGGCGGAGCCGGGCGCAGCCCGCGCTACGACTATGTCTGCGGCGGCACCGGCAACGCCGCCCTGATGGCCTTCACCAGCGCAATCGGCGGAAAATCGGTCGATTGGGGCGTGCGCGTCTTCGGCATCAACCCTTCGCAGACCCGCACCGACCGCATCATCTCGCTCAGCAAGCGGCGCGCTGCGACCTCGCTTGGCGACGAAGCCCGCTGGGAGGAGATGCTGACGAACCTGCCATTGGACCGATTGATCGAGCCCGAGGAGATCGCCAACGCCGCCGCCTTCCTGGCCTCGCCGGCCTGCGGCTATGTCAGCGGTACCGTGCTCGATGTCGATGGCGGCGGGGCTTTTCGGGCGTGACGCTCTCCTCGTCATTGCGAGGAGCATTGGCGACGAAGCAATCCAGCGGGACGTCGAACCCTGCCGCTCCTGGATTGCTTCGTCGCTTTGCTCCTCGCAATGACGGCAAAGACGGCGCCTTCGAGACCCGTTTCGCGGCTCAATACTCGGCGTAGATCTCGATGATATTGTCCTCGGGATCGCGAAAGAACAGCGTGCGGTGACGCCAATTGGACAGATCCGTCGGCTCCCTCAGGATCGGCACGCCCTTGGCGACCAGTTCCGTATGGCAGGCATCGACAGCGGGAGGGGCCACGCGAAAGGCAAGCTGAACCGCCGCCGATCCGGGCAGTGTCTTGCCATCGTCGCAGACGCTCCAAACGCCGCGCGGCCGCAGCGCAAGCAACGCGGCGCCGACACGAAAGCTGACCCAGTTCTCAAGATCGATCTCGATCGGAAACTGCATGATGTCGCGGTAAAATGCGCGCGTTTGCGCCATCCTGCTGCACAGGATGACGGTGTAATCGAGGTTACCTATCCCGCCCAGGCTCACTACCATGCTCCTTGATCTGGGGGGTCAGCCGACGCGGTTCAGGCGCCCGCCTGTCAGCGGCTGCGGCGCGCCGGTCGTGCCGGGCAAGCTGAGCGGCAGCCCCTTGACCGAGCGGATCGCGAGATAGGCGAAGGTCTGGGCTTCCAGCGCATCGCCGTCCCAGCCCGCCGCCTCGACAGGCTCGACGGGAACGCCGAGGCGGCTCGCGAGCCGCGCCATGAAATGCCGGTTCAGCCGTCCGCCGCCCGTGACGAGCCAGCGCTTGGGCACGCCAGGCACATGGCGCAGCGAGGCGACGACGCTCTCGATGGTGAAGGCGGCGAGCGTGGCGGCGCCATCGGCATCCGGCAAGGTCTCGACCACCTGGGCGCGGCGGTGGAAATCATTGCGATCGAGCGATTTCGGTGCGGGACGGGCGAAATAGGGGTTCTGCATGAAGACCTCGACCAGATCCTGCCGCACCTGCCCGCTCGCTGCGAGCGCGCCGTCCGCGTCGTAGCTGCGGCCCTGCCGGCGCAGCACGAAATCATCGAGGATCGCGCTTGCCGGGCCGGTGTCGAAGGCGATCACGGTCTCGCCGTCGATATAGGTGACGTTGCCGACGCCACCGAGATTCAGGACCATGACTGGCTGCTCCAGCGCCTGCGCCAGCGCCCGGTGGTAGAGCGGCGCGAAGGGGGCGCCCTCTCCACCCGCCGCGACATCGGCGTAGCGGAAGCGATCGACGGTGGCGATGCCAAGTGCCTGCGCCACCGCCGGCCCATCGATGAGTTGGCGGGTGAAGCGCTGTTCGGGCCGGTGATAAACGGTCTGGCCGTGCAGGCCGACGAGATCGATTCTGGCGGGATCGAGCTTTTGCTCAGCGATGAAGCGCTCGACCGCGGCGAGATGATCGGCGGTCACCGCCGCCTCGAGCTCAATCAGCGGTTCGGTCAGCGCGCGCTCGGCCTCAGCGACCAGTGCCTGCAATTCACGCCGGGTGCTGTCGCGATAAGGGTAGGAGGCGCCGGCGCCGAAGCGCGGCGTGTGCTGGCCGTCGCTGCTGACGATCGACACGTCGATACCGTCCATCGAGGTGCCGCTGATGACGCCGATGGCGGTGAGGGTGGTCTTGTCGTCCAGCGTCACTATGTTCGCCATCCTCGGTCACGAACGCGGCGTCATCCCGGACCCGGGGGCGACTTGTCCGGGATGACGCCGCGGTTTCCACAAGCGTCATTCCAGAATCAAGCGCCTCAATCCCCCGGCTGGGCGCCCTCATAGCCGCCGATGATGACAAGATCGGATTTGCCGGCCTGGGCGAGGTACTTCACCGCCTCCTGGTATTCCGGCGAATCGTAGCAGGCACGCGCCGTCGCCTCGTCCTTGAACTCGAGGACGACGTTGTGCTTGCGACCCTCACCGCGGGCGAGCTTGTAGTCGCCGCCGCGCACCAGGAACTTCGCGCCGTATTTGGCGAAGGCGATCGCGTTCAGCGCGCGGTAGCTGTCATAGGCGGCGGTGTTCTCGACATCGACACGCGCGATCCAATAGCCCTTCGCCATGGCTTCAGACCCCCTCGACCACGACGATGTCGAGTTCGCCGGCGCCTTCGCGCAGCTTGCGCGCCTCGGCATATTCCGGCGAGTTGGCATAGGCCTTGGCGGAGGCGAAATCGGCGAATTCGAGCACGATATTGCGGGCCCGGCCCTCGCCCTCGGCCACCGTCATCTGGCCGCCGCGCACAAGCGGCGTGCCGCCATATTGTTTGATCGCTTCGGAAGCCTTGGCGGCATAGGCCGCCCATTTGGTCGCGTCGGTAACCTTGGCGCGCGCCACGACATATCCCTTGGGCATTTCCGTATCCGTCTCTGCGTGGTTCGGTTGAAGCGCGAGCTTATGAGGCCGCGGCGATCTCGTCCATGATCGCGGCAGCCGCTCCACGCGGGTCTGCCGCGCGGATGATGGGACGCCCGATGACAAGGTGGTCGACGCCGGCGCGGATCGCCTCGCCCGGCGTCAGCGTCCGTTTCTGGTCACCTGCGGCGCTCCCGGCCGGGCGGATGCCTGGCGTCACGATCAGCATGTCGGCGCCGACGACGTCGCGCACGATCTCGGTCTCGGCAGCGGAACAGACGATGCCGTCGATACCGGTGGTGCGGGCCTGCTCGGCGCGCAGGCGCACGAGGTCGCGCACGGCGAGCCCATAACCGGCATCGCGCAGATCGCCATCGTCATAGGAGGTCAGGGCCGTGACCGCGAGAAGCTTCAACGCGGCTTCCGCCCGCCCCTCGACCGCGCCGCGCATGGTCTGCGGATAGGCGTGCACGGTGAGGAAATCGACGCCAAGATTGCTCAGCGACTGCACGCCTTCCGTCACCGTATTGCCGATGTCGTGCAGCTTCAGGTCGAGAAAGACCTTCTTGCCCTCGGCCACCAGTTGCTGGGTGAGCTGCAGGCCGCCAGCGAAGGCGAGTGCGTAGCCGATCTTGTAGAAGCTCGCCTCGTCGCCGAGCTGCGAGACGATGCGATAAGCGTCCCAGATCGTCGGCACATCGAGCGCGACGATCATGCGGTCGCGGATATCGTTGATCTTCTGCGTCATTGGCCAGCCACCTCCTCCATCGCGCGCCAGGCGTGGTGCACGATTCGTGTCGCGGCGTCGAATGCGAAAAGATTGCCACCCCCGCCAGGCTGATCCCGTTTGCGCGCTATCGGCTCCGCCCCGAGATGGCAGAGAAGCAATGTGCCGACGCCGCCATGCCCGACGAACAGGACATCCCCCTCGCCCGGTTCAGCCAGCACGGCCTCGACCTCGGCCACGATCCGCGTCTGCGCATCGACCGCCCGCTCCCAGCCGCGAATGCTGAGCGTCGGCGAGGCGAAGAACGCGTCGGCCATCGCCTCGAACTCCGGCGGCGGCAGATAGCCGGTCGCCGAGCGGTCATTCTCGTGCATGGCGTGGCGGATTTCGACGGCAATGCCGAGCACTGAGGCAATGCATTGCGCCGTCTCGATCGCCTTGCGTTCGGCGGACGATACGATCCGGCGCGTGGCGCGCAGCAACGGCGCGCCTGCAAACGCCTGCGTTCGCGCCAGGCCAAGTGGCGACAAGCCCCAATCGGGCACGGGAACCGCAGGGTCGATCTGGACCTGCGGGTGGCTCAGATAGCGCGCGGTCGCCATGCCCACGCTCAAGCCGCGTCGCGCATCACCTGCTGGAACACCTGCGCCCAGACATCGCCTGTCTGCGCGCCGGAGACCGCGAGCTTGCCGTCGATGATGAAGAAAGGCACGCCGGTGACGCCGACCTTCTGGGCGTGAGCCTCCAGCCCGATAATGGTCTCGCGCAATTCGTCATTGGCGAGCTCGTCGCGGGCAGCCTGCTCGTCAAAACCCTGCTCGACTGCGATCTCGACCAGCGTCTCAAGATTGCCGATGTCGCGGCCTTCCTGGAAATAGGCCTTGAACAGCGCCGCCGTCATGTCGCTGCCACGCTGCACGGTCGAGGCGGCGGCGATCAACATATGCGCCATGCGCGTGTTCACGCTCCTGGTGACCTTGGCCCAGTTGAAGGTGATGCCGCTTTCGAGCGCCGCCTCCGAGAGCCTGACCTCGATCTCCTTGCGCTTGCCTGGGCCGAACTTGGCGTCGAGATAGGCCGTACGGTCCATCCCTTCCGCCGGCATGTCCGGGTTCAGCTCATAGGGCAGCCAGGTGATGGCGACACGGTCGGTGAGGCCATGCGCCTCGAGCGCCTTTTCCAGCCGCGCCTTGCCGACGAAGCACCAGGGGCAAACGACGTCGGAGACGATCGCAATGGGCATCTTCTCTTGCATGGCAGTGTCCTTCCATGGCCGCACGCTGGCGGTTCTATGCGTCAGGCCGGCGGGTAGCGGTGAAGCTCACCATGGCGATCCTCGGCGAAGGCCTCCGCGCCGGGCGTCTCGCAGCCCGAGAGAAAGGCGGGGCCGACCGGAATCTTGCCCGCCCCACCCGGGATGTCGAGGATATAGGTCGGCTGGCACAGCCCTGAAAGATGGCCCCTCAGGCTTTTGACCAGCGCCTGCCCCTCTTCCAGCGAAAGCCGGAACTGCGCGGTGCCGGGCGCGAGATCGGGATGGTGCAGGTAATAGGGCTTCACCCGGTTCTCGACGAAGGCGCGCATCAGCGCACCAAGCGTCTCGACATCGGCGTTGACGCCCTTGAGCAGCACGCTCTGGCTGATCAGCACATGGCCGGCCTCATTGAGGCGGGCGAGCGCCGTGCGGGCCGCATCAGTGAATTCGCGCGGGTGGTTGGCATGGACCGCGATGTAGCTCGCCTTGCCGGAGACACGAAGCGCACGGGCATAGTCTGCCGTGACTCGCTCGGGCTGGACCATCGGCACGCGGGTATGCCAGCGCGCGACCTTGATATGCGCGATGCCGGCGAGCCGCGCCGCGATCTCGCGGACACGCCTGGCGGAGAGGATCAGGGGATCGCCACCCGTCATGATGACCTCCCAGATATCGGGCCGGGAGGCGAGATAGGCCAGCGCTGCGTCGAGCTTCTCTCCGGTCAGCGCGTCCCCGCCCGGCCCGACCATCTCGCGGCGGAAGCAGAAGCGGCAATAGACCGGACAGGCATGGACAAGCTTGAGCAAGGCGCGATCGGGATAGCGATGCACCACGCCCTCGACCGGCGAATGCGCCTCGTCGCCGATGGGATCGGCCAGTTCCTGCGGCAAGGTGACGAGCTCGGCCGCGTCGGGCACGAATTGCCGCGCGATCGGGTCGGCCGGGTCGGCGGGGTCGATCAGAGCCGCCATGGCCGGCGTTACGGAGACGGCGTAGCGCCGGGCGACGGCATCGAGCCCGTCACGCTTTTCGGGCGCGACGAGCCCCTGCGCGATCAGCGCATCGATGCTGCGCATGGGCGTATGGGCGTTCATGCCTGCCTCCTGCCCGGTTCCGCCACCGGCGTCCAGAGCACATCCTCGATCCGCCGCGCGCCGGTGCAGAGCATCACCAGCCGGTCGAAGCCAAGCGCGATGCCCGAAGCCGGTGGCATCTGCGCGAGCGCGGCCAGGAAATCCTCGTCGACCGGATAGCGTTCGCCATAGATGCGCGCCTTCTCGTCCATATCGGCCTCGAAACGCCGGCGCTGTTCGGCCGGGTCGGTGAGTTCGCCGAAGGCGTTGGCGAGTTCGACGCCACAGGCATAAAGCTCGAAGCGCTCGGCAATCCTGCCATCGCCGGGCTTGGGCCGCGCCAGGGCGGCCTCGGAAATCGGATACTCGCACAGGATCGTGGCACGGCCTCGACCGAGATACGGCTCGATCCGTTCGGACAGGACGCGGCTGAAGATGTCGGACCAGCTATCGTCTTCCGCCAGCCTGATGCCGGCTGCGATGGCGGCTCCGGCAAGCGCAGCGCGATCGGTCGCGCCATCCGGCTTGATCGTCGCCAGCAGATCGATACCGGCATGGCGGACGAAGGCGTCTTGCAAGGTCAAGCGCTCAGGCTCGGCAAAGGGATCGGCCTCCACGCCGCGCCATTGCAGCAATGTGGCGCCTGCCGCCCGCGCGGCCTCGGCCAGCAACGCGGCGCTGTCGGCCATCAAAGTCTCATAGTCCTCGCCAGCCCGGTACCATTCCAGCATCGTGAATTCGGGATGATGCAGCGCCGTGCGCTCGCGGTTACGGAAGACGCGGGCGAAATCGAAGATCCGGCGCTCACCTGCCGCCAGCAGCTTCTTGGCGGCGAATTCGGGCGAGGTGTGCAGGTAATAGGGGTGACCCGCGCCGGCATCGTCGATCAAGACCGTCGCGAAGCCGTGCAGATGCGTCTCGTTGCCAGGCGAGAGCTGCAGGATCGCCGCCTCGACCTCGACGAAATCGCGCACCTCGAACCAGTGCCGGAGCGCCGCCTTGATGCGCCCGCGCGCCAACAGGGCGTGCCGCCGGTCCGCATGGATGTCCGGCCGCCAGAAGGTCGGAGCTGCGTCTTTCATAGGATCTCGGGTCAAAGCGTCTGACAGCTTCCGTTTCGGCGACGAATGCGGTAGTTGCGCGGCAACGAATTTCGAATAGCGCGCGAAGGCGCCGCGCACCAGCAAGGACATCTCACGTGGTCAAGGTCATCGCTTCATCCGTCCGCAAGGGTAACGTGCTCGAACTCGACGGGCATCTCTGCTCGGTTCTCTCGGCCGAGAGCTTCTTCCCCGGCAAGGGCACACCGACGACGCAGATCGACATGCGCCGGATCCATGACGGCACCAAGATGACGCAGCGCTATAAGACGACCGAGCAGGTCGAGCGCGCCTATGTCGAGGATCGCGACTACACCTATCTCTACCAGGACGGCGAGCAATACGTCTTCATGAACCCCGAGACCTTCGACCAGATCAACGTCGACGGCGACGTGGTCGGCGACATGGCGCCTTATCTCCAGGAAGGCATGAAAGTCTCGCTCTCGGTGTTCGAGGAGAAGGCAGTCTCGATCGAGCTGCCGCAGCGCGTCGTCGTCGAGGTCGCGGAGACCGAGCCCGTGACCAAGGGCCAGACCGCCTCGTCCTCCTACAAGCCCGCGATCCTGGTCAACGGCGTGCGCACCGCCGTGCCGCCCCATATCGGTCCTGGCGTCCGCATCGTGGTGATGACGGCCGACGGCTCCTATGTCGAGCGCGCCAAGGATTGATCTGGGCTAGGTTTGTTTGCGGCCAACCCCTGTAAAAGGCGCCGCAGCGATCGATCCTAAAAGTTGAGAGCATTGCTCCAGCGAAAAACCGGTACCCACTTTTTCGTGCAATGCTCTATATCCGCGATGCGACGGGCCCATCCGGGCCCGTTTTCGTATCCGAGGATAATCGCATGCCCATGACCGCCCGCACCGCCGCGCTTGCCGGCTTCACCCAGACGCTCAAGGCACTCGACGCCATCCTCGACAAGACGGTCGCGCAGGCCACCGAGCGCAAGATCGACCCTGCGGTTCTGCTGTCGTCGCGGCTGTCGCCCGACATGCTGCCCTTCACGCGCCAGATTCAGCTCGCCTGCGATTTCGCCAAGAATGCGGCGGCACGGGTCAGCGGGGCCGAGAATCCGAAATTTCCCGACGAAGAGACCACCGTCCCCGAGCTCAAGGCGCGTATCGCCAAGGTGCTGGCCTTCGTCGCAAACACCGATGATGCAGCGCTGGATGCCGGCCTCGCCAAGGATGTGACCTTCCCGCGCGGCCCGTCGGCGACGGTGACGATGAAGGGCGAGACCTACCTCACGCGCTTTGCCGTGCCGAACTTCTATTTCCACGCCACGACCGCCTATGCGATCCTGCGCGAGAACGGCATCCAGATCGGCAAGAGCGACTTCCTGCACGGCGTTCTCGACGCCTGATCTATAGCGGGAGGGCAAGATGAAGCCGCGCGATGCAACGCGGATCGAGCGCGCCACGGCCGACGACGCCGCCGAGATCGCCGAGCTCTATCTTGCCTCCCGCACTGATGCCCTGCCGTTCCTGCGTCGCGTCCACAGCGACGCGCAGACGCGCTGCTGGATCGCCGACACGCTTTTGGCGACGCGCGAAACCTGGATCGCCAGATCGGGGCAGAGCATCGTCGGCGTCCTCGCCTTGCAGGGCGAGGATCTCGACCAGCTCTACCTGCTGCCAGGCTGGTATCGCCGCGGCATCGGTTCGCTGCTGCTCGCCAAGGCCAAGGAGCTGAGCCCCACACGGCTCACGCTGTTCACCTTCCAGCGCAATGCCCGCGCCCGCGCCTTCTACGAAGCTCATGGCTTCCATATCGTCGAGATGGGCGACGGGACAGGCAATGAGGAGGGCGAACCGGACATCCTCTATGAATGGCGCCCGAATCGAAGCTGATGCGCGCCCTTGAAACCGCCGCATTGCTCTCCCATATAGGGATCACGGCGATGTCGAGGGCGTTCCACTGTCCTCCAGCGCCGGTGAAGACGGCCATGAGCCGAACGTTTGACGCCGGATGTACGCGCAGCCGTTCAGGACATGGCCGTTGGTTCTTCCAGGGCCCGTAGCGGATATCCGCTGCGGGTCTTTTCGTATCAGCCCCGCAGAAACTCGTTGTTCAACCGCTCCTCGCCGAGCGTGCTCGCCGGGCCGTGGCCGGGCAGGAACTGGACGTCGTCGCCGAGCGGCAGGAGCTTGGCCTTGATGCCGGCGATCAGCGTCTCGTGGCTGCCATAGGGAAAATCGGTGCGGCCGACCGAGCCGGCGAAGACCGTATCGCCCGCCAGCAGGAAGCGCAGATCCTTCTGGAAGAAGGTGACATGGCCCGGCGTATGCCCCGGCACATGCTGGACGGAGAAGGCGACCTCCCCGACCGTGACCTCATCGCCCTCAGTGAGCCAGCGCGTCGGCGTCACCGGCCTGATGCCGCGCATGTCGAAGCGCAGGCCCGAAGCCGGCAGATCGTCGAGCAGGAACTTGTCCGCCTCATGGGGACCGATGACCGGCACCGACAAGGCGTCGGCGAGATCGGCCGCGCCGCCGGCATGGTCGATATGGCCATGCGTCAACCAGATCGCGACGGGCGTCACCGAAAGCTCGCCCAAGGCGCGCTGGATCTGCGGGACGTCGCCGCCGGGATCGACGATCGCAGCCTGCATCGTCTTGGTGCACCAGACGATCGAGCAATTCTGCTGGAAGGGCGTCACCGGCACGACGGCGATGCTGAGCGGGGCGGTCGTATCGCTAGTCATCCATCAATCCCGTGGCTGCTCAAATCAAAAACCGGCCGTGACATATCGCAGAGCCGCAGTGCGACAGCCATACTCCAAATGCCGCCCTGCCCAAACCCATTCGCCGCGGTGCGTTTCGAGGGCGAGGCGATTGCGAGGCGAATTGGGATGCACGATGAGGCACCGGGCCGGGCCCAGTCACAGCATTTTAGCAAAAGCAGCTAAGTTTCCGGCTCTCAGATAGGGCAGGCTATCCGCCATGGTACGGGATCGCACAGAACGGGATTATCGCGCTCGGGTGGCGCGTGCGGTTGCGGCTATCATCGGCAATCCGATGGCCGAGCTGCATCTCGACGACCTGGCACGCCTCGCGCATTTCTCGCCTTTCCATTTTCACCGCGTCTACGCCGGCGTGGTGGGTGAGACGGTGACCGCCACGCTCCGTCGCGTCCGGCTAGCTCTCGCGACACGCCTCCTGACCAGTTCCGATGACAGCGTCACGCAAGTGGCGCTGACTGTCGGCTATGACAGCCCGCAAGCCTTCACCCGTGCCTTTCACCAGTTCACCGGGCAGTCGCCGCGTGCATTCCGGCAGCAGATGAGGCGCTCGATCCTCACTGTCGACGGGGCGGTCGATAGCGACGACGCAGCCACGCCGACCGTGAAGATCGTCGAACGACCGGCGCAGCGGTTGCATGTGCTGCGCCATGTCGGGTCGTTCGCGACCATTCCTCACACGCACCGGCAGCTGCGTCTGCGCGCCGGCACGCGAGCCATCTCGGAGAAATGGGGCGCCTCCTTCGGCAATCCTCGATATGCCGACCGTTTCAGATACTACGCCGCCATCGCCTCGCCCGATCCCTGGCCAGAGGGTTCCGAAGTCGAAACGCTCGAGCTTCCAGGCGGCCGCTATGCCGTGCATCGGCTGGTGGGTCCGTATACCCGCATCAACGCCGCCGCACAGGCCATCTACACAAGGTGGATGCCGGGCAGCGGCTACGAGCCCGACGACCGGCCAACGCTGGAGCATTATCTCGATACGTCGTCGCGCGGGATCGCACCCGCCGCCCTGCGCACCGACCTGTTCATCCCCGTCCGCAACGCGAGCACGTCATGAATCTCCGCCGTCTGTTCCCCTGCATCGCCCTTTGCCTTGCGGCCTCACTGGCACAGGCAGCCGGGTTCAAAGCCGTCGACATCCCTGCCGAAGGCGCACTCCAGCCGCTCAAAGGAGCGGTCTGGTATCCATGCAGCCAGCAGCCGAGCGAGATGCGGTTTGGGCCTTTCGCCATGTCCGTCAGCATGAACTGCCCGCTCGGGGGTGAGAAGCGTCCGCTCATCGTGATCTCGCATGGCCGGACCGGCAGCTTCCTGGGACATCGCGATACGGCCGAAGCCCTGGCCGGCGCCGGCTTCATCGTCCTCGCCATCAATCACCCCGGCGACACCAGCCGGGACAAGAGCCGAACCGACGAGTTCTCGGTCTTCGTCGAGCGGCCGGCCGACATCAAGCGCGCGGTCGACTACATGCTCGGCTCATGGCCCGATGCGGCCTGGATCGACGCCGGACGGATCGGATTCTTCGGCTTCTCCCGGGGCGGCTATACCGGGCTCGTCGCCATCGGCGCCAATCCGTCTTTCGGCAAGCGCCTGAGACTCTGCGAGGGCAAGAGCGACCCGCTCTGCGAGCAGGTCCATGCGGGAAAACTTCCTGAGCTCAGCCATGATCCACGCATCAAGGCGGCCGTCATCGCCGACCCGCTCAGCGTCTTCTTCACGGAAGAGAGCTTCAGGAATGTGCGGGTGCCGGTTCAGCTCTGGGGCTCCGAGCGCGGCGGCGACGGCGTGACCCCGGCCAGCGTCGTTGGCATAGCCAGCCTGCTGCCGACGAAATCCGATTTCCGCACCGTGCCGGGCTCCCAGCATTTTTCCTTCCTGCCGCCCTGCCCGGTAGAGCTTGCCCAATCGGCTGCCGATGTCTGCAGCGATCAGCCCGGTTTCGACCGGGCCGCTTTCCATGCCGATTTCAACGCCAGTGTGCTCGCCTTCTTCAAGGCGCAGCTCGGCTAGAGGCTGCTATGAACCACGAGGCCGATAGACCGAAGGCCAGTCAGCGCTTGCCGCAGCGATTGGCGAGCAGCACGCGATATTCGGCAAGCTCGGAATCCATCAAGCCGACATTCTGTTCGCGCTGGGCGCCGCTCTGGCAGGTCGCGAAGACCGAGCGCGCGCTCTGCAGGAAGCCGACATGCTCGCGCCAGGTCCGGCACTGCGTCGCCTGATCGGCCGTCGCGACCACCTGCAATCGCGTCAGCTGGCGGCGCAGCGCGCCTTCGTTCTGGAACAGGTCGCGCGAGCAGGTCGCGGGCGCACCCGCCCGCCCCTGCGCCATCGCCTCGCCTGCCGTGGCGAGCACGGCAAATCCGAGGCATGCGGCGGCAAGACCCCTCATCCGAGGTTCAGCTCCTTGAAGAAGTCGTTGCCCTTGTCGTCGATGACGATGAAGGCCGGAAAATCCTCGACCTCGATGCGCCAGACCGCCTCCATCCCGAGCTCGGGATATTCCAGGACCTCGACCTTCTTGATGCAATCCTGCGCAAGCCGTGCGGCGGGACCGCCGATCGAGCCGAGATAGAAGCCGCCATGCGTCTTGCAGGCTTCCCGAACCGCGGCGGAACGGTTGCCCTTGGCGAGCATCACCATCGAACCGCCGAAGGACTGGAACTGGTCGACGAAGGAATCCATCCGGCCGGCCGTGGTCGGCCCAAACGAGCCCGAGGCCATGCCCTCGGGCGTCTTGGCCGGGCCGGCGTAATAGACCGGGTGATTCTTGAAATAATCGGGCATGCCTTGCCCGGTCTCGAGCCGTTCACGGATCTTGGCATGGGCCGAGTCGCGCGCCACGATGATCGTGCCGGTCAGAGAGAGCCGGGTCTTGACCGGATATTGCGACAGCGTCTTGAGAATCTCGCTCATCGGCCGGTTGAGATCGACCTTCACGACATCGCCGCCGAGCGAAGCATCCTCGACCTCGGGCAGGTACTTGGCCGGGTTGGTCTCCAGCGCCTCGAGATAGATGCCGTCCCTGGTGATCTTGCCCTTGGCCTGGCGATCGGCCGAGCAGGAGACGCCGAGCCCGATCGGCAGCGAGGCGCCATGGCGCGGCAGGCGAATGACGCGGACGTCATGGCAGAAATACTTGCCGCCGAACTGTGCGCCGACGCCGAGCGACTGCGTCAGCTTGTGGACCTCCTCCTCCATCTCAAGATCGCGGAAGGCATGTCCGGAGGGCGAGCCCTTGGTCGGCAGCGCGTCGAGATATTTCGTCGAGGCGAGCTTGACGGTCTTGAGGTTCTGCTCGGCCGAGGTGCCGCCGATGACGATGGCGAGATGGTAGGGCGGGCAGGCGGCAGTGCCCAGCGTCAGGATCTTCTCCTTCAGGAACGCCATCATGCGGTCCTTGGTCAGGAGCGAGGGCGTCGCCTGGAACAGGAAGGTCTTGTTGGCGGAGCCGCCACCCTTGGCGACGAAGAGGAATTTGTAGGCGGAGTCGTTAGGACCTTGGCCCTCGGCATAGATGTCGATCTGCGCCGGCAGGTTGGTCGCGGTGTTCTTCTCCTCGAACATCGAGAGCGGAGCGACCTGGGAATAGCGCAGATTGCGCTTGAAATAAGCATCGGCGACGCCTTCGCCGAGCGCCGCCTCGTCATCGCCATCGGTCCAGATTTTGCGGCCCTTCTTGCCCATGATGATCGCCGTGCCGGTGTCCTGGCACATCGGCAGCACGCCGCCGGCCGAGATATTGGCGTTCTTCAGGAGGTCATAGGCGACGAACTTGTCGTTCGAGGTCGCCTCGGGATCGTCGAGGATTTTCGCCAGCTGGGCGAGATGGCCCGGCCGCAGCAAATGGTTGATGTCGATGAAGGCCTGCTCGCTGAGCTGGCGGATCGCCTCGCGCGAGACCGTCAGAACCTCGCGATCGCCGAGTTTCTCGACCGAGACCCCTTCGCTGCCGAGCTTGCGATAAGGCGTGGCGTCGTCGCCGAGCGGGAAGAGATCGACATGCGTATAGGCCATGGACGGAGGCTCCGAGGCGGGTTGGCGCGCCACGCTCAGAACCAGCTCAGCGCAACGCCATTGTGCATGGCGTCATAGCGGCTTGGCGCGCGCTGTCCAAGCCTAGAGGCTGTTAGGGACTCTGGCTTCAAATGGTTCCAGTCAGGCCGCCTTAGCGGCCGACTCCGCCAGGATCGCGTAGATCGCGGCCGGGTCGCGGGCCTTGCGGATCTGCTCCAGCACGGCATGGTTGCGCAGCACGCGAGCAACGCGGGCGAGCGCCTTGAGATGGTCGGCGCCGGCGCCCTCGGGCGCGATCAGCACGAAGATGATGTCGACGGGCTGGCCGTCCAGCGCATCGAAATCGACCGGCTTTTCGGCCCGGGCGAACAGCCCGACCAGCCTGTCGATGCCGGGCATGCGTCCATGGGGAATCGCGATGCCATCGCCAATACCGGTGGAACCGAGGCGCTCGCGTTGAAGCAGCGCCTCGAAGAGCTCGCGCTCGGGCAAGCCGGTGATCATCGCCGCGTGTTGGGCGAGTTCCTGTAGCGCCTGCTTCTTGCCATTGGCCCGCAGCGGCGAAATCACCGCAGCCGGTGTCAGAAGATCGATCAGCGTCATGCGCCAGTCCATGCATGTCCCGTGCCGGGCCGGAGAGCCATGCAGCGCGGGTCAGATTTGAAAGCCGGGGAGCCTCCCGCTGGCCTTACGACAGCGACGCCGGGGGATCGATCCACCCGATATTGCCGTCGCGCCGGCGGTATACGACGTTCATCCGGCCATTGCCAGCATGGCGGAAGATGACGACGGGAGCGCCGGTCAAATCGAGTTCGGCGACAGCGTCGCCAACCGTCATGACATGGAAGGATTTAGTGGCTTCGGCCACGATAACCGGGTGATCTCCGGCCATATCGAGCTCGATCTCCTCGAGATCGTCGTCCGGCGCCGCAATCACATAGCTGGGGATTTCGATGCCGGCCTCGCGGCCATTGGTCGAAGCCGAGCGGTCCTTCAAGCGACGCTTGTAACGACGCAGCCGTTTCTCGATGCGTTCGGCCATCTTGTCGAGGCTGGCATAGGCGTCATGCGCCGTACCCGAGGCCTCGAGCGTGATCCCGGAGGACAGATGCAGCACGCCGTCGGTCTTGAACGCCGTGCCGTCCTTGGCGACGGTGACGTGACCTTGATAGCCGCCCTCGTAATATTTGCTGAGCGCGGCCGCGACGCGGGTCTCGGCCTGGCCGCGAAGGGCCTCGCCGACATCGAGATTCTTGCCGGAGATTCGCAAGCTCATGGAGTGCTTCCCCTTATGTAGCCATGGCCAGTAGTCGGCCATCCTTAGGAGGTAAGAACGGGGTCACGGGGATGTCAATGCGTCAGCGGGCTTTCATGACCGGCATGTCCATAAGGACGGGCGAGACAGAAAATGTACACGGAATCGCCGCACCCGAATGGAAGAATGATCCAGCCTGGCACGGCAGTCTCATCCTGACAGTCTCACCTTGGGACGCGGCTGGAATCGCGTGATGCCGCAGCGGGAGTTCGCGAAGGTACGGAAGCGAAAAACCCCGGACGGCGGCTCAGCGACCGCCCATCGCCATCGCGACCTTCTCGCGGCGGCGCTCCATCGATGAGGGAATGCGCAGCGATTCGCGGTATTTCGCGACGGTGCGCCGCGCGATGTCGATGCCGCCCGCCTTGAGCCTGGCGACGATGGCATCGTCCGAGAGCACGTCGGCCGGCGTTTCGTCGTCGATCATCTGCTTGATGCGGAAGCGCACCGCCTCGGCCGAATGCGCTTCGCCATAGCCGGTCGCAGCAATGGCGGCCGAGAAGAAATACTTCATCTCGAAAACGCCGCGCGAGCAGATCAGATATTTATTCGAGGTCACGCGCGAGACGGTCGATTCATGCATGCCGATGGCGTCCGCCACCGTCTTGAGGTTCAGCGGCCGCAGATGCTCGACGCCATGGGCGAAGAAGCCGTCCTGCTGGCGCACGATCTCGCTGGCGACCTTCAGGATGGTGCGCGCGCGCTGCTCCAGCGAGCGCGTCAGCCAGTTAGCGGTCTGCAGGCATTCGGCGATGAAGGCCTTGTCCTCATCGCTGCGCGCCGCCCTGGAGACGCGGGCATGATAGGTCTGGTTGATCAGCACGCGCGGCAGCGTGTCGGGGTTGAGGTCGACCAGCCAGGAGCCGTCAGGCGCCGAGCGAATGAAGACGTCGGGCACCACCGTCTCGGCCGTTGAGCCGCCGAAACCGCGTCCGGGCTTGGGATCGAGCCGCCGGATCTCGGCGACCATATCGGCGATGTCCTCGTCATCGACGCCGCAGATACGCTTCAGCGCCGCGAAATCGCGCTTGGCGACGAGATGGAGATTGGCGACCAACGTCTGCATCGCCGGGTCGAAGCGGTTGCGGTCACGTAGCTGGATCGAGAGGCATTCGCAGACGTCGCGCGCCGCGACGCCTGAAGGGTCGAAGCCCTGGACGATGCTCAGGACGCCTTCGATCCGCGCCACCGTGATGCCAAGCCGCTCGGCCATCTCCGCAACCGGTTCGCCGAGATAGCCCGAATCATCCACCGCATCGATCAGATGCCGGCCGATGATCCGGTCCGCCGGATCAGTGACCGCCAGATCGAGCTGGGTGCTGAGATGATCATGGAGGGACGCCTCCACCGTCAGCCCGCTCTCGAAACCGTCCGGCCCCTCCTCGAAGGAGCCTCCGGAGCCGCCATAGGCGCCGCCGATGATCGGCAGGGAATCGGCGCCGCGCGTGTCGAGCCGCGCCACGCTGGGCTGCTCACCCTGGAAGACGTTGTCGAGCCCGGTACCGAGCCGGTTTTCCATGCCTTCCTGGCTGTTCAGGCTCTCCGAGCGGGCAAAGGTCTCGGCATCGACAGCCAGCGGCCCGTCGCCGCCATTGGCGCGCAGAGGCCCCTCCGTGACATCGTCGCGCTCCAGCAACGGATTCCGCTCAAGCTCGCCCTCGACGAAGCTCTGCAGCTCCAGATGCGACAATTGCAGAAGCTTGATCGCCTGCAGGAGTTGCGGCGTCATCACCAGGGACTGGCCCTGGCGCAGCTCCATGCGCGGCATCATCGCCATTGCGCTCGTCACCCTTTCATGCCAGCGCGCCATTTCGGCACGCTTCTTGCCTGTGGCTAGAGCCTAGCGGCGCGCGAGCGGCGCGTCAAAGCCCTTGCCTCGGCATTGAGCAGCGAAGTTAATGCGCTGCAGCATGAAACCGCGATCGCGGCTGAATCACCCGGTCTCAGCGGCTCAGAGCCGGAAATCCTCGCCCAGGTAAACCCGGCGGACATCGGGATTGGCGATGATCTCGGCCGGCGAACCTTCCGTCAGCACGCGGCCGGAGTGGATGATATAGGCGCGGTCGACGAGGCCGAGCGTCTCGCGGACATTGTGGTCGGTGATCAGCACGCCGATGCCGCGATCAGTCAATTGCCGCACCAGCGCCTGGATGTCGCCGACCGCGATCGGGTCGATGCCGGCGAAAGGCTCGTCGAGCAGGATGAAGGAGGGCTTGCCGGCGAGCGCGCGCGCGATCTCGCAGCGTCGCCGCTCGCCGCCTGACAGTGCGATCGAAGGCGCCTTGCGCAACCGGGCGATGTTGAATTCCTCGAGCAGCTGGTCGAGCTGGCGCTCGCGCGCCTTGCGATTGGGCTCGACCACTTCGAGCACGGCGCGGATATTGTCCTCGACGCTCAGCCCCCGGAAGATCGAGGCCTCCTGCGGGAGATAGCCGATACCGAGCCGGGCGCGCTGGTACATCGGCAAATCGGTGATGTCGTTGCCTTCGAGCGAGATGACGCCAAGATCGGCGGGAACGAGCCCGGTGATCATGTAGAAGATCGTGGTCTTGCCGGCGCCGTTGGGGCCGAGCAGGCCAACGGCCTCACCTTGCCGCACGAACAGGCTCGCCTCCGAGACGACCGTGCGCCCGCCATAGCTCTTGCGCAGCCCGCTTACGGCGAGCACGCCCGGTCCGCCGATCGCTGCCGCGGCCGGCGTGGTGTCAGTCCGCTCGCGTGCGCCGAACATGCCGCGAATGCGGCCAAACAGGCCAAGCCCGCCGCGCGCCATGACGGCCTGAGAGAGATCGGTTTGCGGCGTGTCGGAAATGGTCACTGCGAGCGCTGGCCTGGTCTGGGAACGGAGAGGGGCCGGCGCCCCGTGAGCTGGTCTTTGCGAAGCGGTTCTTAGAGCGTTTTCGAGCGAAGTGGACACCGATTCGCGTGAAGAAAACGCGTTAAAACAAGGATATAGAGCATTTCCGCGATTCGGAGAAACGCGGAAATGCTCTAGTTCGTCGGCGTGGCAGGGCGCGCGCCGCCGGCTGCCGGCTTGGCAGGCGTGGTCTTGCCGGCCTCGTTCTTGCCGCCCTCGGTCGAGTTCGGCACGAAGAAGCCCTGCACGCGGCCGGTCTTGTTCTCGACATTGGCGATGCCGGTGACGGTGTTGTAGGTCAGCTTCTCGCCGCGCGTGATGTTGGGGCCGTCGTTCAGCGCGACATTGCCGGTCATGATCACGACATTGTTGGCGCGGTCGAAGACTGCATTGTCCGAGGTCGCGGCCTGAGTCTTGGAGACCACTGTGACCGGCCCCTTGCATTCGATGCGCTTGATGCTGCTGTCATTCGCGTTGCCGCCGGCCGACGGCGCAGCGGCGGGTGCGGCAGCGGGCGCCGCAGTCGAAGCCGTCGCCTTGGCGGCTCCAGCGCCACCCTGCTGACCGTTGCGACCCTCGTAGAACACGGTCATCACCGTGCAACGCACCGTCGTTTCGCCCTGCACCGCCACGACATTGCCGGTGAAGATGGCCCGATTCTCCTTGTCGAGCACATCGAGCTTGTCAGCGTCGATCTTGATCGGCTCCTTGCTGTCGCCGCCGAGGCCGCCGAGCGCCGAATCGCCGCCGCTACGGGCCTTCTTGCCCTGCGCCTGAGCGGCCCCGGGAACCAGGGCGGCAAAGGCAAGCGCGGCAGTCAGGACGAACAGGGCCATTTTGCCGGCCATGGCGACCTTGCCAATCGTTCCGGGAAGCTTTGACGCTTGGCGCATGTTCACTGTCTCGTTTCGGTGTCGGGAAGGCCAGCGGGCGATGCCGCCGCGCCGTCTGCCGGAACAGCCTGGCGTGGCGCCAGCAGTTCCGGCATGGGCGTGCTGCCTTGACGTTCGGGGCCGGCGAGCGTGCCGGCCGGAGCATTCACGATAACCGCACGGACGTGTCCCTGGAAAGCGATCAGCGCACCATTATCCTTCACATCGAGCGTATCGGCATCGATGGTGGTCGTGCCGAGATTGACCTTGACCGGCTCCTTCGAGACCACCGTGCCGCCTTTGAAGTCGATATCGGCGGTGCGCATGTGGATGTCATAGCCGGTTTCGGTGCGAACATGGACATCATCGACAAGCTGAAGCTTTTCCTTCTGCGTATCGAACAAGCCGGTCCGCGACGTCACTGTGACCCAGCCCTCACGCTCCATCTGGATCCGGGCATTCAGCATCATCAGCTCGACCTGCGTCGGGTTGCGGATATCCTGCAAGGCGGCCTCGGCATTGACCTCATAAGGCCGGTTATCCTTGCGGTAGCCCGAAAGCTTGGGCGTCTCCATCTTGACCTTGCCGTTCGAGATGCCGACCGCGCCGAGCGACACATTCGCCAGGCCGCGCAACGGATTCAGGAATGGCGCCACGACCAGGCCGAGCACCGCGACGACCGCCGTGATCGGGATGGCGCGGCGCAGCAGGCGCACCAATAGCGTATGCCGGCGCGCCGCCTTGAAGGCAGCCAGCCGGTGGGCGGCGTTCCCTGAGGACGGCCCCGTCCAGTCATTCGATGTCATAGCCACAGTCATGCCTCGCGCAATGGCAGTCGCTAACGGCTTTTTCGTGTCACCAGCCTGGCAGCATCGCGCCCCTCGCGCCGCCTGCTTTGCTCCAGACAGACGCTGGATGACTTAGAATTTGTCAAGTATGCGCGAAGATATCGTTTTCCGCCCAGCCAGCGAGATCGAGCTCGGCGCGATGGGGCAGGAAGCCGAAACAGGCCTGCGCCAGCTCGGTGCGGCCCTCCCGCGCCAGCATCGCATCCAGCCGTGCCTGCAGCGCATGCAAATGCAGCACGTCGGACGCCGCGTAGGTAAGCTGCGCCTCGCTCAGCGTGTCGGCGCCCCAATCCGAGGATTGCTGCTGCTTCGACAATTCGATTCCCAACAGCTCCCGGACCAGATCCTTCAGGCCGTGGCGGTCGGTATAGGTGCGCGTCAGCTTGGAGGCGATCTTGGTGCAATAGATCGGTCCGGTGACGACGCCGAAGGCCTGGCGCAGCACGGCGACGTCGAAGCGGGCGAAATGGAACAGCTTCAGCACCGAGGGATCGGTGAGCAGGCGGATCAGGTTCGCCGGCTTCTCGCCGTCCTTCAGGATCTGCACGACATCGGCGGTGCCGTCGCCGCGCGAAAGCTGCACCACGCAGAGCCGGTCGCGATGCGGGTTCAGGCCGAGCGTCTCGGTATCGATCGCGACGCTCGGGCCGGCAACGAAGCCGTCGGGCAGGTCACCGCGATGGAAACGGATGGTCATGGCGCAAACCTCGCTTTAGCGGCGCAAGCGCCCCGTGAAACCTGACTGACGCATTCACTGCGGCAGCCGCTCCGCAGCTAGCGGCGCGGCCAGCGCCATTCAAGCCTTTTCCGCGTTAACCTTCTATTCACCATAAACTTCCTCCACCCGCCGATGCATGCCAGAAACGCAGAATCGGAGCCTCGCCATGTCCCTTTTCCGCCTGCTGACCGATTTCGACGGACGCATCGGCCTTAGCCGCTTCTGGTTTGGCAGCGCGCTGGTGGCGCTGATGCTTCTCGCGATCCAGCATGGCGCGCCTGTTCTCGCCGGGCGACATGCCGGCCCGATCATCGCCTTCGCCAATGCCTTTGCCCTGTTTCCCTGGGCCGCGCTGGCGGCCAAGCGCTCGACCGATCGTGGCGGCACGTCGCTGTTCGGCATCCTGCTGGTCTGCGCCATAGTGCTGCCCGGCCAGCTCAAGCTGGTCCTGTCATCCTATGTCTGGGGGCCTTCGCTCGACACGATCGCGCTGCTTGCCTGGCTGGTCGCTCTCGTCGATCTGGGGATGCTGCCTTCCGCCCATGACGACGAGCGGGTTGCGGAGGCCGCGGCCGATGCTAAAGCGAGAGCATGGACCAAGAGCTCGACACACCCCTCCTCGCCTTCGACCCAACCGATCCCGTCGCCCTGACAAAGGCGCTGGTGCGCTGCCCGTCGGTGACGCCGGCGGAGGGCGGCGCCTTGTCGCTGCTCGCAGCCGTGCTGGCTTCGGCCGGCTACAGCGTACACCGTCCCGTCTTCAGCGCGGACGGCATGCCCGATATCGAGAACCTTTATGCCCGCATCGGCACGGAGGGACCCGTCCTCGCCATCGCCGGCCACTCCGATGTCGTGCCGGTCGGCGACGCCGAGGCCTGGACGCGCGATCCCTTCGGCGGGGAGATCGTCGACGGCGTGCTCTATGGGCGCGGCGCCTGCGACATGAAGGGCGGCCTCGCCGCCATGATTTCCGCCGCCTTGCGCTTCCGCCGCGACAACCCGCAGGCGCCCGGCTCGATCGCCTTCCTGATCACCGGCGATGAGGAAGGCCCGGCCATCAACGGCACGGTCAAGCTGCTGGCCTGGGCGCACGAGCGCGGCGAGCGCTTCGACCACTGCCTGCTCGGCGAGCCGACCAATCCCGCGAGCATGAGCGACATGATCAAGATCGGCCGGCGCGGCTCGCTGACCGGCAAGCTCACGGTCAACGGCAAACAGGGCCATGTCGGCTACCCCCACCTCGCCGACAATCCGATTCGCGGCATGGTGCGGCTGCTGGCGGCGCTCGATGCGACACCGCTCGATGGCGGCACGACGCATTTCGACCCGAGCAATCTCGAGGTCACGACGCTCGACGTCGGCAATCCGTCGAGCAATGTCGTGCCGGCCCAAGCCAAGGCCGTGTTCAACATCCGCTTCAACGACAGCTGGACCCCGGAGACACTCGCTGCCGAGATCGAGCGGCGTTTGCGCGAGGCGGCCGGCAACCTGGTGCGGTACGAGCTGACCGTCCAGCCGACCAACGCCGTCGCCTTCCTGACCGAGCCCGGCCCCTTCGTCGCCATGGTCGCGGACGCGGTCGAGGCCGAGACCGGCAAGCGCCCGGCGCTGTCGACCACCGGCGGCACCTCCGACGCCCGCTTCATCAAGAACTATTGCCCGGTGGTGGAGTACGGCGTCGTCGGCCAGACCATGCACCAGATCGACGAGCGCGTCGCCGTAGCGGACCTGACGGCGCTGGAGCGGATCACGCACAGGCTGCTCGACAGCTATTTTGCACCGCAACATAAACCTTGACCATCCCGATCGGCATGCCAATATCAACCTTAGACGAAAGTCTAAGGTTGATATTGGAGTGTCGGCCATGGCGCTTGCTGCCGATGATGTGGCGCGCTCTCTGCGCGGCTCGTGGCGTCTGATGTCCCAAGGCGCCAAGGCGCTGCCCGAACTCGATTTGTCGAGCGAAGGCTTCCTGCGCTCCTATGGCGCAGCCGTGCTGACGCTGCCGGCGATGGTCGCGGTGCTCGCGGCCGAACGGAACATCGCCGGCCTCCCCAACAGCGATGGCCTGTTTCATTCGGCGCCGCTGGTGATCGCCGTCATCGCCTCGCAGGCCGCCGCCTTCCTTTGCGTGCCGGCGCTGCTCGTCGCGCTCGCCCCGCATCTCACGCGCTCCCCTGCCCTGTCGGGCTTCATCATCGCCTGGAACTGGACGGAGATCCTCTCGGCCGGCCTGCTGGCGATCCCGGCCGCCGTGCACGCGATCGGCTGGTCGACGCCCGAGATCGCCGCGATGCAATGGCTCGCCTTCGCGGTGATCGTGGCGCGGCTGCGCTACGCCGCCGCCAAGGTGACGCTCGGCGCGGAGCATGGCCTCGCCTTGACGATCGTCTGCGCCAGCTTCCTCGGCCAGCTCGGCCTCGCGCGGCTGCTGGGGCTGTGGGGATTTTAGCGCCGGCTAACCTGGCTCGGAAACACGCCTAAGCGGCACACGGCCCAAGATCACGTTTCCGCACAATGCTCTAGTAATCCACGCCCGCCAGATACAGCCCCGAGGGCGGCGCCAGCGCCGCGCATTGCGAGCGGTCGCGCGCCGCCAGGACCTTGCCGAGCTTGTTTTCCGGCCAGCGCCCGGCCCCGACCATCTTCAGGCAGCCGACCATGGAGCGGACCTGATGGTGCAGGAAGGAGCGGGCATGGACATAGGCCACGATCTCGGCTCCCTCGCGCCGGACATCGAAGCGGTCGAGCGTGCGCATCGGGCTGTTGGCCTGGCATTCGGCGGCGCGGAAGGTGGTGAAGTCGTGATGGCCGAGCAGGGCCTTGGCCGAGCGGTCCATCGCCTCATGATCGAGCCTGACCGGAACATGCCAGATCCTGTCGCGATCGAGCGTCGGCTGGGCGCGACGGTCGAGGATGCGATAGATGTAATAGCGCCGCTTTGCCGAGATGCGGGCGTCGAAATCGCCGGGCACGATCTCGGCGCTGATGACAGCGACAGGCAGGCGCTTCAGCCGCGCATTGGTCGCGTCGCGCACGACGTCGCTGCGCCAGTCCTTGTCGAGATCGACATGGGCGACCTGATGCGTCGCATGCACCCCGGCATCGGTGCGGCCGGCGCAATGCAGGCGCACGGCATGACCGCAGAAGCCTTCGATCGATTCCTCGACGCTCTGCTGCACCGACGGCCCGTTGAGCTGGCGCTGCCAGCCCGAGAACGGCGTGCCGTCATATTCGATGACGAGCTTGTAGCGCGGCATCAGAATCGAGCGCCCCGCAAACCATCATGCGCGCCGTCATCCCGGGCAAGCGGCCCTTGGGTCCGGCCTTCGGCCTGCCCAAGGACAGGCTCCGCCGCGCCGATCCGCGATGACGTGGTGGGAAATGCTGCCATGTCAGAGCTTACCGCCGGGCTCTAACCTGGCGCCGCGCAGGAATTCCGCCCCGGTGACAGGCCGCCCGCCGGCGCGCTGGACCTGCAGCAGCCTCACCGCGCCCTCCGCGCAAGCGACGGTGCCCTCGCCGTCGAGCAAGGTGCCGGGCTCGGCCGCCCCGCCCGCCAGCGCCGTGCGCAAGATCTTCAATCGCTCCGGGCCCTTGCCGAGATCGATCTCGGCGAAGGCGCCGGGAAAAGGCGAGAGACCGCGCACGAGGTCATGCACCTGCTTGGCCGGACGCGCCCAATTCAGCTTCGCCTCGGCATTGCCGATCTTGGCGGCATAGGTCACGCCCTCCTCCGGCTGCGGCGTGAAGCGCAAGCCGCCACGGCCGAGTGCCGCCAGCGCGCGCACCATCAGATCCGCTCCGAGCGGCGCCAGCCGGTCGTGCAATTCGCCGGCCGTCATGTCCGGGCCGATCGCCAAGCTCTCAACCATGCCGACAGGGCCGGTGTCGAGGCCCGCTTCCATCTTCATGACGCAGACGCCGCTCTCGGCGTCGCCGGCCATGACGGCGCGCTGAAGCGGGGCCGCGCCGCGCCAGCGCGGCAGCAGCGAGGCGTGCAGATTCAGGCAGCCGAGCTCCGGCAGATCGAGGATCGCCTGGGGCAGGATCATGCCATAGGCGACGACGACCGCGACATCCGCCTGATGCGAGGCGATGGTCTCGACGGCCTCCTCCGACCTCAGGGTCTTGGGCGTGAAAACAGGGATGCCGAAGCGCTCGGCGGCGCGCTGCACCGGCGAGGGCTTGAGATCGAGCCCCCGGCCTGCCTGCGCCGGGGCGCGGGTGTAGCAGGACACGACCTCGTGGCCTTGCCCGATGATCTCGGTCAGGGTCGGCACGGCGAAATCGGGCGTGCCCATGAAGATGACGCGCAAACTCATACGCTGAACATGACCCCAACCGTCGCCTTCGCACTCACGCCGCGCTCTCGCGCTTGGCGACCTTGGCGAAGCGCTTGGTCACACGCTCACGCTTCAGCCGCGACAGATAATCGATGAACAGCACGCCATTGAGATGGTCGACCTCATGCTGCAGGCAGGTGGCGAGCAGGCCCTCGGCCGCGATCTCCTGGGTCTTTCCGTCCAGATCCATATAGCGAAGCTTGATCGCAGCGGGCCTTTCGACCTCCTCGTAATATTCGGGGATCGAGAGACAGCCCTCCTCATGGACATTCGTCTCCTCGGAGGTCCAGATCACCTCCGGATTGACGAAGACCATCGGGACCTTCTCCTCGTCATCGCTCTTCGAGAGATCGATCGTCACGATGCGCTTGGGCACGCCGATCTGGATCGCGGCGAGCCCGATGCCGGGCGCGTCATACATCGTCTCCAGCATGTCGGCGGCAAGCGTCTTGATCTCGGGAGTGATCGTATCGACCGGCGCGGAGACCTGGCGCAGGACGGAATCGGGCAGGATAACGAGTGGACGAATGGCCATGGGGGCTCTGCGCGGAATTTTTCGAGGTTGCCGCGACATAAGCACTTGTGCGCGGGCGGTCAAACTGTTCCGCTTTCGTTCGAAATTATCCCCTAAATCTGCTAGGCTGTTCCGATGAAAGAGATCGCCTTCATCCTGCTCGACCGCCCCGTGACCTGGGCCGAGGCCGCGCTCGGCTTCGCGGGCTTGAGTCTCCTGCTGCTCGTGCTGGTCGTCATCTCGTCCTGGCGCGGCGCCTCGCGGCGCGCGCTCGAGGCCGCGATGGCGGCTGAGCGCGCCCGCGAGATGGACGACAAGGTCGCCGAAATGAACCGCAACCAGGCGGAGCTGTCAGGTCGCCTGCAGTCGATGGCCGAGATCCTCTCGACGCGGCAGGGCGATCTCGCCCGCCTCGTCGCCGAGCGGATGGATGGCTTGCGCCAGCAGGTCGGCGCCGGGCTGGAGCAGAATGTCCGCCAGACCTCCGAGAGCCTCGGCAAATTGCAGGAGCGGCTCGCCGTCATCGACTCCGCCCAGAAGAACCTGACCGACCTGACCTCCGAAGTGGTGACGCTGAAGGACGTGCTCTCCAACAAGCAGGCGCGCGGCGCCTATGGCCAGGGCCGCATGGAGGCGATCATCCGCGACGGGCTGCCCGCCGCCTTCTTCGCCTTCCAGCCCCAGCTCTCCAACGGCAAGCGGCCCGACTGCATGGTGACCCTGCCCGGTGACGGGCGCGGCCTGGTGATCGACGCGAAATTCCCGCTGGAAAGCTTCACCTTGCTGCGCGAGGCGCGCGGCGACGAGGCGAAGAAGGCCGCAGGCGTGCGCGTGCGCAACGATGTCGGCGTGCATGTGAAGGACATCGCCGAGCGTTACTTCCTGCCGGGCGAGACCCAGGACCTGGCCCTGCTCTTCGTGCCGTCCGAATCGATCTATGCCGATCTGCACGAGCATTTCGACGACGTGATCCAGAAGGCGCATCGCGCCCGGATCATGATCGTCTCGCCCTCGCTGCTGGCGCTCGCGATCCAGCTGATGCAGTCGCTGGTGCGCGACGCCCGCATGCGCGAGGAGGCCCAGGTCATCCAGTCCGAGGTCGGCAAGCTGCTCGTCGATGTGCGCCGCCTCGGCGACCGGGCCGAAAAACTCGACCAGCATTTCCGCCAGGCCCAGGAGGATGTCTCCGGTATCCGCACCTCGGCCGGCAAGATCGCCAGCCGCGGCGAGAGGATCGGCGCGCTTGAGTTCGACGACGCCAAGACAGCCGAGCCGGCGCTGCCCTTCGCCAAGGGGCTGGCGCTGAAGGCCGCGGCGGAGTGAGCCTGGCGCCTCGCCGGCGCTCTGACCCTTACTTGAGCAACTTCTTACTTGAGCACTTGGAGCAGCGCCTTGTGGAACTCCTCGGGCGCCTCGACCTGCGGGGAGTGGCCGAGTTCGGGGAATTCGACGAGCCGCGCATTGGGAATGGACTTGGCCGCCTCCCGTCCAAGCTGTTGATAGAGGCCGAGCGTCTTCTGCAACTCGGGTGAGGCGCGGTTGGCTCCCGGAGCGGTGCGGTCCTTGCCGCCGATCATCAGGGTCGTCGGCACCTGAATATTCGGGAATTCCTGGACGACCGGCTGGGTGAAGACCATGTCCGAGGTCTGCGCCTGGTTCCAGGCGACCGCCTGCTTGCCGTCGCCGGCATACATCCCCGCGAGCATCGCGACCCATTGGTCGTATTCGGGCTTCCAGTTGCCGTTGTAATAGAAGCGCTGCTGATAGGCCTTGATGCTCTCGAAGCTCGCCTTCAGCTCGCCCTGAAAGGCTGCGTCGAGCGTGGCATAGGGAACGCCCTTTGCCTGCCAGTCCTCGAGCCCGAGAGGATCGACCAGCACGAGGCGCTCGACCGTCCCGGGATACATCAGCGCATAGCGGGCCGCGAGCATGCCGCCCATTGAATGCCCCACGATGATGGCGCGCTGGATGCCGAGCTCCTTCAGCAGCCCCGCCGTATTGGCTGCCAATTGCTGAAAGCTGAACTGATAGCCCGCCGGCTTAGACGATTTGCAGAAGCCGATCTGGTCGGGCGCCACGACGCGGTAGCCGGCCTGCGTCAGGAGCTTGATGGTCGCCTCCCAGGTTCCGGCGCAGAAATTCTTGCCATGCAGGAGCATGACCGGCTCACCATTCGCCTGGCCGCTCGCCGGAATGTCGAGATAGGCCATTTCAAGCGGCTGGTGCTGCGAGGTGAAGCCGTGGATCTTGACCGGATAGGCATAGTCGAAGCCTTCCAGCCGGGGTCCGTAAGCGGCAATACCCGGTTGCTGGGCGCTGGCCGGCGCCGCCAGGGCGAGCAGAATGGCGGTAGCGGTGGCGATACGCATGGGGCGTCCTTCCGTTAGAGCATTGCCCGAAAAAGTGGGCCCCGGTTTTTCGCTGGAGCAATGCTCTCAAATTTTTAGAATCGATCACGTCGCATTCGGGCGAAACCGTCTGAATGCGACGTGATCGAGAGATGCGGACGCCTTGATAGTCTGCGAAGGCCTACCCCGCTGCCGCCATCTCGCCCGCCCCGGATGACGATCCGCTGAGCGAACGCTGCAGAAGCCGGAGCGCGCCGACAGATCCTGGCTAACCTCAGGCGCGGTTCAGCGCCGCCGAGAGCTCCGGCTTCACGTTCAGCGTCTGGAACACCACGCAATAGCGCTCGGTCAGCTTCAGCAGCGTGTCGAGCTTCTCCTGCGGGGCGTCGGTCTCGACATCGAAGGAGAGGCGGATCGCCTTGAAGCCGACGGGGGCGTCCTTGGCGACGCCGAGCGTGCCGCGGAAATCGAGATCGCCCTCGGCCCGGACGGTGCCCTTCTTCAACTCGATCTCGAGCGCGGTCGCGACCGCCTTCAGCGTCACGCCGGCGCAGGCAACGAGCGCCTCGAGCAGCATGTCGCCGGAGCAGAGCTCGGCCCCCGAGCCACCCGTCGCCGGGTGCAGGCCGGCAAGCGCAATGGCGCGGCCGGTCTCGACCTTGCAGGCGATATGCTGGTCGTCGAGCTCGCCCCGCGCCTTCAGCGTGATGACGGCCGCATCGGGCGTCTCGCGATACTGGTCCTTGAGCGGGGCCTGGAGGGCGCGCAGGGCTGTGACGTCCATGGTTTCAACCTTCTCAAGATAAACATCGCTTCTTGGGACAAGCGACGATGCCCGTCGCAGATAGTGCTGCCGACCGGATCAGGCCAGAGCGGCTGTCGCAAGACTGGGCGGCATCCTACCACCACATCCCCGCTGTCTCGGCGGTCTTGTGCTGCTGCGGCTCCTCGTCCCTCAGCGAACGGTCGAGCGTGCGCAAAACCTCGCGCTTGCTCGCCTCGAAGATGGGCGAGAGCCGGTCGCGCGGGCGGGCCAGCGGATTGTCGAGCTCGTCGAAGATGCGGCCGGGCTTGGGCTGCATCACGATGATGCGGTCGGCCAGCGTCACCGCCTCCTCGACATCATGCGTCACCATCACCACGGTCGGCCGGCTTTCCTCCCAGAGCGCCAGCAGATGGCCGTGCAGGCTCGCCCGCGTCGTCGCATCGAGCGCCGAGAACGGCTCGTCCATCAGCAGCAGCTTCGGCCGGGTGATCAGCGCCCGCGCGATGGCGACGCGCTGCTGCTGGCCGCCGGAAAGCTCGCGCGGCCAGCGTTTCTCATGGCCGGCGAGCCCGACGCGGACGAGCGCATTGGTCACCAGCCCTTCGCGCTCGAAGGCGGAGAGATGCGAAAGCCCGAAGGCGACATTGTCGGTGACGCTGAGCCAGGGGAACAATCGCGGCTCCTGGAAGATCACGCCGACATCGGCGCGCGGCTCCAGGATCGCCTCGCCATCGAGCAGGATGCGCCCGGCGCTCGGCCGGTCGAGGCCCGCGATCAAGCGCAGCAAGGTGGTCTTGCCGCAGCCAGAGCCACCGACGAGGGCGAGGATCTCGCCCGCCGCCACGCTGGCGGTGATCGCCGACAAGGCGTGTGTGCCATCGGCATAGGTTTTCGAGAGGGTCTCGAAGCTCAGCATCGGGGATGCCTTTCAGAGCGTGTCGCGGCCGAGATCCTGCCAGGCGAGGAAAGGCCGCGTAATGGCGAGCAGCAGCCCGTCGGCCAGCTTGCCGAGCACGGCGAAGCTGATGATGGCCGCGATGATGGTGTCGGGGCGGCCGAGCTGCTGGCCGTCCACGAGCAGGTAGCCGAGGCCCTCGCTCGCGCCCATGATCTCGGCGGCGACCACGAACATGAAGCCGAGGCCCAGCCCTGAGCGCAGCGCCGTGAACCAGGCCGGCAGGATCGCCGGCAGCAGGACACGCCGGACCATGGCGAGCCGACCGAGCCGGAAGACGCGACCGACCTCGACGATCCGGCGATCGATGCCCTGGATCGCGGCCGCCACCCCGAGATAGACCGGGAAGAACACGCCGACCGCGATCAGCGCGACCTTGGACGCCTCGAAGATGCCGAACCACAGGATGAAGAGCGGCACCCAGGCGATCGAGGGGATCGCGCGCAGCGCCTGAAGCGTCGGGTCGAGCAGGCCGCGTGCGACAGGCAGCGCGCCCGTCAATGCGCCCAGCACCGTGCCGACGCCCGCGCCCAGGCCGAAGCCGGCGCCGACGCGCCAGAGCGTCGCCGTAACATGGGTCAGGAGCTCGCCCGAGACCGCCAGGCCCCAGAGCGTCCGCCCAACCACGCTGGGCGGCGGCATCAGCCGGCCATTGGCGATGCCGGCCCGGACCAGGAGCTCCCAGAGCGCGGCGAGCGCGATCGGCAGCAGCCAGCCGGCGAGACCGAGGCGACGAGAGCTGGGGCGACGAGATCTGGCGCCTGGCGAACCCGGAGTTTTCGCCTCGGTCCCAGCCGCGATCTCCAGCGTGCTCATCGCGCCTCGACCGCCTCAGTTCGTCGCGGCGAAGCGCCGATCGAGCAGATCGTCGACGACCGCCTTGATATCGGCCGTCGCAGGCAGCACGCCGGCTTCCTTCAGGGCGAGGCCGGCGGCGATGATCGTATCGGCCTGCGCCTGGCCGATGCTGGAATGCGTCAGCTCGGTGCGGGTGAGCTGGCGCTCGATCACGGCATCCGAGAGCTTGGTGTAGTCGACCAGCGTCTTCTTCAGCTCGGCTGGGTTGGCAAGCGCATAGGCCCTGGCCTCCTCATAGGCGGCGATGACCTTGCGCACGAGGGCCGGGTTTTCGCTGGCGAAGGCCTCGCGGACGTTGAGGATGCCCCAGGTATTGTCCTGCGCCTTGCGGTGGAAGAGTTTTGCGCCGCTCTCGACCTCGGCGGCCGCCATCAGCGGGTCAAGCCCGGCCCAGGCGTCGACATCGCCGCGCTCCAAGGCGAGGCGGCCATCGGCATGCTGCAGCAGGACGAGCTTGACGTCCTTCTCGGTCAATTTGGCCTCAGCCAGCGCCCTGACCAGGAAGATATGCGGATCGGTGCCGCGCGTCACGGCGACGCGCTTGCCCTTGAGGTCGGCGACCGCGGTGATCTCGCTCTTGGCGCCGGTGACCAGGGCCGTCCATTCCGGCCGCGAATAGACATAGATCGACTTGATCGGGTTGCCGTTGATCTTGCCTATCAGGGCGGCAGCACCCGCGGTCGAGCCGAAATCGAGCGAACCGGCATTAAGGAATTCGAGCGCCTTGTTGGAGCCGGCCGACTGGACCCAGCGCACGGCGATGCCCTCGGGGGCGAGCGCCTTTTCGAGGATGCCACGCTCCTTCAGCACGAGGCTGACGGGGTTGTAGGTCGCGTAGTCGATGCGGATTTCCTTGGGGGCCTGCGCAAAGGCGGCTGCTGCGCCCAGAGCAAGCGAAGCAGCGGCGAAACCGGCGATGGCGAGGCGGCGTGTGATGAGGCTCATGATCGATCCCTTGTTGCGATGACGCGCAGGGATCGGGACAGACTCGCAAGCCTGCCCTTGGCCCCGACGCTTTAGCTGCACTTATTTCGCGCCCGCAAGCTGCTGGCTCAAATCGGCGCGTATCCGTCTTTTAGGTCCGCTCGTTCTGTTTGTCAAACACGACATTCGGTAATGTTGAATTATCAATTACACATAAAAATGATGTGTAATTTATCTGCTTTGCGAATCCCGTCAGCATGTTAACGAGCGCAATGGGCCGAGGCCGCATGGCCCGGAATCGAGGGTGAGCCGCCGTGTCGTCCGTCGCCGATCAGCCGCGCCTCGCGCTCGCCGAGGTGCTGGAGAATCCCGCCCAGGCCGTCGCGAACCTCATCGCCCGATTGGGCAAACCCTCCACCGCCGAGATGCGCCAGGCGCTGGTGACGCATCTGCGCGGCGTGCTCGAGGAAGGCCATGCCTCGGCCAAGGATCTGCTCGCCGGCCCGCGCAACGGCCTCGCCTGCGCCGAGCGCATCTCCGCGACGATGGACGGGATCGTCGCCTGCCTGCATATCGCGGCGAGCGAGCATTTCTATCAGGCGGTCAACCCGTCGCAATCCGAGCGCATCGCCGTCGTCGCGGTCGGCGGCTATGGCCGCGGCACGCTCGCGCCGGGCTCCGATGTCGACCTGCTGTTCCTGTTCCCGCACAAGCAGACCGCCTGGGGCGAGAGCGTGGTCGAGGCGATGCTCTACCCGCTCTGGGACCTGAAGCTGAAGGTCGGCCACTCCGTGCGCTCGATCGACGACTGCATGCGCGAGGCGCGCGCCGACATGACGATCCGGACCGCGCTGCTCGAAGCGCGTTTCCTCATCGGCGACAGGTCGCTCTTCGACGAGATGGTGCGCCGCTTCGGGGCCGAGGTGATAGAGGGCACGGCGCCCGCCTTCACCGAGGCCAAGCTCGCCGAGCGGGAGACCCGGGTGCGCCGTGCCGGCACCTCACGCTATCTGGTCGAGCCCAACGTCAAGGACGGCAAGGGCGGCCTGCGCGACCTCAACACCCTGTTCTGGATCGCGAAATACGCCTATCGCGTCGATGATGTCAGCGAACTGGTCGCAGCCGGCCTGTTCGAACGCAAGGAACTTGTGATGTTCCAGCGTTCGGAGGAGTTTCTCTGGCGCGTGCGCTGCTGGATGCATTTTATCACCGGCCGGGCCGAGGAGCGCCTGTCCTTCGACCTCCAGCGCCAGGTCGCCGCCGCGATCGGCTATGCCGGGCGCAGCGGCCAGGCGCCGGTCGAACGCTTTATGAAGGCCTATTTCCTCGTCGCCAAGGATGTCGGCGATCTGACCGCCATCGTTTGTGCGGCGCTGGAGGCGCGCCAGCAGAAGCCGCGCGCCTCGCTCTCGCGCCTGCTTGGCTCCTTCGCCAAACGCAAACGCGTGCGCGCACTCGGCCATCCCGATTTCACGCTGAAGAGCCAGCGCCTCAACGTGATCGACGACAACGCCTTCCGGCGCGATCCGGTCAACCTGCTGCGGCTCTACGAGATCGCCAGCCGCGACGACATCGCCATCCACCCCGACACCAGCCGGCTGGTGACGCAGTCGCTGCGCCTGGTCACGGCGCAATTGCGCCACGATCCCGAAGCCAACCGCATCTTCCTGGAGATCCTGACCGGGCGGCGCTCGCCGGAGCCGGTGCTGCGGCGGATGAACGAGTCGGGGCTGCTGGGACGCTTCATCCCGGATTTTGGCCGCGTCGTCGCGATGATGCAGTTCAACATGTATCACCACTATACTGTCGACGAGCACCTGATCCGCTCGATCGGCGTCCTGGCGGAAATCGATGCCGGCGTTCTCGAAATCGAGCATCCGCTCGCCAACGAGATCATGCCGACGGTCGCCAACCGCCGGGCGCTCTATGTCGCGCTGTTCCTGCACGACATCGCCAAGGGCCGGCTCGAGGACCACTCGATCGCCGGTGCCAAGATCGCCCGCAAGCTCTGCCCCCGGCTGGGTCTGAGCGAGGCGCAGACCGAGACGGTCGCCTGGCTGGTCGAGCATCATCTCGACATGTCGACCGTCGCCCAGAGCCGCGACCTCGGCGACCCCAAGACGATCGAGACCTTTGCCGCGACCGTGCAGACGCTGGAGCGATTGAAGCTCTTGCTCATCCTCACTGTCGCCGACATCAAGGCGGTCGGCCCCGGCGTCTGGAACGGCTGGAAGGGCCAGCTTCTGCGCACGCTCTATTATGAGACCGAGATCGTGCTCGCCGGCGGCTATTCCGTGATCGAGCGCAAGGCCCGCGTCGAGAAGAAGCAGGATGCGCTGAAGGAACAACTCGCCGATTGGCCTGAGACCGAGCGGAACGCCTATCTCGCCCGCCATTATCCGCCCTACTGGATCAAGACCGACCTCGCCCGCCAGGAGAAGCACGCCCGCTTCCTGCGGCAGGCCGAGAACGAGGGCCGCACCACGGCGACCGCCGTCGAGACCGACCAGTTCCGCGGCATCACCGAGCTCACCATCCTGGCGCCCGACCATCCGCGCCTGCTGGCGATCGTCACCGGAGCCTGCGCAGCGGCCGGCGGCAACATCGCCGATGCGCAGATCTTCACCACCACCGATGGGCTCGTGCTCGACACGATCTCGGTCTCGCGCGCCTTCGACCGGGACGACGACGAACTGCGCCGGGCCGAGCGGATCGCCGCTGCGATCGAGCGTGCGCTGAAGGGCGAGATCAGGATCGCGGATCTGGTGGCGCAGCGCCGCGCCCCGCCGCCGCGCGGCCAGACCTTCCAGCTCGCGCCCGAGGTCATCATCGACAATGTGCTCTCGGCCCGCCACACGGTACTCGAGGTCTCGGGGCTCGACCGGCCCGGCCTGCTCTACGATTTGACCACCGCGATCGGGAAGCTCAACCTCAACATCGCCTCGGCCCATATCGCCACTTTCGGCGAGAAGGCGGTCGACGTGTTCTATGTCACCGACCTGACGACGGCGAAGATCGTCTCGACCGCGCGCCAGCTCGCCATCCGCAGAGCGCTACTCGACGTCTTCGCCTTCGATCACGACAAGCCGGCTGCGGCCAAGGCCAAGGCACCCGTGCGCGCTTGATTTCGCAGGCGACAAGCCCGATATCGGCCCGGAACGCCGTTGCGCCCTTCGCGTGCGCCGGCCCCCGATCCGCCTGGAATTACGATCTATTTGGAATTGGATGACGCCATGACGCAGAAGCCTGCGAAAGAAGAGCCCGAGATCGACACCGCGACCAACGAGGAACTGGCCAATGAAGCCGCCTCCAACGCCGAGGCCGATTTCGCCCGACTGGCATCCGAGCGCGACGACTTCAAAGACAAGCTGCTGCGCACGCTGGCCGACATGGAAAATCTGCGCCGGCGCACCGAGCGTGAAATCTCCGATGCCAAGGCCTATGCGGTGACGAGCTTCGCCCGCGATATGCTGGCCTCGGCCGACAATCTGCGCCGGGCGCTGGAAAGCGTGCCCGAAGCCGCGCGCAGCGGAGCCGAAGCGGCGCTGGCGGCGCTGATCGAAGGCGTCGAGCTGACCGAGCGCGATCTGCTGAAGACGCTGGAGCGCCACGGCGTGCGCAAGATCGATCCGCAGGGCGAGAAGTTCGACCCCAACCTGCATCAGGCGATGTTCGAGGCGCCCGATGCCGAAACACCCAAGGGCATGGTCTCCAAGGTCGTGCAGTCGGGCTACAAGATCGGCGAGCGCGTGTTGCGGCCCGCCCTGGTCGGCGTCTCGGCCGGCGCCCCCAAGCCGCAGGAACCCTCGACCCCGGACACCTCCGGCAGCACTCCGTCCGGCCACTGAGACGTGCTCGAAGCCGCCGGCGTCGCCGTCTTTGCATTGACTGGCGCGCTGGTCGCGACCCGCAAGGGCATGGATCCGTTCGGCTTCATCCTGCTCGCGACGGTGACCGGCGTCGGCGGCGGCACGCTGCGCGATCTCCTGCTCGGGCGCCTCGTCTTCTGGGTGCGCGACCCCAGCGATGTCCTGGTCTGCTCGGGCGTCGCGCTTGGCGCCTGGGCCATCGCTTATCTGAAACCCGGCATGCTTGATGGCTGGGCCGGCAAGCGCCTGCTGATCTGGGCCGACTCGGCCGGGCTTGCGCTCTTCGCCGTTGCCGGCACGCTGAAGGCGCTCGATGTCGGAGTCTCGCCTTTGTCGGCGATCGCACTGGGAGCGATGACCGCCTCCTTCGGCGGCATCCTGCGCGACATCCTGGCCGGCGACCGACCCATGGTGCTGTGGAGCCGCGATTTCTACGTCACGGCCGCAGCCGCAGGGGCAGCGATGACCGCACTTCTGTCGAGCCTGGTGATCGAACCGATCATCGTCATGCTCGTCGGCATCGTGACCACCTTCGGCCTGCGGGCCGGGTCGATCCTGTTCGGCTGGTCATTCCCCAACCTGCCGGGCTCGGGATCGTCCTGACGACATCACTGCGGCTTGGTCACGCGCCGCAATGTCAGGTTGATCCGCCCGCCTTGCGGCAGCAGGCTCGACGAGCCCGCCAGGATGCGGTCGATGCCGTGATAGGCGAGCCTGGCCTCCCCGCCGAACAGCAAGGCATCGCCCGAGGCGAGCTTCAGCGACACCGTCTTGCCGCCCCGCTGCGTGCCGCCGATGCGGAACATGGCGGTGTCGCCGAGCGACAATGACAGCACCGGCGCCTCGAAATCCTGCTCGTCGCGGTCCTGGTGCAGGCCCATCTTGGCGCTCGCCTCATAGAAATTGACCAGGCAGGCCTCGGGCGGATGCAGATAATCCGCAAGCTCCCGCCAGGCCTGCGTCAGCAGCGCCGGCATCGGCGGCCAGGCCAGGCCCGTCTCGGGGTGGAGCGGCTGGTAGCGATAGCCGCGCTCGTCGGAGACCCAGCCGAGCGAGCCGCAATTGGTCATCCGTACCGAGAAGGGTTTTCCGGTCCTGGGCATGCGCGGGGAGAAGAAGGGCGCCTGCCGCGCCACCTCGCGCAGATCGGCGACGAGCACGGCCTGCGCCTTGGCTGGGAGATAGCCCGGCCAATGAACTACGCCGGGCGCGATCGCGAGGCGCGTCATGCCCAGTTGCGTCATTCCCGGACGCTCAGAGACTGTCGAGCCCGAGCACATCGGCCATGGAATAGAGCCCGGGCTTGCGGCCCCTGCCCCAGAGCGCGGCCTTGACCGCCCCTTGTGCGAAGAGACTGCGATCCTCCGCGACATGGGAGAGCTCCAGCCGCTCTCCGGTCCCCGCGAAGATCACCTTGTGGTCGCCGACAACGGTGCCGCCGCGCAGCGCCGCGAAACCGATCGTGCCGGGCTGGCGCGCGCCGGTGTGGCCGTCGCGCACGGCGACGCGGGTCTCGGTCAGATCGACCGCCCGGCCCTCTGCCGCCGCCTCGCCCAGCATCACGGCCGTGCCCGAGGGCGCATCGACCTTCATGCGGTGGTGCATCTCGACGATCTCGATGTCCCAATCCGTGCCGAGCGTGGCCGCGACCTTGCGCACGAGGCCGGCCAGCAGATTGACACCGAGGCTCATATTGCCGGAGCGGATGATGGCAGCATGGCGGGCGGCGGCCTCCAGTTGCGCCAGATGCTGCGGCTCCAGCCCGGTGGTGCCGACGATATGGGCGATGCGCGCCTGCGCGGCGAGAGCGGCGAAAGAGACCGTCGATTCAGGCGTCGTGAAATCGAGCACGCCCTCGGCCTCGACGAAGGCCGGCAGGGCCTCGTCGGTTACATCGACGCCGCAGGCCGGCAAGCCGGCGAGCACGCCGGCATCCTGCCCGACCACACCAGAACCCGGCCGCTCGACCGCAGCCGACAGGACGCAGCCCGGCGTCTCATGGATCGCTTTGATCAGCATCCGGCCCATGCGCCCGGCGGCGCCGACGACGACAAGACGCATGTCGCTCATGAGGAGAACTCCGGAAAGCAGGTTGGCCTATCCGCCCGCCTATAGGACGAATCGGACAGGCGCGACACCCAAAACCCGGGCCAGACGAAAAACGGCCGGGTTGCCCCGGCCGTCCTATCATTCAGCATTGCTGGATCAGGCTGCGGCTCAGGCCGCGGCCTGGATCCCCGAGAGCTTCCAGGCGCCGCCGCGCTCGCGCAGGAAGGTCCAGTGTTCGGTGACCTCCTGGGGAACGGTGGCGTTGCCATCGACGACCTTGCCGCTGGCGCGCTCATACAGCGCGTTGATCAGGCTGAAGCGCATCGCGACCGTGGCGTATTCGGCATCGCCCTCGCGCCAGGCTTCCGCGAGGTCGCCCTTCAGCAGCTTGACCTCGGAGACGCGGTCGACAAGGCCCTTTTTGGCGTTGCCCGAGAGATCCTCGTCGAAATAGCCGAACATCTCCGGCGTGACGCGCTGGCGCAGGCCAGGCTCGTCCTCATTGGAATAGGCCGCGTTGACCTCCGTCAGCAGGCGCTCGAAGGCGTTGAAATCCTCGCCCGTCAGCTGGACCGGCTGGGTCTGCGGCGCGGCGGAACCGCCGCCCATCATGCCCATGCGGGCAGCCTGGTTCTGGGCCTGCGGCTGGTAAGCCTCGCGCGGCAGCGGCGCGCCGGCGCCGGCCAGCTGCGGCTCGGACCGGCGACGGAAGAAGCGCAGCGCCAGCCAGATCAGGCCGCCGATCAACGCGATCTGCATCAGGAAGCCGAAGACGCCGGCAAGCGAGGCCAGGCCGCTGAAGAAGCCCGAGCCCGACAGCATGCCGAACAGGCCCGCACCGAGCAGGCCGGCGCCGAGGCCCATCATCAGGTTGCGCGCCATCGAAGGCCGGGCCGCCTGGGCGGCGGCAGCTCCGCCGGCAGCGCCCGCCATCGGAGCGGCAGGCGACGGCGTCGCGCTGCGCTGGAAGGGCTGCGCCCCGTTGGGAGCCGTATCCGTGCGCGAAGGCGCTGATTCGGTGCGCGAGCCGCGGCTGCCGAAGCTCTTGCCACCGCCGGGCCGCGCCTCAGCGACCACGGGAACGATCAGCAGCGCACCAGCGAGAAAAGCGATAGCCCGGCCACGCCGGGCGAGCGAAATCAAAGACATGGTTCCTCCCGGAGCCCGCCTCGGGCTCTCTTCCAGCCAATATGGTCGGCCATCATTGCGGTTACAAGACCGATCTCGCCAAGTATCTACGACTAAAGTCGTAGATCGCTCCGGCAAAAGATTTGAGAGCCATCGGGAGTCGTGCTAGTTTCCGCCTGCTTGACCGGCCCAGCCGGCAGCGAGAGGGATCGAGCCATGCGCAGGATCTCATCGAGACTGGTTCCGGCGCTGCCGTGTTGGTCGCCGCAGCCTTGGTTTATGGCTTTGGCTCTGTTGCTCTTGCTCGGCGCGCCGGCCCGGGCCGAAGACCGCGCCATCCCGTTCGATCCGCCGCGCCTGGCGCAGTCGCCCGAGCCGCTCTGCTACTGCTGGAGCGAGGGCCGCAAGATCGCCGAAGGCGCCATCGCCTGCATCAGGACGACGCAAGGACGGCGATTGGCGGCCTGTGGCCGGGTCATCAACATGATGTCCTGGGAGGTCACCGAGAACCCCTGCCCGGAAAGCTAGAGCATTTTCGAGCGAAGTGGACACCGGTTCGCGTGAAGAAAATGCGATAAAACAAGCAGCTAGAGTATCGGCCCGAAAAGTGGGAACCGGTTTTCGGGACAAGTCGATGCATAATCAAAGCCCCAAAACGAAAGCGCCGCCAGGAGTGTCCCCGGCGGCGCTCGTCAAAGGCTCTTGTGGTCCATTCGACTCGAGACTGACGTCTGTCAGAACGCTCCCAGCACGATTGCCATCATGAAAATGAAGGCCGCACCCATGACCAAACGGTCGAGACGTAGCGTGAGGCTCATCACATCCTCCTGTGTCATTGACCTGTCGCGAGGCTAGCAGAACTGGCGAAGGCTGCAAGGGGGCAGCAAGGTGACGAGACGAGGGCGCAGCCAAGAGTATGGCTAAAATTTGATTAAAGCATTGAATTGTTTTGGGGACAGTTTCGGTTAGCGGATTGGTTCAACACGCGTTTCCAGCGCCTTCGCCGCCGCGATGACACGATCATCGGCGCCAAATCCAGCTATGACCTGAATCCCGACCGGCAGACCGCGCGGGCCGCGCATCACCGGGATCGTCAGGCATGGCACGCCCAGCAGGGTCCAGAGCCGGTTGAAGCGGGCATCGCCCGTCGAGGCCAGCGTGTCGGGCGCCTCGCCGGGGGCGGCATAGCTCACCACGACATCGACCTGACCGAAGAAGGCGCGGGCCGCGTCGCGGCCACGCCGCGAGATCCGGCGCGCCTCGTCATATTGCGTCGGCGTGATGCTGCGGGCGCCGTCGAGATAGGCGCGCAGCTTCGGCGCGATCTGCTCGCGATGCTCGGCATATTCCCAGGCCAAAGCCTGCGTCGCCTCAAAGCCCTGCAGCGGCACATGGGCATGAAAGGCTTCCGACAAGGCCTGCGGGCTTTCGAGCTCGACGAGCTGCGCCCCGGCCTCGGTCGCAATCTCGCAGAAGCGTTGCAACGCCGCCTCAGCAGCCTGCTCGGGCGCGCCGGCGAAATCCTGCCGGGTCACGCCGATGCGCAGGCCCTTCAGCGCCGCCGCGGCGGCGTCAAGCTCCGGTCGGCCCGTAATCGTGGCGAGCGCCAGGCCGAGATCATCGGCGCTTGCCGCCATCAGACCCAGCGTATCGAGCGACCAGGAGAACGGCTTCACCCCGACAGTCGGCAGCAGCGCATAGGACGGCTTGATCCCGGCCACGCCGCAATAGGCGCTCGGCCGGATCACCGAGCCGCCGGTCTGCGTGCCGATGGCGAGCGGGACCATGCCGGCCGCCACCCCCGCGGCCGAACCCGCCGAGGACCCGCCGGGGCTCGCGTTGAGGTCATGGGGATTGCGGGTCGGCGCCGGATCGCTGGCGGCGAAGGCCGTGGTGTGGGTCTTGCCGGCGACGGTCGCACCAGTGGCCTTCAGCATCATCACGACGGCTGCGTCGGAGCGCGGCCGCCAGCCCTCATAGATCACCGAGCCCATCTGCGTCGGCAGACCGGCTGTGTCGATGATGTCCTTGACCCCGCAGGCGATGCCGGCAAAGGGACCCGCCCCCGCGACAAGCTCGGCCGGGCGGCTGGCGAAGGCCTGGATGGACGGCTCGGATTCGGCGATCCGCGCCGCGCTCAGCGCCAGTGCATCAGTTGCCGTGATCTCGCCCGCCGCAATCCGGCGCAGGATGTCGCGCAAGCTCTGCATGCTATTCTCCAATGACCTTGACGATGAGGGCTGTCCCTCGCCGTGCGAGCGGAATCGCAAGGAAGGCGGCGCCGGCCGCGCAGGGCCAGGCGATGACGAAGGCGTGCAGCCAATGCGCCACGAAATCCGACGGGAAGCCGAGATTGAGATAGGTCACCAGCGCCGTCATCAGGAAGGCCATGACGCCGGCCATGAGCACGGGAAAGATGAAACGGGCCTTGCCTGTCATGGCTGACGATCTCCGGACACTCCATGCTGTCTCGCATGCGGCGTGCCAGCCGCACCAGCCCGCTTTCGGACATGACCGACTGCGGTGATCTCACGGCTCATCGGCCTCGCCATAGCCTGCGCTCTCCCCTCGCCCAAGGGCCAATCGAGGCGTCGCATGACCTTGGGAGAGGCTTCGGCAGCGCCTTAAGCCCCTGTTAACCGCAGCGCCAAAGTTAATCCAGCTGTTGCGCGGCGGGCTCAGGCGGTTGAGAAACCGTTCACCAAACGGGTCGCATTTGATCGGTCATGCGACGCGTTCACCTCACCCTCATCGCTCTTGGCGTGATCGGCGCCGGCCTTGCCGGCTGCGGAAAATTCCAGAAGCCGCAGCGTGCGGCCTGGCGCGACCAGGCCGAAGCGGAGTGCCTGGCCTCGCGCCAGGTGCAGCTCTCCTCCTATGTCAGCCTGCGCAGCAAGCCGATCGACGGTCCCGGCACTTGCGGCATGGAAAAGCCGCTGAAGGTCGCCGCCTTCGCCAATGGCGGCATCGGGCTGACGAGTTCGGCCACGCTCGCCTGCCCCGTCGTCGCGACCACCGATAAATGGCTCGCCGAAGTCGTGCAGCCGGCCGCCCAGAACGTTCTCGGCGCGCAGGTCATCGAGATGCGCGCCGGCTCCTATTCCTGCCGCGCCATGAACAACGGCACCGGCACCAGCCGCACCTCCGAACACGCCTATGGCAATGCGCTGGACGTGTTCTCCTTCCGGCTCAATGACGGGCGCAACATCACGGTCAAGGACGGCTGGCGCGGCTCGCCGGAGGAGCAGAACTTCCTGCGCGAGGTGTTCGTCGGGGCCTGCGAGAACTTCTCGACCGTTCTCGGGCCAGGCTCGAACGTGTTCCACTACGACCATATCCATATCGACCTGGCCCGGCACGCCAAGGGTCGGCACATCTGCAATCCGGTCATCAAATACACCCCGAACTACAATCTGCCGCCGCCGGATCCGGCGCGACCGTTCCGCTCGGCCGAGCAGCCGCGCGAGCGGCGCGACGAGATCGGGGCGCTCATCGCCGGCGGTCCGATGCTGCGCCAGCCGGGCGACGGATTGCGGCCGCCGGGCTCGGTGCAGAGCGGCTATCCCGTGGCGACGAACCGCAGCGGCCAGGGCCTCGACGCGCAGCGGCGTTTCATCGAGGAGCCCGCGAGCGAGCCGCTCAACCAGTCGCGCTACCGGCCGCAGCCGCTGCCGAGCGAACAGCGCGGCCCGCTGACCTTGCCGGGTTCGGTGCCGCCGACGGAAGAGGTGATCGTCGGCGACGACGAGGGCACCGGCGTGCTCGACCAGGAAGGCATGGAGCAGGCCAAGCCCGTGATCACGCCGCAGAACGATCCGTTCGCCTATAGTTCGGGGCGGACACAGCGCCGGTAGCTGGAACTAGGCCTCGAATTAACCGCGCCACGTCATTGCGAGCGCAGCGAAGCAATCCAGGGGGACGTCGAGCGAGACCCTCTGGATTGCTTCGCTGCGCTCGCAATGACGGTAGAGATCGGTCAGCGCGACACCAGCACCTGCCGGCACTCGGCCGGCAGCGCATCGAGCGACATTGGCGGCTTGGGCTTCGGCGCCGGGCCGGTGCGCGGCTTCTTCGGCGCGAAGAAGGCGGTGCGCTGGCGCTCGATCCAGCCGGAAAGCTCCTCGCCGCAGCCATCGCCGAAATTGGGCGGCTCCTGGCCCTGGCACCCCTCCATTCCCGCCGGGCAGACCATCCGGACATGGAAATGGTAGTTGTGGCCCCACATCGGCCTGACCTTGTTAAGCCAGGCGCGGTCGCTCCCGGCCTCGCGGCACAGCGCCACTTTCAGTGCCGGGTTGACGAAGATGCGCTCGACGCGCGGCTCATTGGCGACGGTCTTGATCAGCTTGGTCTGCGCCGGCGTCCAGTTCTTCGGATCGATGTCGCGCCAGTCGGCGCGAGCCATGTTGACGGCCGGCATGTTCTCGCGCTCGTTGCGGTCGAGCCGCTCCCTGGGCATCGGCGTCAGCCAGAGATCGGCATCGAGGCCGATCTGGTGCGAGGCATGGCCGGTCAGCATCGGCCCACCGCGCGGCTGCGAGATGTCGCCGACCAGGATTCCCGGCCAGCCATTGATCCGGGGCACGTCGTGGGCAAGTTTTTCGAGATAGTCGATCAGGACCGGATGGCCCCAGTTGCGGTTGCGGTTGAGCCGCATCACCTGCCAGCTCGGCCCATCGACCGGTAAGGCCATCGCGCCCGCCAGGCAGCCGCGCGCATAGGAGCCGATGGCACGCGCGCGCATATCCGCCGGCGCGGTCTTCTGGCCGAAGAGCGCGCGCGCCGCATCGGGAAAGGCTGCGATATTGGCGGCGCGGCGCCGTGCCTCCTCATCGGCCGTATCCTGCGCATGGGCGAGCGCAGGGACGACAATGCCCGCGAGCAGGACGATGATGGCGGCGATTGGGTGATTCACGATGCGCATGGCGGCAGAATCGCCGCTCTGGCGAGTCGGTGCAAGCCCGGCGATAGCCGCACTGTGCGATGTCATCGGGCACAGCTTGCCGGCGAGGCCAGTCTGTTGGGACCGATGAAAGGAGACCCGCGCAGGAACAACAGCTCTTCTTCGAGCAGCGTTGCCTCCGGATAGGAGATATAACCGTGGAGCATCAGGGCTCTCGACCGGCATTGCCCGGTTTGACATGCAGGCGAGCGATCAGGATGGCGTAGCCCCAGTGTATGCAGCAATTCGTGTCCCATGCCCCCGATCCACCGGCAGCGGCCGGCGATCTCCGCGCCGTTGGACTGCGCGCATGCTGGCACGATCGCTTCGCCGACGAGGCCGCGCAAGTCGTTAGCGGAGACGATGGCCAGACCGTTGCCGCCCGCCCCCGACTGGCCGCAGGCGTGATCGGCATCGACATAGACGACGTAACGCGCCGTGGGGTCACCCGCCTTGGCCACGCCCAATCGCGACAGCTCCTCGGACGCATTGCGATAGAAGGCATGATAGTTCGCATGCCGTTCAGCCGACTGGAACCAGGCGGCGGGCCTGTCCGACCGGACAGTCAGTACCAACGGGTCGGCGAGCTCGAACGTCAACCCATCGGTCTTGCTGGAAAGCCAGGCCTGGAAATGCCGGGCGGCCCAACCGATTGCCTCGCGGTATGCCGGCTTCTCCTGACGATCGGCGGGCACCAGGTAGATGAAGCGGACCTCGCCGGCCCAGCCTTTCGTGGCACCGCCAGTGCAGATCGCGAGGACAAGGATCAGGAGACGAAGGAGAGGCATTGTCCAACGTCGGCCGCCACACGTTACGATTGCGTTGCCGTGCCGTCTCGTGACTCGGGCCTCAGCCCGGATGCTGGACAACACGAAGCGAAAACGTCAGCTTCCGCCTTGGCGACATCCGGGCCTCGACGCTCGCTATGATGGACGCGATCCGGAGGAAAGACGACGTCATGACGAAGCCGATGATCGACCGTCGCACCATGCTTGCTGCGCTCAGCGCGGGCTTCGCTTTGCCGCAAGCCGCTTTCGCTCAGGCCCCCTGGCCGCAGGGCCGCACGATCAAGCTCATCGTACCGTTCCCGCCCGGCGGGGCGACCGATATTCTGGGCCGGCTCGTCGCCGACAAGCTCGGCCATGCCTGGAGCACGAATCTCGTCGTCGAGAACCGGCCGGGCGCGGGCGGCAATATCGGCGTCGATGCGGCGACGCGGTCCGAGCCCAACGGCGACACGCTGCTGATCGGCTCGGTCGGGCTCGTCGCGAACCCCTATCTCTACGCCAAGGTCAATTACGACCCGATCAAGGACCTCAGCCCCATCACCATGGTCGCGATGGTGCCGAACCTGCTCGTGGTCAGCAAGGAGCTGCCGGTCAAGGACACCGCCGAGCTCGTCGCCTACGCCAAAGCCAATCCCGGCAAGCTGAGCTATGCCTCCTCGGGCGTCGGCACCTCGATCCACCTCGCCGGCGAATTGTTCCAGAAGCTGACCGGCACCAAGATGGTGCATGTGCCCTATCGCGGCTCGTCCCAGGCGATCCAGGATCTGATCGGCGGGCGCGTCGATTTGATGTTCGACAACATCACCTCGGCCCTGCCGCAGGCGCGGGCCGGCTCGATCCGCGGCTTCGGCGTCACCACCGCGACACGCTCTCCGACCGCCCAGGAATTCGCGCCGATTGCCGAGGTCGTGCCCGGCTTCGATGTCTCGTCCTGGTTTGCGCTGTTTGCTCCGGCGAAGACGCCCAAGGCGATCATCGACAGGGTCCAGTCCGACACCAAGGCCGCGATCGCGGATGCGGGCGTCCGCGCCAAGATGGATCTGCTGGCGGCCGAACCCGTCGGCAACACCCCGGCGGAGCTCGCGGCCTTCGTGCAGTCCGAGCAGAAGAAATGGGGTGACCTGATCAAGGAGGTCGGGATCAAGGCGGAATAGGCGCGCCGTTCACGGAACTTGCGGGGCGAGGCTGACGTTCTCCTGCCATATCCCGCCGGTGCAAGCCGGCGGTCCTCCTGGAGAAGGAACGCCCCATGTCCACCCTCGTCATCATCCTGGTGCTCGTGCTGCTGCTCGGCGGCGGCGGCTATTACGGCCATCGCAGCTATGGCACGACCGGCCTCGGCGGCGTGCTTGGCCTCGTGCTGGTCATCGCCGTGATCTTGTGGCTGCTCGGCGCGATCGGCGGCGTGCCCGTACGGGTCTGACGGGCGCCGCTCCGCTGACAAATCAGGCTTTGGACACTGGTAGGATCAGGCTGGCGCAGAGGCTTCCCAGACGGCCACTGCGGCAGCCAGATCCTCCAAGGAGACGCCGACCGATTTGAACAGCGTGATCTCGCCGCCCTCCGCCGCGCCTGCGATGCGGCCATGGCAGAGATCGGCCAGCGTGCCGGCGATACTGTCGGCGCTGTAGCTGCCCTCGGCGATCGCGACGGCGACATCGCCGCCCTCATCGATCGCCTTCTTCGAATCGACGATGACGCGGGCGCGGTTCAGCGCCTCGGCGTCGGCCTCGCGCATCTGCATGGTGAAGGCGCCGATCAGGTCGAGATGCGCGTCGCGCTTCAGCCATTTGCCCTGGATCAGCGGCTCGCTTGCATTGGTGGCGCAGGAGATGATGTCGGCCGTGCGCGCCTCGGCCTCGAGATCGGTGACCGCGCGGGCCTCGATGCCGTCACGCGCAAGCTCTTCCACCACCGCGACGGCAGCTTCAGGCCGGCGCGCCCAGATGGCGATATCGGTCAGCGGCCTGACCGCGCGATGCGCCTTGACCAGGAAGGGCGCGAGGCTGCCGGCCCCGACCATCAGCATGCGGCTGGCGGCAGGGCTGGCCATGTAGCGCGCTGCCAGGGCCGAAGCCGCCGCCGTGCGCCACAGCGTCAGGCGGTTGCCGTCCATCACCGCCAGGGGCTGGCCGGTGTTTCCATCCATCAGCAGATAGGCGCCCATGACGCCGGGCAGGTTGCGCTTGCCGTTGCCAAAGAAGACCGTGACGATCTTGGTGCCGATATACGCCTTCTCGGCGCTGGGTGCGCTCCAGGCCGGCATGATCAGCAGCACGGCCGGGTCGCCATCGGGGCGCTTGACGTCGTGATGGCTGCGCGGCGGCAGGGCCGCATCGCTGCGGAAGGCGTCATCGAGCGTGTCGATCAGGCCGGGAAAGGTCAGGGCGGCGTCGATCTCGCCATTGTCGAAAAGCCGCATCAGCCCCTGCCGCTGGTCAGCGCCGGCAAGGCGGAATCGGGCACGGCGGCGCGCAGCATCTGCGCCTCGCCGCGCAACGTCTCGGCCTCGCGTCGGTTGCGACGAGCCGCCTTGCGGTGCTTGCCCTGGGCAATCCAGGAGGCGAGGCCGCCGATCAGGATGCCGACCGCAATCGCCGCCAGAACGACTGCAAAGAGCGGCACGTCGAAGGCGAATACCGGCGCGTCGCGACTGAACGGGTCGAAGGACAGCGGAACCGACTTCCGATTGGCGACGGAAAACAGCACGATCGCCAGCGCAACCGGAACCAGGATCAGGGCCTTGAAGAAGGATTTCATCGGAGTTCCTTTCAGCGGCTAGAGCCGGATTTCAGATCGGATCACCAAGTGATCCGATCTGAAATCTGAATCCGTCTCTTATCAAGGAGTTAGAGCAGGATCGATGCGAAAAACCGGTTCCCACTTTTTCGCATCCTGCTCTAACGCAAGCCCTCATCCTGACCAGCTATTTCGGCGGAATAGCGTCTCCAAGGATGTTTCAGCCCGCTTTGGACTATCCGTCGAGACGCCGCTTCGCGGCTCCTCGGACGAGGGCTGAGAGAGAGGCTTTACGCCTTGCCGTTCAGCCGCAGCCGAAGCTCCTTTCCGGTCTTGAAGACCGGAACGAACTTTTCCTCGACCTCGACGGCGTCACCCGTCCGGGGATTGCGGCCGACGCGCGCGGAGCGAGCCTTGCGGGAGAAGGCTCCGAAGCCGCGCAGCTCGACCCGGTCGCCGCGCGCCAGCGCCTTGACGACCTCGTCGAGGATCGCCGTGACGATGTTTTCAATATCGCGCTGGTAGAGGTGCGTGTTGCGCTCGGCGATGCGCTGGACGAGTTCGGATTTAATCATGTGTCCAATATAACCGCTTGTATCAACATCATTTTTCGACTGCAGGCTGCCAGAGCGCCAAGGGCGCGTCAAGCCGCAAACCGATCGGTTGCTCGGCCGCACGCGCGATAAGGCTCGCCACGGTTTCGAACCCGGCGGCGCGTGCAAACGCCTCGCTGGCACTCCATAGCCCATAGGCGGATGATTCGCTGCGGCGACGCCAATCGCGGACCGCAAGATCCTTCGCCACGCCCTTCTCGCGTTCGAGCCAGGCGATGGCTTCCGGCTCGCCGCCGATCTCATCGATCAGCTTCAAAACCGCGCCCTGCCGACCGGAATGCACCCGGCCGTCGGACACGGCCGCAACCTCGGGGTCGCTGAGATGCCGGCGCTCGCGCACCAGCCGCTTGAACCAGTCGTAATTGTCGTCGACGACGCTCTGGAGCGCGGCGCGCGCCTCCGGCGAGGTCGGCTCGAAGCCGTTTGGCGCGGCCTTCAGCGGGCTCGACTTGATCTCCTCGAGCTTGACGCCGACCGTGTCGAGCAGCCGCCCGACATTGGGGAACTGGAAGAGCACGCCGATCGAGCCGACGAGCGAGGTCTGGCGCGCCACGATGCGATCGGAGCCGAGCGCGGCGATATAGCCGCCCGAGGCCGCCAGGCCATCAACCACCGAGACCATCGGCTTCTTCGCCGCCAGGCGGCGCAGCGCGTCGAACAAGGCCTCGGAGCCCGAGGTCGTACCGCCCGGGCTGTCGATCTTGAGCAGCACGGCTGAGGCCTTGCTGTCCTCCAGCGACTTGATCAGTTCGAGCGTGCGCCTGTCGCCTGAGATGAAACCGGAGATGGTGACACGGGCGATATGGGCTTGGCTGAGCGAGCCGGGTGCGCTCCCGGTCCAGGCAAGGCCTGCAACGACGGCGGCGGCAAGCACGCCGAGGACGGCAAACAGCCGCCAGAGCGTCAGCTTTCGCCTGAGGCTGCGGCGGTCGGCGAGCAGATCGGCATCGGACGACATGAGGTCAGCGCTCCGGGTTTGCGGCTCCGTGATGTAGCCTCGCCATGCCGGGCGGGCAAGACGAAGAGGTAGACTTAGGCCGCGACCGTGGCGCGCGCCCGGTCCAGCGCCAGCAAGGCAAGCCCGCTCGCCACCGAACGGAAAGCATCGCCGATATGGACACGGCTCGCCCCGAAGCGGCGGTCGAACAGCGCCCGCACCGCCGGGACGTGAGAGGTGCCGCCGGTCATGAACACGGCCTCGATCGCACCAGTGGAGACATTCGCCTCGCTCAAGGCCTTGTCGAGCGCCGTCTCGATCGCGCCGACATCGTCCGCGATCCAGCCGTCAAAATCGCTGCGGCGGATCGGAGCCTCGATCGTCACATCCATCTGGCGGAAGCTCAGCGTAGTCTCGCCGGCACCCGAAAGCGCGATCTTGGCGGCCGACACCGCGCGGTAGAGCTCATAGCCGAGATCATATTCGATCACGGTCAACAGATCCTCGAGCTTGCCGGGCTCGACCGCGTCGCGGATCAAGGCCTTGAGCTCGGCCATGGTCTCGCGGCTTTTCATCAGCGAGAGCCGGTGCCATTGCGCGAAAGCGGCGTGGTAATGTGCCGGGATCGGCAGGAGCTTCTCGAAGGAGCGATATTGCGTGCCCTTGCCGAGACGCGGCGAGATCGCGTGCTCGATGATGCGGTAGTCGAAGGTGTCGCCGGCGACACCGACGCCGGCATGGGAGAGCGGGATCGCGTCGAGCCGGCCCGCTCCGCCGGGCTCGAAGCGCATCACCGAGAAGTCGCTGGTGCCGCCGCCGAAATCCGCGACCAGCATGGTCTGCGGCGTCTTCAGGTCGCGGGCATACCAATAGGCTGCGCCGAGCGGCTCATAGGCGAAATCGACGGCAGGCATCCCGGCTTTACCGTAGGAGGCGCGCAGCCGCCCGAGCGCGAGCTCCTCATCGGGCCGCTCGCCGGCGAAGACGACGGGCCTGCCTGAGACCAGCGGCGTTTCCGCGACGTCGTCGAGGCCGGCCACGAGATCGGTCAGGAACACGCCGATCAGGTCCTCGAGCCTGAACAGCTTGCCGAACAGCCGCGTCTCCTGGAAGGCGCGGCTGGAGAGATGCGTCTTCAGCGATTGCAGAAAGCGATGCTCAGTCGTCATGCCGAGCGCCATGTCGAGCGCATCGGGCCCGCTGACATGGGCGACATGGGTCTTGGGCGGCCGGCCTTCGCGCCAGAACATCAGGGCCGAACGATAGGCGTCGACCGCGCCCTGCCGGGTCGCGAAGGACCGCGTCGTCACCGAGCCGTCGGCGCGCGCCAGGGCAACCACACTGTTGGTGGTGCCGAAATCGATGCCGATCGCCGCGGTGGTCATGTCCCGGGTTCCTGATGTTGGTCGTCATGGTCGGGCTTGACCCGGCCATCTCGCAAACCAGGCGTCCTGGTCAAAGAGATTCCCGGGTCTTCGGCGCGCTTCGCCCTGGAATGACAGGTCGAACCGAAACAAAAGCCCGCGCGGATTGCTCCGCGCGGGCTGGTCTGATGGGCCGGCCGCTTTCGCGGCCGAAACCTCACTTCTTCTCGGTCGTCGCCTTCTTGAGGGCGGCGCCCAGGATGTCGCCGAGCGAGGCGCCGGAGTCGGCGGAGCCGTACTGCGCCATCGCCTCCTTCTCCTCGGCCATTTCCAGAGCCTTGATCGAGACCTGGATCTTGCGGGCCTTCTTGTCGAACAGGATGACGCGGGCGTCGACCTTTTCGCCGGCCGCGAAGCGCTCTGGGCGCTGCTCGGCACGATCACGCGCGATTTCGGCGCGCTTGATGAAGGTGGTCATGTCGGTGCCGACGATCTTCACGTCGAGACCGGCTTCCTTGACCTCGATCACCTCAGTGGTGACGACCTGGCCCTTCTTGAACTCGCCGGCATCCACGAAGGGATCGCCGCCGAGCTGCTTCAGGCCGAGCGAAATACGCTCCTTCTCGACGTCCACATCGAGAACGACAGCCTGCAGCATGTCGCCCTTCTTGTATTCCTCGATGACCTGCTCGCCCGGACGGTTCCAGTCGAGATCCGAGAGATGGATCATGCCGTCGATATCGCCTTCGAGACCCAGGAACAGGCCGAACTCGGTCTTGTTCTTGACCTCGCCCTCGACCACCGCACCGCTCGGATGGGTCTCCGCGAAGACCTCCCAAGGGTTGCGCAGGGTCTGCTTGAGACCCAGCGAGATGCGGCGCTTGACCTGATCGACCTCGAGGATCGCGACGTCGACTTCCTGCGAGGTCGAGACGATCTTGCCGGGGTGGACGTTCTTCTTGGTCCAGGACATCTCGGAGACGTGGATGAGGCCTTCGATGCCCGGCTCCACTTCGACGAACGCGCCGTAGTCCGTGATGTTGGTGACGCGACCCTTGAGGCGCGCACCGACAGGGTAACGGGCCGCAATGCCATCCCACGGATCGGCAAGCAGCTGCTTGATGCCGAGCGAGATGCGGTGCGTGTCCTGGTTGATCTTGATGATCTTGACCTTGACCGTCTGGCCGATGGTCACAACCTCGGACGGGTGGTTGACGCGACGCCAGGCCATGTCGGTGACATGGAGCAGGCCGTCGATGCCGCCCAGGTCAACGAACGCACCGTATTCGGTGATGTTCTTGACGACGCCGTCGATGACCTGGCCCTCTTCGAGCGAAGCCACGAGCTCGGAACGAGCCTCGGCGCGGGTCTCTTCGAGGACGGTGCGGCGCGACACGACGATGTTGCCGCGGCGGCGATCCATCTTGAGGATCTCGAAGGGCTGCGGCTGGCCCATCAGCGGGCCGACGTCGCGGATCGGGCGAATGTCGACCTGCGAACGCGGCAGGAAGGCGACAGCGCCGTCGAGATCGACGGTGTAACCGCCCTTGACGGTGTTGAAGATGACGCCCGAGACCTTCTCGCGAGCCTCGAAAGCCTTCTCGAGCTTGACCCAGCTCTCCTCGCGGCGAGCCTTGTCGCGCGAGATGACGGCTTCGCCGAGCGCGTTTTCGATCCGGTCCAGATAGACCTCGACCTCGTCGCCGACCTTGATGTCCTGGTCACGGCCGGGGCCGTTGAATTCCTTGAGCGCGACGCGCCCTTCCGTCTTCAGGCCGACATCGATGATCGCCATGTCTTTTTCGATGGCGACGACGATGCCCTTGATGACGGAACCTTCGAGGGCTTCGTTCTGACCGAAGGATTCCTCGAGCAGGGCGGCGAAATCCTCGCGGCCCGAATAGCTTTCTACGGCTGACATGTATTCTCCTGACGCCAGCTCGCGGATTCCGCAAAGCCGGCAAGCGCCGATTGGGTTTGTGCCACAGGCCGGACCTGTCCGTCGGCGCCTCCTGAGAGGCCTGCCCGCTCTTCCCGCGCTCTGAGGCGCCGGGACGAGAGCGGGCGGCGCTTGGCCGCCGGCATCGATCCGCATCCGAACGATCCGCCCCAAACACGAAACGGGAGCAGGCCTAAAAGGCCGCCCCCGGCTGTGATCGATCACGGCCCTTCGGACAGGCGCGATGTAGTGCAAAGCAGACGGCAGGGCAAGGGTGCTTGTCTGTTTCGCGCAACGACGGCCAGGATGGAAACCCTTATAGTAGAGGCGCGCCTGACAGGAGACCGTCATGACCAGCGATCCCGACACACCCGATGACAGCAAGCTGACGCGCACCAAGCAGGCCTGGGCGCGGGCCGGGAAATTCCTGACCGGGCGCATCAGCCGGCCCGACAGCGAGCGGCTGCCGCCCGGCCAGCATCTGGTCAAGGATTGGCCGGTGCTCGATCTCGGCCTCCAGCCCGAGATTTCGACCGCGAACTGGACGCTCGACATCGACGGCGCGGTCGAGCATCGCCTGCATTGGCGCTGGGCGGATTTCATGATGCAGGAGCAGGCGCACGAAGTTTCCGACATCCATTGCGTCACGACCTGGTCGCGCTACGACAATCGCTGGCAGGGCGTGGCGACGCGGAGCTTGCTTGACCTCGCCCAACCGAAGCCCGAGGCCGGCTTCGTCGTGCTGCACTCCCATGATGGCTACACCACCAATCTGACGCTCGCGGATTTCGCAGGCGAGGATGCGCTGCTGGCCCATAGCTGGGAGGGCAAGCCCCTGACGGGCGAGCATGGCGGGCCGGTCAGGCTCGTGCTGCCGAAGCTCTATTTCTGGAAGAGCGCGAAATGGCTGAAGCGGATCGAATTCGTCGACCGCAACCGGCCAGGCTTCTGGGAGGTGCGCGGCTATCACGATCGCGGCGATCCCTGGCAGGAACAGCGCTACAGCGACGATTGAAAAGCGAAAAAAGCCCCATGCCCATCAAGGCCTTCGTCTTCGACGCCTATGGCACGCTCTACGACGTTCAGTCCGTCGCCGGCGCGACCGAGGCCGCCTTTCCCGGCCATGGCGAGACCATCACCCAGATCTGGCGGATGAAGCAGCTCGAATACACCTGGCTGCGCTCCGCCATGGGAGCCTACGCCGATTTCTGGACGGTGACGCGTGACGCGCTCGCTTACACGCTCGATGTCCTGGGCCTGAGCGCGAGCGAGGCGGCGATCACCGCCCTGGCCGAGGCCTACAACCATCTCGCACCCTATCCCGACAGTCTCGCCGCGCTCGATGCGCTGGCGGGCAAGCGGCTCGCCATCCTCTCCAACGGCAGCCCGGCCATGCTCGATGCGCTGGTACGCAATAGCGGTCTGGCAAATCGTTTCGAGGCCGTGCTCAGCGTCGACGCCGCGCAGGTCTACAAGCCCGATCCGCGCAGCTACCGGCTGGTCGAGGCGCGGATGGGCGTGAAGCCCGATGAGGTCGTCTTCGTCTCGTCGAATGGTTTCGATGTCGCGGGTGCGAAGCATTTCGGCTTCAAGGTCGCGCGGATCGCACGGGTTTCAGCAGCGGCGCTGCATGCCGAGATCGCGAGCACAGACCCGATCCCGCCGAAAACCTTGTTCAAGGCGCTGCGCATGCAGGAGGAGCGGCTGGGCGAGAGGCCCGATTGGGTGATCGGATCGCTGGGCGAGTTGCCGGGAGTGATCGCTGGATTCTAGCTGACAGGTACCGCCTGCGGCCCGGCCTGAAAACGACGCGATGGCTCCGCCTGATGCAGATAGACGGCGAGCGTGTCCCATGGAGGTGAGATCGCCAGTTGTGAAAGGATTCGGCAGACCTCACCACGATGGATTGCCGAATGCAAAGCGACATGCATGAGCATTTCCTGTCGCGTCATGCAGCCTTTGTCTCCATCGGTGAACGTAAAGGCGACTGGCTCGGAGAGTTTATCCGAGGCGAGCCGTCGCACATAATCCTGATACCATCGATCGACTGCGGCGACAGATTCACGAAGTTCATTTAACTCCGGAGTCTCGACGGTATTGTCCGACGTGTAACCATGCGCTCGACCGTCCAGATGCGCCGCAAATATCCTCGCTACGACATGATAGTGGTTGGTCAACCGAATGGCCGTGCGAAGCTCCGTGGCCTGCGCCTTTGGATCGATCGCCGCCAATTTATCCAGCAGATCGCTGTTTGCCCACGCTTGATAGCCATACAAAACTTGAAACAGTTCACTCATGACCGCGCTTTCCTCCATCGAAAAAATGTGAGTAAGTTCTCTACATTCTGAGTGGAGGAGCCAGATTGTCTACTCGCATTGCCAAAAAGCAGCCCGCTATGCGCAAGGAGCCGCGTCAAGCTCGCTCACGGGCAACGGTTGAGGCCGTGATCGAAGCGGGGGCTCACATTCTGAGCGAGCAGGGATGGGTGGGCTTCACCACCAACAAGGTTGCCGAGGCCGCCGGGGTCAGCATCGGATCGCTGTATCAGTATTTTCCCGACAAGGTTTCGTTGGTTGGAGCGATCCGACGAAAGCATCTCGATGACAGCCTGGCTGCGGTGAGGAATGCGCTCACGGCAGGACTGCCCCTTGCCGGATTCGTCGAGATACTCGTCTCCAACATCATCGAAGCCCACAGAATCCACCCCGGATTGCACAGAGTTCTTCTCGATGAAGCGCCGGGCCTGGAGTCGTACAGGAATCAAAATATCCAGATAGAGGCCCAGTACATTTCATACTTCACAGAAGCCGTCGCGATGCACCGGCAGAAAAAGACCGAGACTTCTGATGAAACGATCGGAATTACCATTTCGGACGCAATCGACGGCGTGATTCACAACGCCGCGCGCCGCGGGAACCTGCATGAGCCCCGCATACGCCATGAGCTGGTCAGAATGATCCGCCTGTATCTTGGGGATGCATCCTGAACACCGGCCACAACGGATGGCGCTGATTGACAGGAAAAGGGTTCCTCTCAATCAGCTTGAAGAAGTCGCAACGCTGGAGCAATTTCCGATCCGATTGGATCGTTCAATTGCTCCAGATCTTTGTTTTAACGCGTTTTCTTCACGTGAACCGGCGTCCCCTTCGCTCGAAAACGCGCTAAGCGCCCGCGATGGCACCGACGGCCTTCCCGCCCTCCAGCGCGCTGCCGCTCTCGTCCTTGAGGTCGACGCCGGTCAGCAAGCGATGGAAAGCCTGGTCGATCAGCCAGGCGAGCTTGAAGGCGGCGGCTTCGAAATCGAGCCCGCCGGGGCGGATGTTGGAGATGCAGTTGCGCGCGGCGTCGGTCAGGCCGGGACGGGGCGCGAAGGTGAGATAGGCGCCAAGCGAATCCGGCGAGGACAGGCCTGGCCGCTCGCCGATCAGCACCAGCGCCATGCGCGCACCGAGCGCATGAGCCGCCTCGTCGCCGAGCGCGACACGGGCCTGCGAGGCGATCACGACCGGCGCGAGCGTCAATCCCTGCCGCTTCAGATGCGGCAGCAACGCCGTGATGAAGGGGGCGGCATTCTGGTGGATCGCGGTCGAGGACAGGCCGTCGGCGACGATGATGACGAGATCGCAGGTGCCGCGCCGCGCCGCCAGCACGCCCCGGCTCTCCTCGGAGAGGCCACGACCGAGATCGGGCCGGCGCAGATAATCGCCGCGCGAGCGGGCCGCGCTCTCGACCATCACCGTATCCAGCGACAAGGCTGCAAGGTCCGCGGCCAGCCCCTCCGGGCGGAAGGGCTCGTGCACCGCATCGCGCGCCTGCGCATGAGCGAGGCCGAAGCGCAGCACCTCGCGCGTCGGCAGCGACGCGCCCGAGCGGCCAAGCGCGATGCGGGCCGGCGTCAATTGCGCGAGTTCGGCCCAGCGCTGAGCCGTGGAGGCAGGCTTGTCCGGCGTTTTCATGCCGCGCGATCCTGCATGGCGGCAAGCAATGCCTGCCCGCCCTGCCCCGCGCTCAATTTTCCCGAGGGATCGGTGATCTCCATCCGCCTGAGCCAGGCCTCGAATTCCGGGGCGCGCTTCAGGCCGAGCACTTCGCGGATATAGAGCTGGTCGTGGAAGGAGGTCGACTGGTAGTTCAGCATCACGTCGTCGGCGCCGGGAATGCCCATGATGAAATTGACGCCGGCCGTTCCGAGCAGCGTCAGCAGCGTGTCCATGTCGTCCTGATCGGCCTCGGCGTGGTTGGTGTAGCAGATGTCGCAGCCCATCGGCACGCCCATCAGCTTGCCGCAGAAATGGTCCTCGAGGCCGGCGCGGATGATCTGCTTGCCGTCATAGAGATATTCCGGGCCGATGAAGCCGACGACCGTGTTGACCAGGAGCGGCTCATAGGCGCGGCAGACGGCATAGGCGCGGGCCTCGACCGTCTGCTGGTCAACGCCATGATGGGCATTGGCCGAGAGCGCCGCGCCCTGGCCCGTCTCGAAATACATGACGTTGTCGCCGACCGTGCCGCGCTTCAGCGAGCGGCCGGCCTCCAGCCCCTCCTGCAGCAAGGCGAGCGTGACGCCGAAGGAGGCATTGGCTGCCTGCGTCCCTGCCACCGACTGGAAGACAAGATCGACCGGCACGCCCTGTTCGATCAGCGCCACCGAGCTCGTGACATGGGTCAGCACGCAGGCTTGGGTGGGAATCTCGAAACGGGTGATCAGCGCGTCGAGCAGGCGCAGCAGATCACCGATCGCACTCATGCTGTCCGAGGCAGGGTTGATGCCGATGACGGCATCGCCGCAGCCATAGCTCAGCCCGTCCATGGTCGAGGCGAGGATGCCGGCGACATCGTCGGTCGGATGATTGGGCTGGAGCCGGACCGCCATGGCGCCGGGCAGGCCCAGCGTGTTGCGGAAGCGGGTCACGACCCGGCACTTCCTGGCGACCAGGATCAAATCCTGGTTGCGCATCAGCTTGGAGACGGCGGCCGCCATCTCCGGCGTGATGCCGGGCGCAAGCTGGGCCAGGACCGGCGTCGTCGCCGCATCCGAGCAGAGCCAGTCGCGGAAGCCACCGACCGTCAGCGAGGAGACAAGCTTGAACGCCGCCGCATCATGGCTGTCGACGATCAAGCGCGTGACCTCGTCCTCCTCATAGGGAATCAGCGCCTCGTCGAGGAAGGTCCGCAGCGGCAGATCGGCCAGCGCCATGCGCGCCGCCATCATCTCTTCCATGCTGCCGGCGGCGAGGCCTGCGAGCTGATCGCCCGAGCGCAGGGGCGTCGCCTTCGCCAGCAACGTCTTCAAATCGGCGAAAACGTAACTCTGCCGCCCGACCGCCGCGCGATACGCCATGAAATCAATCCTCATCCCTCGCAACATGCTAATGCGGATATTGGCACGAGCAAACGCAGATGCAGCATTGCTGCCACCCGTTGCCGCGATTAACGCTCCTTGTCCGGAGAGCGGGACGTTACCCGCCGCAGGATTTGGGAAACGTCATGTCGGCTCGCAGGACCATCGGCACCTTCGACTATGTCGTGATCGGGGCGGGCTCGGCCGGCTGCGTCGTCGCCAACCGGCTCTCAGCCGATCCAAGCAAGAAGGTCCTGGTGCTGGAGGCCGGCGGCAAGGACGACTGGATCTGGTTCCACATCCCGGTCGGTTATCTCTACGCCATCGGCAATCCGCGCGCCGACTGGCTGTTCAAGACCGAGCCCCAGGCGGGCTTGGGCGGGCGCGAGCTGCCCTTCCCGCGCGGCAAGGTCGTCGGCGGCTGCTCGGCGATCAATGCGATGATCTATATGCGCGGCCAGGCGGCCGATTACGATGGCTGGCGCCAGCGCGGGCTTTCCGGCTGGGGCTGGGACGACGTCCTGCCCTATTTCCTCAAACATGAAGACCATGTCGCGCCGGGAACGGGCGAGCACCACAAGGCCGGCGGCGAATGGCGGGTCGAGAATCCGCGCGTGCGCTGGGACATCCTCGACGCGGTGCGCGATGCAGCCGAGGCGGCGGGCATCGCCAAGATCGCCGACTTCAACACCGGCGACAATGAAGGCTCCGCCTATTTCCAGGTCAACCAGCGGCGCGGCCGGCGCTGGAGCGCCTTTACCGCCTTCCTCAAGCCGGTGCTCGATGTCCGCGACAATCTCCGCATGGAGACGCGCGTCCTGGTCGAGCGCATCGTGATCGAGGACGGCCGGGCCAGCGCAGTCGAATTCACCCATGGCGAGGAGAAGCTCAGGGTCGAGGTCCGCGGCGAGATCGTGCTCAGCGCCGGCTCGTTCGGCTCGCCGGCGCTGCTGGAGCGTTCCGGCATCGGCGACGGCGCCCGCCTGCAGGCACTCGGCATCGACACGGCCGCAAACCTGCCGGGCGTCGGCGAGAACCTGCAGGACCATCTCCAGATCCGTCCGGTCTACAAGGTCGACGGCGTGCGCACACTCAACACCGACTATGCGAAACTCTGGCGCCGGCCGCTGATGGCGCTGGAATATGCGGCCTTGCGCACCGGCCCCTTGACCATGGCGCCCTCGCAGGTCGGCGCCTTCGCCAAATCCTCTCCCGACTACGCGACCGCCAATCTCGAATTCCATTTCCAGCCGCTCTCGCTCGATAAATGGGGCGACGGCTTGCATCCGTTCGGGGCCTTTACCGCCAGCGTCTGCAACTTGCGGCCATCGAGCCGGGGCAGTGTTCATCTCAAAAGCCCGACGGCGGAGGACGCGCCGGCGATCTCGCCGAATTATCTCGATACCGACGAGGACAAGCGCGTCGCCGTCGATGCGCTGAAGCTCGCGCGCAAGATCGTGGCGCAAGCGCCGCTGGCGCGCTTCCAACCGCAGGAGCACAGCCCCGGCACAGCCGCGACCTCGGACGAAGCGCTGCTGGAAGCGGCGAAAGGGCTCAGCACCACGATCTTCCACCCTGTCGGGACAGCGAAGATGGGCGTCGACGACGATCCGACAGCCGTGCTCGACGAGCGCCTGCGGGTGCGGGGCGTGCGTGGCCTGCGCGTGATCGACGCCTCGGTGATGCCGGCGATCACCTCCGGCAATACGGCAGCGCCGACGATGATGATCGCCGAGAAGGGCGCGCAGATGCTGCTGGAAGATGCAAAAGCCGCCTGACACCATGATATGAAGGCTCATGCCTGATATGAAGGCTCTTGCCGGCTCGGTCCGGCACGCTGGAGCCGCCATGCCATCACCGCCCGAACGCAGCTCGCCCGCCAAGATCTTGCCCGCCAGGATCCTCCTCGCCATCACCAGGGGCGTGCTGACGATCCTCGTGCTGCTCGACGAGATCGCGCGGCCGCTCTATCGGCCGCTGGCGGACTGGCTCGCCTCACTGGGAATCGTCGCGCGGGCGGAAGCCGCGATCGCCCGGTTGCCGCGATTGGCCATTCTCGCTTTGCTCGCGATCCCCTTCGCAGTCGCGGAGCCCTTGAAGATCGTCGGCCTGATCATGATCGGGCGCGGACAGGTCGTGGCGGGCATCGTGATCCTCGCTGTGGCCTATCTCGCCAGCTTCCTGATCGTCGAGCGGATCTACCAGGCCGGGCGGGACAAGCTTCTGAGCTATCGCTGGCTGGCCTGGCTGATGGCGGCGATCGAGACCGTCCGCGTCAAGGCGCTGACCTGGGTCAAGGCGAGCGCGGCCTATCAATCCGCCATCCGGATCCGCGACGAGGCCAGGCGCTGGTTGCGGGGCTTGCGCGCCTGAGGGGCAGTTTGGAAACTCCGCGAGCCCTCATCCTGAGGAGCCATTCCCCTGGGAATGGTGTCTCGAAGGATGCTCCAGGAGGCTCCGGTGCGAACTGGAGCATCCTTCGAGACGCCGCTGCGCGGCTCCTCAGGATGAGGGCTGCGGGTTCCAGACCGGATAGAAGCCATTCCGGCTCAGAACGTCACGTCGATCCTGCCTCGCAGCGCATGGTCGCGCGCGCCATTGCCCAAGGCGGCATTGTAGCCAAGACCCAGCGCGACATTGCCGGCGACGCGCCAGGACAGCCCGACCTCCGCAACCATTGCATCGCGCGCCACCGGCGCGGCGTAGACCTGGAAGGGGCTCGCGGCTCCAGCAAAGGCCAGCACGGCGGTCGGCGTCGTCTCCCCGAAGGCGTGACGCCAGCCCAGCATGGCGCGGGCGAAGAGCGGCGTCGCGCCAAGCTGCGTTTCCGCGCGCAGGCCCACTATGGAGAAGCCGAGGTTCTGGTCGCGGCCATTCAAGCGCAATGCGGCCGCCCCGCCCTGCTCCGTGCCTGAATCCGAATGCACGCTCACGGCGGCGACCTGGACGAAGGGCTCGAAGGCGACGGAGCCGAGCGGCAAGGCATAGCCGACCTCGGCGAAAGCCTGGGCCGTCGCCCCCTGGCCGTCGAACCGCAGCACGTCGGAAAAGCCGCTCAGCCCGACGAAGCGGGTCAGGTTGGTCTGGTTCCAGGCATAGGCGGCGCCGGCGCGGAGATTGACCGCGCCGAAACGCGCCCCGCCATAGAGCGCGGCATGGACGGCGTCCTGCGTGCCGTCCGAGCGGCGCTGGTCGATGTCGAAACGGGTGCGGGTGAAGCCTCCGGCGACGCCGACGCGCCAGGGCGTCTCGCCGCCGCCGGAATCGAGCTCCGCGCCGAACAGCATGCCGCCGCCGCGCCGATCGAGCGAGGCCGCATTGCCGTCGCCATTGCTGCTGCCCTGCGCGCCGATCGCCTCGCCCCAGAGCTGGAAGCGCCGGGTTTCGAAAGCGGGCGCGGGCAATGTCGCCATGCGCGGCCGGCCCGGCGCATCGGCCGAGAAGGCGCCGGTCACTGCACCGGGCGATGCCGAGGAGGCGAACGGCGCGCGCAGACGGTTCATGATGGTGTCGCGCACCAGATGGCTGGTCTCGATCGCGACCGAGACGGCCTGCGCATGCGCCTCGCCCGAAAGCGCGTCGAAACCGGCGCGGGCCTCCGCCAGCGTCGAGGACACCAACGCGTCATAGACGCGATTGCCCGTCCCCAGCCCCTCGGCAGCGCGACCGGCGCTCGCCTGGTTGCGGGTGACAGCCGCGTCGGGAAAGGTGACGGCATTGCGCGCCAGCGTCAGCGCTACAGCCGTTGCGTCGTAGCTCAGCGTCGGCGTCAGGAAGGCGAAATTCGAGGTCACGCCGGAAAACTGCCCGCTGACACCGCCCTGCGCAGTCAGGATGACATAGCGGGTCGAGAGACCGTAACTGCCCTGCGCTGCCAGAAGCTGGACCTGTCCGCCGGACAAGGTCGCGGTTCCCGTCGCCGCGACCAGGTCGGATGCGCCGGCCGCATTGAGTTCGACCTGATAGGTCGAGCCCGCCGCAAAAGCGACATTCCCGGCAACTTTGAGCGTGCCGATGGAATTGCCCGGCGCGACCGTGCCGCCGGAGGCGATGACGATGCTGCCGACCGTGCCCGAGCCGCCGAGCGCGCCGCCCGCCACGGTGATGGTGGAGCTGGTCAGCGAGCCATTGACGACAAGAAGCCCGGCGAGCACCGAGGTCGGGCCGGTATAGCTGTTGGTCCCGGTCAGGATCAGCTTGCCGGAACCCTGCTTGGTCAGCGTCCCCACCCCAGCGATGTTGGCGGCAAGGGTGGTGCTGTCGGTGAAATTCGCGACGATGGCGCCATCATTCTGAATGAAAGGCGTGTCGATAGCGCCCGCCAGGCCGCCATTGCCGAGATTGAGCACGCCCAAGGAGCCGATCTGCATGCCGGCCGCGGCCCTGACCAGCCCGCCATCCGCAACCGTGAGCACGCCGGCATAGTCGCCGCCGCAGCCGCAACCGGAAGAACCGACGAGCAGGCCGTTGGTCGCATTCAGGACCGAGCCCGTCCCTGTCACCAGGACGCTTGCAGTGGGAAAGCCCAGGCTGGGATCGGGATCCGAACTGATTTGGACGAAGCCGGTGGCGTTCACGACACCACCCGCGGAAATGACGAGACTACCGGAGCCGCCGACGCTGAAGTTGCCGACGATCAAGCCGTTATCGACGTTCCAGGTCGATCCGGGGCCCGTCACCGTCACGACCGGCGCAATAATGTCTCCCTCGATACCCGCGCCGCCCTTGCTGTTCATCACCGCGCCGCCGCTGATTGTCAGCGTTGCGGGCGTGAGGTTGGCGACGACCGTGAGACCTTCGACAGTCACGGTCGAGCCCGCGCCCGTGACCTCCATCACCGATTGGACGATCAGGAAGCCGGCAGGATCCACCATATTCAAGGTGCCGCCATTGCTGACGCGCAGCGTCCCGCCCGACACCACGACGCCACCGCCTCCGCCGGCCGGATTGCCGACGCTGAGCGAGCCGCCGCTGATATCAAGCGTCGGATTCGAGCAGCCGCACAGAAGCAGGAGCCCTTCGATGCTGCTCGTCCCGGTCAAGGTGAGCATCCCCGGCCCGTCCATAGAGAGCGAGCCCTTGCCGGAGATATTGCCGGAGAAGACGGTCGCGACGGCATTGGAGCCGATCGACAAGGTGGCGCCATCGCCGATGACGACTTGGCCCGCGCCCGACAGCGAGCCGATCCCGGCCGTGAGCCCGGGCACATCCGTGACCTCGATCGTCGCGCCGGTGGCAACGCTGTAATCGGAATTCGCCGAGAACGCCGTGCCGGAATTGGCGATGAGCCGGCCCTGTATGACGCTGGTCGCACCGGAATAGTTGTTGTTGCCGGAGAGGACAAGATCGCCGAGCCCCGTCTTGGTCAGGCCACCGCTGCCGACAAGGTCGCCGGTCAGCGTGAGCACGTTGCCGTTGCTGTCGATCGTGCCGCCGCCGGCATTGAATGTGACAGTGCGCGCCGAGGCCACATTGGCGGTGATGACGAGGCCGCCGCCATCGAAGGTCAGTCCGCCCGCAAAGGTGTTGCCGAGTTGGGCATCGTGGCTGATCGAGATCCAGCCCTGATTGATCGTCGTGCCGCCATCATAGGAATTGTCGAGACTGGTCAGCATCAGCGTGCCCGCACCGGTCTTGACCAGCGAGCCGCCGACACCGCTGATGGTGCCGCTGACCGTTGTCGAGGTGCCGTCGCCGCCGACCGTGAGCTCGTTGGCGCCGAGATTATAGGAGCCCGTTCCGGCGATCGAGCCGGCGCTCAGGCGATTATCGCCGAGCGGGCCGGTGCTGCCCGAGAAATTGGTCGTCGCGCCGATATTCGTCACGATTGCCGCCGTGCCGGCCGTGCTGTTGTTGGTGAAGATCAGGCTGTTCTGATTGACCAGGGTCTGCGCCTGGCCGGAATTGTTGACGATGCCCACTCCGGTGAAGGTCAGGCTGCCGCCAGGGACGATCGTGATCGTATAGCCTGACGCGCCTGCATTGAAGGTGAAGCCCCCGAGCGTCGTAGCCGCACCAACAATGATCGCAGAGTCGATGGTGGCGCCGAAGAACGCCGTGCCGGTCGGCACCGTCGCCGGCGTCCAGTTCGCGCCAGTGTTGAAGCTCGCAGAGCCTGGACTGAACAGCCAGGTCGCGTCTTGCGCGCGGGCCGGGCCCACACAAAGCAGCGACGTGCCCGCCAGCAAAGCCAGCACGGCTAAGCGGCGGCGATACGCGCCGCGCTCTTGGCCTGTCGAATCCACGAAAACGTCGCCCCCAAATCCCAGGGCGGCAACTTAAGGGAATCTTACTCTACGGCAATGGACCACCATTCACAGGCTGGGGATCGACATTCCCAGCCATGCCGCGCGACGGCCCGCGAGTCGAACGCCCGGCATGCCGTCGCTTCGGCATGCCGGAGCGAGCCAGCCTCGGCAGCACGTTCAGACGATCGTTCAGACGATCTGGTTGCGCAGCGTCGTCTCGCCCCGCGCCAGCCTGCCGAGATTGTCGAGCAGGGCGTCGACGACATTGCCCTCATAGGCCCGCGTCTCGCCGGCGCTGTGGGGCGTGATGACGACCTGCGGCAGGCCCCAGAAAGGCGAGGATGGCGGCAGCGGCTCGTCATGGAAGCAGTCGAGCCCGGCGCCGGACAGCCGTCCTTCGGCCAGGGCGGCGAGCAGCGCGGCCTCATCCACCACCTTCCCGCGTGCGACATTGATGAGGACGGCCGTGGGCTTCATCGCGGCGAGCGCCTGGACGCCGATCAGCCCTTCGGTCTCCGCCGTCAGCGGGCAGGTCAGCGCGACGATGTCGGCCTGCGCCATGACCTCGTGCAATTGATCGGGCCGGACGATCGCCTCGATATGCGGCTGCGGCTCCGGCTGGCGGCGCACGCCGATGACGCGGATGCCGAAAGCCGAGGCGAGCGCGGCCAGGCGCAGGCCGATGCGACCGAGCCCGACGATGACCATGGTCTTGCCGCCGAGTTCGTCCTCGCGCCTGGCGCGGTCGTCGATCATCGGGCGCCAATGCTTGGCCGTCTGATTGTCGCGGGCGAGATGGATCTGGCGGGTCAGGGCCAGGACCAGCGCCATGGCGTGCTCGGCGACGGCACGCTCATTCACCCCTTGCGCGCTGGCAAGGCGGATGCCGGCGGCGGCCAGGGCCGGCTTGTCGAACTGGTCGGTGCCGGCGCTGACCGACTGGATGAAGCGCAGCTTCGGCGAGGCAGCGATCAATTCGTTGCGCCAGAGGCCGGAGACGACGAGGACATCGGCCTCCGCCGAGCGCGCCTTGAGCTCGTCGAGCGAGTTCGCCGAAAAACTCCGGGCAGCGTGGCCGCGCGTCGCGAACTCGGCCTGCAATTGATAGGCGGCGTGGGAAAAACCGATCGTCAGCTCATTGTCAGGCGGCAGCGGGGGCATTCGTCTCGTTCCTCGACAGTCAAAAGGCGTGGTCAGGTTATCGGGCGTGGTCAGGTTATCGGGAGAGCGGCGTGCTGTCCCGGCGGTCAACGCATGCTAGCTTCACGCTGGACCAGGGCCGGAGGTCGCAAAGCCCTCAAGCGCCGCCTGGAGCCTGGCCCACTCAGAAGCCGCGCCTGGCAGGCCGAAACGCAACCAGCGCGCATCGTTCTGGAAGCGGCGCAGATAGAGGCCACGGCAGCCGAGATGGGTGAAGAGCGCTGGCGCGTTGCCGGTTTCGAGCAGCCTGAACAGCGCCGTGCCGCCGACGATCCTGCCATGCGGCGCGAGCAGCGCATCGAGCCGGGCGGCATCGGCCGCGCGAGCGGCTCCGGCTTGCGCGAGCCAGGGGGAATCGGCCAGCGCAGCCGCTCCGACATGCAGCGCCGGCCCCGCCACCGCCCAGGGCCCCATCGCCGCGCGCAGGGCCTCGGTCAGCCCCGGATCGCCGATCGCGAAGCCCAGGCGCAGGCCCGCCAGCCCATATGTCTTGCCGAAGGAGCGCAGCACCAGCGTCGCCGGCGGCAATTCGGGCAGGACGCTGGCCTCCGGCGTGAAATCGGCAAAAGCCTCGTCGATGACGAGCAGACCGCCGCGCGCGGCGCATCGGGCCGCCATCGCCGCGAGCCCTTGCCGCGACACGACCCGGCCATCGGGATTGTTCGGATTGACCAGCACGACGGTGCGCGCCTCGCTCGCCCGGTCCAGGTCGCTGACGGCGCGCACCTCCGCGCCCGCCTTGGCCCAGGCCTGGGCATGCTCGGCATAGGTCGGCCCCAGCACCGCGACCGGACCGGCACCGGCGAGACGCGGCAGCAGGTCGATCAGGATCTGCGTGCCGGGCGCCGCGACGATGTCCGCGCCGTCGGGCACGCGATAGGCCGCGCGCGCCGCAGCCAGCAGCGCCGCCTCGTCATCGGCGCCCGGCAGGCGCTGCCACAGGCTTTGCGGCAGCGGCGGTAGCGGATACGAGATGGGATTGATACCCGTCGAGAGATCGATCCAGGGCTCGGGCGCGCCCGCAAACAGCGCCCGCGCCTTGGCGAGATCGCCGCCATGCCAGATTTCGCCCTCAATCACGATCGATCCCGCCTCGCATGAGCCCGCCCGACACCTTGCTTCTGCTGCTCGCCGCGCTCGCGATCGAGGCCGCGCTCGGCTATCCCCAGGGCTTGTATGCGCGGATCGGCCATCCCGTCACCTGGCTTGGCGCATTGATCGCGGCGCTCGACGACAGCCTGAACCGCGAGACCGCGTCTTATGCGGCACGCAAGGCGGCCGGGCTCGCCGCGCTCGTCATCCTGCTCTGCGCGACGATCGCCTTCGCCTCGACGGCGACCCGGCTTTGCCTCGGGCTCGGGCCGCTCGGCCTGCTGCCCCTGGCGCTTCTGGCCTCGACCCTGCTGGCGCAGCGCAGCCTCTACGAACATGTCGCTGATGTCGCCGAGGGGCTGGAGCAAGGCGGGCTTTCCGAGGGACGAAAGGCGGTTGCGATGATCGTCGGGCGCAATCCCGAAAGCCTCGACGAGGCCGGGGTCTCGCGCGCCGCGATCGAGAGCCTCGCCGAGAATTTCTCCGACGGCGTCGTTGCCCCCGCCTTCTGGCTCGGCCTCGCCGGCCTGCCGGGCTGCGCACTCTACAAGGCGATCAACACCGCCGATTCGATGATCGGCCATAAGACGCCGCGCCATCTCGCCTTCGGCTGGGCGGCGGCCAGGCTCGACGACCTCGTCAATCTCCCGGCCTCGCGGCTCACCGCGCTGTTGCTGGTCGCAGCCGCAGCCCTCGACCGGGAGGCCGATGCGGCCGGAGCCTGGAAAGCCGTGCGGCGCGACGCCCATCGCCACCGCTCGCCCAATGCCGGCTGGCCGGAGGCGGCGATGGCCGGGGCGCTCGGCCTGCGCCTCGCCGGACCGCGCATCTATGGCGAGACACGCGTCGAGGATGGCTGGATGGGGGATGGCCGCGCGGAGGCGACGGCCGCCGACATCAGGCGGGCGCTCAGGCTCTATCGCGGGGCCTGCCTGATGCTGTGGGCGCTGGCGGCGGCGGGCGTGGCGATCACGATAGCCGCCTGAAAGCTCTCAGAACTCGATCCCCGCCTGCGCCTTCACGCCCGCCGCGAAATGGTGCTTCACCAGCGTCATTTCCGTAACCAGATCGGCAGCTGCGATCAGCTCCGGCTTGGCGTTGCGGCCGGTGACGACGATGTGGAGGTCGTCCCGGCGCGCAGCGAGCGTCGCGACCACCTCGTCCAATGGCAGATAATCATAGCGTAGCGCGATGTTGAGCTCGTCGAGCACAATCAGGCGGATCGTCTCGTCGGCCATCAATTCCTTCGCCTTCTCGAAGGCGCGCCCGGCCGCGGCGATGTCGCGGGCCTTGTCCTGCGTCTCCCAGGTGAAACCTTCGCCCATGCTGTGCCAAGCGATCTGATCGCCGAAGGCGTCGAGCGCCTTGCGCTCGCCCGTCGCCCAGGCGCCCTTGATGAACTGGACCACGCCGACGCGCCAGCCATGGCCGAGCGCGCGCAGCATCAGCCCGAAAGCGGCCGTCGATTTGCCCTTGCCCGGCCCGGTGTTGACGATGAGCAGGCCCTTCTCGATCGTCTTGCCCGCAACCTCGGCGTCCTGCACCGCTTTGCGCTTCTCCATCTTGGCCTTGTGGCGGGCGGCCTCTTCAGCGTCGATCGTCATGTCACGTCACCTGCATCTCACTTCACCTGCCAGCTCACTTCACCTGCCAGCTCACTTCACCTGCCAGCTCACTTCACCTGCATGGCCAGTCCGGCGACCATGAAGACCACGTGCCGGGCCCGCGCCGCAAGGTTCTGGTGCAGGCGGCCAGCCTCGTCGCGGAAGCGCCGCGCCAGGGCATTGTCGGGCACGATGCCGAGCCCGACCTCGTTCGAAACCAGCACGACATGGCCGGAGGCTTCAGCACAGGCAGCGATGAGCTCGGCGCCAACGGACACCGTATCCTGCTCCGCCAGGATCAGATTGGTCAGCCACAAGGTCAGGCAATCGACCAGGATCGGCCGCCCTGCCGGCACGGCGCGAACAGCCTCGGGCAAGGCGAGCGGCGCGTCGACCGTGACCCAGCTTGCGGAGCGCCGCGCCCGATGCTCGGCGATGCGCGCGCGCATCTCGTCGTCATAGGCCTGGGCGGTCGCGATATAGCTCCAGGGCGCCGGCAGCGCCTCGATCAGCGCCTCGGCATGGCGGCTCTTGCCCGAGCGCGCGCCGCCGAGAACCAGGGTGAGATGAGGAAGGATCGTCGCCACAGCCGAAACCTCTACCGACATAACCGTCATTGCGAGCGCAGCGAAGCAATCCAGCGTCTCACTCTATCGCTTCCCGGATTGCTTCGCTGCGCTCGGAATGACGGCGCAGTGCATTGCACAGCACCGTCCACATGGCTAATGATCATCCCCGACGGTGCCCCGGCAACGGGGTGAAAAGGGAACGCGGTGCGATACCGCGGCTGCCCCCGCAACTGTAAGCGGTGAGTTCTGCGCCATCGGCCACTGGGAGCGATCCCGGGAAGGCGGCTCAGGACGTCGAGATCCGTGAGCCAGGAGACCTGCCGTCGTCGTTCCGCAATCCAACAGGCCGCCGGCGGGGCGGCCAGGAGAAACACGATGAATACCTCCGCTTCGCTCTCGACTTCGGCCGGCGTTTCCGAACGCGCCAAGGCCGCACTAGTCGCCCTGCTGCTCGGCAGCGTGCTGATCTTCACGGTCGGCTTCGCGCATTCGAGCAGCGTCCACAACGCCGCCCACGACACGCGCCACACGCTCGCCTTCCCCTGCCACTGAGGGGATCGGACATGGTCAATCGCGTTCTCACGGTCAGTCTCCTGGCCGGGCTTCTGGCTGGGCTCGTCATCGCCGCGCTCCAGCACGTCACCACCACGCCGCTGATCCTCAAGGCGGAAACCTATGAAGCGGCGATGCGTGCCGCCGCGCCGTCTTTCGCGTCCTTTGACGGGCAGGCCCGCATCATCCTCGCCCATGGTCCCGCCGGCGACGCCGCCGGCCATGAGCATGCCGAATGGAAGCCGCAGGACGGCTTGCAGCGCACCGCCTTCACCACGCTGGTCACGGTCGCGACCGCGATCGGCTTCGCCGCGCTGCTGCTCGGCGGCATGATCGCGGCGAATGAGACGATCGACGACAGGCGCGCGCTCGCCTGGGCGGTCTGCGGCTTCCTCGCCTTCGGCCTCGTCCCGGCGGCGGGCCTCGCACCGGAATTGCCCGGCAGCGCAGCGGCCGAACTCTTGCCTCGTCAGATCTGGTGGGTCGCGACGGCGCTGGTCACGGCTGGCGGGCTCTTCGTCTTCCTGCGCATGGAAGCCGGCTGGCTCAGAGCCCTGGCCGTACTCGCCATGCTCGTGCCGCATCTGATCGGCGCGCCACATCCGGCCGCGCCGGAGAGCAAGGTTCCAGCCGAGATCGCGGCGCATTTCACCGCATTGTCGCTCTCGATCCAGGCCGCGCTCTGGCTCGCCACCGGCCTGGCGGTCGGCGTGATCTGGCCCTGGGCGACGCGACGCGCGGCCAAGGCCTGACGCCTCGCGCGCTTCTTCCCAGGGAGCGCGCATCTCGAACACGGAGGCGTTTGCATGCCCGAGGCCGATCTCACCATACATGTCTGCACCGTCTGCCGGCGCGTGCGCGAGGACCTCGCCGAAGGCTACGACCAGCCGGGACTCGGCCTCGCAGCCGCGCTCGGCGAGCGGCTTGCCGGCAAGGCCGGGATCACCGTCGAGGCGGTCGAATGCCTCGCCGTCTGCAAGCGCCCTTGCACGGTCGCCTTCGCGGCGAACGGCAAATGGACCTATCTCGTCGGCGATCTCGACGCCGAAACCCATCTCGACGATATCGTCGGCGCGGCGGAGAGCTATGCCGCCAGCGCCAACGGCATCATTCCCTGGAAAGAGCGACCCATCCCCTTCCGCAAGGGCGTGGTCGCGCGCGTGCCGCCGCTGAGCCTGCGCGAACCGGACCTGCGCAAACAAGGATCGACATCATGAATGCCTCCCTAGCCAAAGTGCCCTGCACCATCATCACCGGCTTCCTGGGCGCCGGAAAAACCACGCTGGTGCGCCATCTGCTCGAGAATGCCGGGGGCAAGCGCCTCGCCGTGCTCGTCAACGAATTCGGCGATCTCGGCTTCGACGGCTCCTTCCTCGCCGGCTGCGGCATCGAAGGCTGCACGGAAGAGGATGTGGTGGAGCTGCCCAATGGCTGCATCTGTTGCACGGTCGCCGACGATTTCGTGCCGGCGCTGGAAAAGCTGCTGAACCGGCCGAACCCGCCCGAGCACATCCTGATCGAAACCTCGGGCCTGGCCCTGCCGAAGCCGCTGGTGACGGCCTTCAACTGGCCGGCGATCCGCTCGCGCGTCACGGTCGACGGCGTCATCGCGGTGGTCGACGGGCCGGCTGTGGCCGAGGGCCAGTTCGCCGACGATCCCGAGGCGATGGCCGCTCAAGCCGCGCAGGATTCATCGGTCGAGCACGACAACCCGCTGGAGGAGGTCTTCGAGGACCAGATCCTCTGCGCCGACCTGATCCTGCTCAACAAGAGCGATCTCGTCGATGCAGAAGCCAGGGCCCGCGTCATCGCCGAGATCAGGGAGCATCTGCCAAAGGCGATCAAGATCGTCGAGACCTCGCATGGCAAGGTCGAGCCGGCGTTGATCGTGGGGCTGAACGCCGCCGCCGAGAACGATCTCGCGGCGCGCCCCTCGCATCACGGCGAGGGCGAGGACCACGACCATGACGATTTCGACTCGGTCTCGCTGCCGCTGCCGGCCGGCCTCTCGCCCGAGACACTCTCGGCCCGCATGGGCAAGGCCGCCGAGGCCGAGGGCGTGCTGCGGCTGAAGGGCTTCACCGCCGTGCCGGGCAAGCCGATGCGCCTCGTCGTGCAGGGCGTCGGCCGCCGCGTCAGCCATCATTTCGATCGGGCCTGGGGCGCTGACGAGGCGCGCGATGGCCGGCTCGTCGTGATCGGCCTTAAGGGCTTCGACCGCACCGCCGTGGAGGCCGCGCTCGCGGGCTGAACGCGCATGCACCTTCTCCCGACCAGCGAGATCAGGCTCGACGACGGCGAAGACGCCGTCGACCTCGCCTTGCCGCCGGGGGATGTGCTGGTTCTGTCCTATGCCGACAGCGATCTCTCGGCGATTGCGGTCGCCGCCGGTATGGCTGCTGGAGCAAGCGGGCTCGATGTCCGGCTCACCTCGCTCAGGCGGCTCAAGCACCCGCTTTCGGTCGACCTGCTGGTCGAGAAGACGGCGGCAAAGAGCCGCTTCGTGCTGGTGCGCTGCCTCGGCGGCCTGGACTATTGGCGCTACGGCGTCGAGCAGTTGGCCGAGACCTGCCGGCGCGAAGGCATCGCGCTTGCCGTGCTGCCGGGCGACGACCGGCCGGATGCGCGCCTGGCGGAACACGGCACCGTGCCGGCGGCGTTCGCGGCCGAATTGCTGGGCTATTTCCATGCCGGCGGCGGTGCTGAGAACATGCGGCGGTTGCTGGGGCGGATTGGGGATTATCTCGGCGCCTCCCTTCCCTCATCCGACCCGGCTACGCCGGGCCACCTTCTCCCCCGAGGGGAGAAGGATGAGGCGGCGGCAGCTTCGCCCTTCTCCCCCCGGGGGAGCAGGTGCCGGCAGGCGGATGAGGGAAGGCGAGATGCTTTCGAGCTCGCACCCCTTTCGCTCCCTTCGCTCTTCGCGCTCAGCGCGGGCGCAACTCCCACCCCCTGGCGCGAGGCGCTCGCCGCCCTTCCCGCTGAGGCCCCGCTCGTTCCCATCCTGGTCTACCGCTCGGGCGTCAGTGCCGGCGACACCGCCATGGCTGAGGCGATCGCGGCTGCTCTCGCCGCCCACGGCCACGCTCCGCTGATCCTGGCGCTCACCAGCCTGAAGGACCCCACTGTTACGGCGGAACTCGCGGCGCTGATCGGCTTGCGCAAGCCCGCGCTGATCGTCACCACCACCGCCTTCTCGGCGCGCGAGGGTGACGCTTTCGTGCTCGACACCGCCGATTGCCCGGTGCTGCAGGCCGTGCCCGTCGGCAGCGCGCGAGAGGCCTGGAATGCCTCGCCGCGCGGTTTGTCGGCCGTCGATCTTGCCATGCAGGTGGCACTGCCCGAATTCGACGGCAGGCTCGGAACCATCCCCGTCGCATTCAAGGCGGATGTGACGGATGCCGCGACCGGCCTCGTCATCCGCCGCCTCCTGCCCGATCCCGAAGGCATTGCGGCGCTGGCCGATCTCGCCGCGGGCTGGATCGCGCTCGCCGCCAGACCGGCGGCCGAACGCAGGCTCGCTCTGGTGATGTCTGACTATCCCGCACGCGGCGGCCGGGCCGGTTTCGCGGTCGGGCTCGATACGCCGGCAAGCGTGGCTGCGATCTCGGAGCTGCTGGCGGGAGCGGGCTACGCTGTCGCCAGCCGTCATTGCGAGCGCAAGGACGGCGAAGATGGGCCCGCGCTCATGGCCGCCCTCACCACCGGCACCGCCGATTTCGCCGTCCCGCTCCCGGCCTATCGCGCCTGGCTCGACGGCATTCCCGCGGCCGCCCGCGACGCGCTTCTCGCCGCTTGTGGCGAGCCGGAGCCCGACGGCGACGCCTTCCGCTTCCGCACCGTCCAGGCCGGTCATCTTACCATCGCATTACAGCCGCCGCGCGATGCCACGCCCGACCGCAAGGCGCGCTATCACGATCCGGACGCCCCGCCCGGCCATGCCTATCTCGCCTTCTATCTCGGCTTGCGCGAGACCCTGCGCATCGACGCGCTGATCCATCTCGGCACGCATGGCACCATGGAGTGGCTGCCGGGCAAGGCTGTCGCGCTCTCGCCCTCCTGCTGGCCCCGCCTGATCACCCAGGGCCTGCCGGTGATCTATCCCTATGTGGTCGATGATCCCGGCGAAGCCGCGCCCGCCAAGCGCCGGCTGTCGGCGATCACGCTCGGCCATCTGCCGCCTGAACTCGCCGAGACCGGGGCCGGCGGCGAGGTGGCGCTGCTGCGCGATCTCGTCGAGGAGTTCTCGCAGGCGCAAGTGATGGATCCACGCCGGGCCGAAATCGTCGCCCGCGAGATCCGTGAGCGCGCTGAAGCCAGCGGACTCAGCCAGGCCTGCGGCGTCACGCCCGATCTCGATATGAGCGAAGCGCTGACCCGGCTTGATGCGCAGCTCTGCGATATCGCCGAATTGCCCTTCCGCGACGGGCTGCACATCTTCGGGCAAGCGGCGCACGACCCCACTTCCTCGCAGGCCGAGCGGACAAATCTGCTACGCGCGCTCGATGGCCGCTTCGTGCCGCCCGGCCCTGCCGGCTCGCCGCATCGCGGCCGGCCCGATGTGCTGCCGACCGGGCGCAACCTCTCGACGCTGGACCCGCGCGCGATCCCAACACGCGCCGCGGCGAGGCTGGGCGGCCTCGCTGCGCAGGCCGTGATCGCGCGCCATCTGCAGGAGCATGGCGACCATCCGCGCCGGATCGTGATGGATCTCTGGGCCTCGCCGACCCTGCGCTCGGGCGGCGAGGACATCGCGCATGCTCTCGCCCTGATGGGCGTCGAGCCGCTCTGGGACCATGCCTCGACGCGGGTGACGGGCTTCTCGATCGTCCCGCTGCCGAAGCTGACGCACCCGCGCCTCGACGTGACGATCCGCATCTCCGGCGCCTTCCGCGACACGTTTCCCGGCCAGATCGCCCTGCTTGATGCGGCCGCCCGCGCGGTTGCGTCCCTCGACGAGCCCGACGACTGGAACGAGCCCGCCGCCGCCTGCAGGCGGGGCGAGGCCGGCGCACGCATTTTCGGAGCGGCACCCGGCCGCTATGGCGCAGCGATGGCCGACCGCGCCCTCGACGGCGACTGGTCGACGCGCGACGAACTGGCCGAGGCCTATCTCGCCGCCTCCAGCCATGCCTATGGCGGGGCGGAGGGCGCGGCGACCACCGATGCGGGTTTCGCCGAACGCATCAGGGAGGCGCAGGCCTTCATCCATGTCAGCGACACGGCCGGGCGCGACATCCTGGAAGCCTCGAGCGCGGCCGATGTCATCGGCGGGCTTGCGGCGGCGGCCAAATCGCTCGGCGCCAATCCCGCACTCTACAGCCTCGACTCCTCAAACCCCGAGGCACCGAAGGCGCGCACGCTGACTGAGGACATCGCGCGCATCGTCCATGGCCGCTTGACGCATCCGCGCTGGATCGCGGCGCAGCTCGCCCATGGCTGGCGCGGCGCGGCGGAGCTGGCCGAGGCCGTCGACACGCTTTTCGTTTTCGCGGCGAGCACGGATGCGGTCGCGGATGGGCTGTTCGACGCCGTCTTCCAGGCCTATTGCGCCGATCCGGCGATCTGGAGCGCGCTGGAGGCGGCGAATGCTCCCGCCGCCAACGCCATCCGCGCCCGGCTGAGCGACGCCGAGCGGCGCGGTCTGTGGACGAGTCGGCGCAATTCGGTCGCGGCGTTTCTCGCACGGGCCGCGGAATGAGCGTGCGCCCGCAGGAACGTGTGCCCCTGGCTGCGCTGCGGCGCGGCTGGTGCCCGAGCACATTGAAGCCGATGGAGACCGGCGATGGCTGGCTGGTGCGGCTGCATCCGCCCGGAGCCGCGCTGACGCCCACGCAGCTCATTCGCATCGCCGCCCTGGCGCGTGAACACGGCAACGGCCTGATCGAAATTTCCGCGCGCGGCAACATGCAGTTGCGCGGGGTGACGGCTGAGAGCCATCCGGCGCTGGTCGCAGTGCTGCTGGGCGAACGCCTCGTCGACGAGCATGACGGCGACGGCCCGCAGCGCCTGACACTGACCGCGCCGCTGGCGGGAGAAGGCGAGCTGATCGACGCTGCTGCGCTGGCCGAGGCGATCGAAGCGCGCGGGCGGCTCGTTTCCGGCCTGCCGGCGAAACTCCTGATCATCGTCGATGGCGGCGGGGCGCTCTCGCTCGACGCGTTCGCCTGCGATCTGCGCCTCCTAGCGATCGCAGCCGACCGCATCGTCGTCGGCCTGCCTGACGGCTCATGGCGCGGGCCGATCGCCGTTGCGGACACGGTCGAGGCCATCGAGACGATGCTGCATCGCTTCGCCGGGCATCACGCCCAGGCGCGCGAGACGATCCGCCGCCTGCGCGATCTGCCGCCCGAGGCGCTCGCCGCTCTCTGCGGGCTGCCCGAAACCGATGCCCCGCCAACTCGCCCTGCTCCCCGCCGTGCCGGCCTGTTTGCGCCCGGCACTGGCCGCTTCGCCGCCATCGCCGCCCTGCCCTTCGGCCGCGGCGACGCCGCCACGCTGGCAGCCCTCGGTCACGCCGCCGAGGCGCAAGGCGCGCATAAACTGCGCCTCTCGCCCTGGCGCGGGCTTGCCTGCCTCGGTCTGAGCAAAGCCTCGGCGCAGGCCTGGCTCGGCGAGGCCGACCGTTTGGGGCTGATCACGCAAGACGAGGATCCGCGCCTCTCGGTCCAGGCCTGCGCCGGCAAACCGGCCTGCCTGCGAGCCGAAACCGAGGCCATGAGCGACGCCGCGCAGCTCGCCGAGGCGGCCGCGCCGCTCTTGGCCCAGGGCCTGAGCCTGCATGTCTCGGGCTGCGCCAAATCCTGCGCCCATCCTGGAGCTTCCGACCTCACCTTGGTCGGCCGGGAGGGGCGTTATGACGTGGTTCTCCACGGCACGACGCGCGATCAGCCTGTCGCGACGCTTGACCTTTGCGACATCCTGCGGCGTCTGCAGCCGGGACAGGATCTTTTCGCCCGCCTGAGTGCGGCGGCTTCAGGACATTAGAGTTTGAGCACGCGTTACGACTATATCCAGGACGGAGCCGCGATCTATGAGCGCTCCTTCGCGATCATCCGGGCCGAGGCCGATCTATCGCGCTTTTCCGGCGCCGCCGCGCGCGTCGTGGTGCGGATGATCCACGCCTGCGGCATGACCGACCTGCCTGGTGACGTCGAGATGTCCGAGGGCTTCACGAGTGCAGCCGAAGCCGCGCTGCGGGCCGGCGCGCCGATCCTCTGCGACGCCAAGATGGTCGCCAATGGCGTGACGCGGGCGCGCCTGCCGGCGCGAAACGAGGTGGTCTGCACGCTCGACGATCCGCGCACGCCCGGTCTCGCCGCCGAGCTGGGCACGACGCGCTCGGCCGCCGCGATGGAGCTGTGGCGGCCACAGCTTGCCGGAGCGCTGGTGGTGATCGGCAATGCGCCGACCTCGCTGTTCCGGCTGCTGGAGATACTCGATGCCGGCGCGCCAAGGCCCGCCGCCGTGATCGGCATTCCGGTCGGCTTCGTCGGCGCGGCGGAATCGAAGCAGGCCTTGGCCGGGGATGGCCGCGTGCCCTTCCTCGTCGTGCATGGACGGCGCGGCGGCTCGGCGATGGCGGCAGCCGCCGTCAACGCGCTGGCGCAAGAAAAGGAATGAGCCGGTGACCTCAGAACCGGCCAAAACTCTGCTGTTCGGCGTCGGCCTCGGTCCCGGCGACCCGGACTACATGACCCTGCGCGCTCGCGACATCATCCTCAGCGCCGACCGGCTGGTGCATTTCTGCAAGCGCGGCCGGCGCGGCAATGCCCGCGTCACGGCCGACGCGATCGTCCCGCCCGATGCGGCGCGCGAGATCGAGCTCGCCTTCCCCGTGACGATCGAGGCCGCCGTCGGAGAAGCCGGCTATGACGAGCCGATCGCGACCTTCTACGAGGAAGCGGCCGCCCAGCTCGCCGCCGAGATGGAAGCAGGGCGGAGCATCGCCGTGCTCTGCGACGGCGACCCGTTCTTCTACGGCTCCTTCATGCATCTGTGGCGGCGCCTCGCCCATCGCTTCCCGACCGAGGTGGTGCCTGGCGTCACCGGCATGGCCGGCGCCTGGACCCGGGCCGGAGCGCCGATCACCTGGGGCGACGACATCATGACCGTGCTGCCGGGCACGCTCTCGGAAGCGGAACTGACGCGCCGGCTGGTCGACACCGACGCCGCCGTGATCATGAAGCTCGGCCGCAACCTGCCGAAGGTGCGCCGTGCGCTGAGAACGGCGGGGCTGATCCACCGCGCGATCTATGTCGAGCGCGCCACCATGGCCGAGCAGGTCGTGCTGAAGCTCGGCGACAAATCCGATGACGAGGCGCCCTATTTCTCGATGGTACTGGTGCCGGGCGAAGGGCGGCGGCTGTGAACGGCTCGCTCACCATCGTAGGCTCGCTCACCATCGTAGGCCTGGGCCCCGGTGAGGCGCATTGGCTGACGCCGGCCGCGCAGGCCGCGCTCGATGCGGCCAGCGACCTCGTCGGCTACGGCCCCTATCTCGACCGGATTCCGGCGCGCGCGGGCCAGACCAAACACGGCTCCGACAACCGCGTCGAGATCGCGCGGGCCGAGCATGCCTTGCGGCTGGCGGCTGAAGGACGGACCGTCGCTGTCGTCTCGGGCGGCGATCCCGGCGTCTTCGCGATGGCGGCTGCCGTATTCGAGGCGCTGGAGGCGGGCGATCCGACCTGGCGGGCGCTGACGATCACGGTCGAGCCCGGCATCACGGCGATGCTGGCGGCCGCGGCCAAGGCCGGCGCGCCGCTCGGCGGCGATTTCTGCGCGATCTCGCTCTCGGACAATCTCAAGCCCTGGGATGTCGTCACGATGCGGCTCGAAGCCGTGCTGGCGGCCGATTTCGTGATCGCGCTCTACAACCCGATCTCGAAGGCGCGGCCCTGGCAGCTCGGCGCCGCGCTCGAGCTGGCGGCACGGCACCGCCCAGCGGAGACGCCGGTGATCTTCGCCCGCGCCATCGGGCGGCCGGATGAGCATCTGCGCGTCCTGCCGCTATCGCAGGCTGTCACGGCTGCGGCTTCCGCCGACATGGCCACCCTGGTGATGATCGGCGCGTCCTCAACGCGGTTGATCGAGCGACCGGGCCAGGCTGCGATCGTCTATACGCCGCGTTCGGTGACGAAGAGCCCCTGCGCCACCAGCCAGGGCAGGACCTGATCGATATGCTCGACAGCCTCGACATCGGGCTTGGGCGGCCGCTCGACCATGATCACCGGCAAGCCGAGCTGGCGCGCGGCGACGAGCTTGCCGGCCGTGGCGTCACCGCCCGAATTCTTGGTGACGAGGATCTCGACGCCTTCGCGGCGCATCAGGTCCTCCTCGTCATCGGCATGGAAGGGCCCGCGCTGCTGGATCACGGTGACGTCATGCAGCGGCAAGCGGTCGCCGATCGGCTCGATGACGCGGACGAGATAGCGATGGCGCGGCGCGTCGGCGAAGACCGGGAGTTCGAGGCGGCCAACGGTCAGGAAGACGCGCTTCGGCTCGTCCCCCAGCGCCTCGACCGCGCCCTGCATGTCGAGCACGGAGCGCCAGCGATCGCCGGGGCGCGGTATCCAGGGCTTGCGGCGGATGGCGAGCAGCGGCACACCCTCGGCCTTGCAGGCGTGCTCGGCGTTGAAGGGCATGATCGCAGCAAAGGGATGTGTCGCATCGATGACGGCGATGATGCCCTCCTCGCGCAAATAGTCCCGCAGGCCCTCGATGCCGCCGAAGCCCCCGACCCGAACCGGCAGGTTCGACGGGCGGGGGTCGACTGTATGGCCGGCCAAGGAGATGATGGCGCGAATATCGGGAGCCTGTTCAGCCAGATGCTGATCAAGCGCCGCCGCTTCACTGGTTCCACCAAGAATGAGCACGGTCATGGCACTAGTTACGCTTGAAAACGATGGCCTGTCGAGCGGCAGCGAGGCTGCGCCCTCGCCTTGGCTGGCGCTGATCGGGCTTGGCGAGGACGGCCGGGCTGGTCTCGGCCCGGAGGCGAAGTCCGCTCTCGACGCGGCCGAGATCGTTTTCGGCGGCGAACGCCATATCGCGCTGGTCGGGTCTGTGCCGGGCGAGCTTCGCCCCTGGCCGCAGCCCTTCCGCAACGCTCTGCCGCAGATCCTGGCCGAGCGTGGCCGCAAGGTCTGCGTTCTCGCGACCAGCGACCCGTTCCATTACGGCATCGGCAATAGCTTGAGCCGCGCGATTCCCGCACAGGAAATGCGGATCATCCCGCAGATCTCCTCCTTCGCGATGGCCTGCACGCGGATGCGCTGGCCGCAGGAGGAATGTGCACTGGTCTCGCTGCATGGCCGCACGCTCTACCGCATCGTGCCGCATCTCCAGCCGGGCGCGCGTATCCTGGCCCTGTCCTGGGACGAGACCACCCCGCGCGCCGTCGCCGAACTGATGACCGCGCGCGGCCTCGGCGGCAGTCGCATTGTCGTGATGGAATCGCTCGGAGGGCCGCAGGAGCGCGTGCGCGAGACGCGCGCCGATAGCTTCGCCTTCGACGATATCGTGCCGCTGAACATCATCGCGGTCGATGTCGCGGCCGGCCGCGCCTCGCGCATCTTGCCGCTCGCACCGGGGCTGGACGAGGACTGGTTCGCCCATGACGGGCAGATCACCAAATCGGAGATCCGCGCGATCACCCTGTCGGCACTCGCCCCCCGCGGCGGCGAGCTGCTCTGGGATGTCGGTGCAGGCTCGGGCTCCATCGCGGTCGAATGGTGCCAGCGCCATCTCCGCAACCAGGCCGTCGCCTTCGAGGCCAGGCCCGAGCGCGCGCACCGGATCGCACGCAACAAGGTCGAACTCGGCGGCCTCTCGGTCGAGGTCGTCGGCGAGGCGCCTGCGGGCTTCGCCGGGCGCGAAGCGCCCGATGCCGTGTTCATCGGCGGCGGCCTGACGGTCGATGGCCTGTTCGAGGCCGCCTGGGCCGCGCTGAAGCCGGGCGGGCGCCTCGTCGCCAATGTCGTGACGATCGAGGGAGAGGCGAAACTCGCCGCGCTGCACGCCGAACATGGCGGCTCGCTGCGGCGCATTTCGATCGATCGGCTGGCGCCGGTTGGCAGCAAGCATGGCTGGCGTCCGGCCATGCCGGTGACGCAATGGCGGGTCGAGAAGCCTTGAGCGGCCGTCTCGTCGCGGGGTTGGGCCTGCGTGCCGGTACAAGCGAGGACGATATCCGCGCCTGTATCGACCAGACGCTGGCGACTGCAGGCCTCGCCGGAGAGCTTGTCCCGCGTTTCGCGACGCTCGCCGCGCGCAGCGCCGAGCCGGGGCTGCTGGCCCTGGCGAAGGAACGCAATGCCGAGCTCGTCGCCATTCCCGACGAGGCGCTGAAAGGATTCGAGGCGGCCTGTGCGACACGCTCCACGCGGATCGCCTCGCTCTATGGCGTCGGCTCGGTGGCGGAGGCCGCCGCGCTCGCCGCCGCGGGTCCCGGCGGCGTCCTGGTGCAATCGCGCATCGCCACGGCACGCGTCACCTGCGCCCTGGCGAGGAGCGCCTCATGACCGTGCATTTCATCGGCGCCGGCCCCGGCGCGCCCGATCTCATCACATTGCGCGGACGCGACCTGATCGCGGCCTGCCCGGTCTGCCTCTATGCCGGCTCGCTGATCCCCAAGGCGATGCTCGACTGGTGCCCAAAGGGGGCCCGCATCATCGACACCGCCCCGCTCGACCTCGATGCCATCGTCGCGGAGATGGAAAGCGCCCACCTTGCCGGACAGGACGTGGCCCGGCTGCATTCGGGCGATCTCTCGATCTGGAGCGCCTGCGGCGAGCAGATGCGCCGGCTCGATGCGCTCGCCATCCCCTATAGCGTGACGCCGGGCGTACCGGCCTTCGCCGCTGCCGCCGCGAGCCTAAAGCGCGAACTGACGCTGCCGGGCGTGGCGCAGTCGCTGGTTCTCACCCGCACCTCGGGCCGCGCCTCGGCGATGCCCGAGCGGGAAAAACTCGCGACATTCGCGGCATCGGGCGCGACACTGGCGATCCATCTTTCGATCCATGTCATCGATCAGGTGGTGGCGGAGCTCACGCCCTTCTACGGCGCGCAGTGTCCGGTCGCGATCGTGTTCCGGGCGTCCTGGCCCGATGAACGCGTGCTGCGCGGGACGCTGGCTGCGATTGCCGAGCAGGTCCGCTCCTCGGGGCTGGAGCGCACCGCGCTGATCCTGGTCGGACCGGCTTTGGGCGCGGAGGATTTCGGCGAGAGCGCGCTTTACTCGACCGGTTACGACCGGCGGTTTCGGCCGGGAGGGGGACAATGACCGCGCGTGGCCTGATCATCGCCGCGCCGCGCTCCGGCTCGGGCAAGACCACGATCACGCTCGGCCTGCAGCGCGCGCTGGTGCGGCGCGGGCTGATCGTGCGCGGGCTGAAATGCGGGCCGGACTATATCGATCCGGCCTTCCATGCCGCCGCGACCGGAGCGCCCAGCGCCAATCTCGATTCCTACGCCATGCCCGAGGCATTGCTGCACCAGATCGCGCAGGGTGCGGCAGGTCAGGCCGACATCGTCATCGCGGAAGGCTCGATGGGCCTGTTCGACGGCGTGCCGGGCGAGGCGGGCCACACCGGCGCCAGCGCCGACATCGCAGCATCGATGGGCTGGCCGGTCGTGCTCGTCATCGACGTCTCCGGCCAGGCGCAATCGGCTGCCGCGATCGCGCTCGGCTGCATGCATTACGATCCGCGCATCACCATTGCCGGCGTCATCCTCAACAAGGTCGCGAGCGAGCGCCACCAGCGGCTCGTCGGCCAGGGCATGGCGCGCATCGGTCTGCCCGTGCTCGGTGCCCTGCCGCGCGAGGCCAGCCTGATCCTGCCCGAGCGGCATCTCGGATTGGTACAGGCAGGCGAAACCGAAGACCTGTTCGCCCGGCTCGATGCGCTGGCGGACGCTATCGCGGCTGCAGTCGATCTCGATGCCGTGCTCGCAGCCGCAGGGACGACGACGATCGCCGCGCCGCTCGCGCCCGCCCCTGCCCTGCCAGCGCCGGGCCGGCGCATTGCCCTTGCACGCGACGCCGCCTTCAGCTTCGTTTACCCGCATGTCGAGGCGGGATGGCGCGCGGCCGGAGCCGAACTCGTGCCGTTCTCACCGCTAGCCAATGAGCCGCCGCCCGAGGATTGCGACGCCTGCTGGCTCCCGGGCGGCTATCCTGAATTGCATGCGGACAGGATCGCGGGCGCAGCGCGCTTCCTCGACGGCCTGCGCAGCTTTGCGCGGACGCGACCGGTCCATGGCGAGTGCGGTGGCTATATGGTGCTGGGGCGCTCATTGATCGATGCCGAGGGCGTCGCTCACGCCATGGCCGGGCTGCTCGGCGTCGAGACCAGCTTCGCCAAGCGCAAGATGAACCTCGGCTACCGCCGCGCCGTGCTGCAGGCCGACGGCCCGCTCGGGCAAGCCGGCCAGGCGCTCACGGGCCACGAATTCCACTACTCCACGATCGTCGCGGCCGGAGACGATGCGCCCTTCGCCATGGTCACCGATCCGCATGGCTCGGCGCCCGCCCCCGCCGGCAGCCGGCGCGGCCATGTCACCGGCTCGTTCTTCCACGCGATCGCGTTGGCGCCGTGAGCGCGCCGCCGGTCTTCGACGCAGATTTCGCGCAGCAATTCGCTGCGCTCCTGGCATGGCGGCGCGATGTCCGGCGCTTCCGGCGCGAGCCGCTGCCCGAAGGGCTGGTCGACAGGCTCCTGGCGCAGGCCGAGCTTTCACCCTCGGTCGGCCATTCCCAGCCCTGGCGCTGGGTCCAGGTGCGCGACGAGGCGCAACGCGAGACGGCGCGGAACAGTTTCCAGCGCTGCAATGCCGATGCGCTCGGTGACTATGAGGGCGAGCGGGCGCGGCTCTATGCCAGCCTCAAGCTCGAAGGCATGCGCGAGGCGCCGGAGCAGATCGCGGTGTTCTGCGACCATGGCACCCAACAGGGCCACGGGCTTGGGCGACGGACCATGCCCGAGATGCTGGATTATTCCGTCGTCGCAGCGATCACGCAGTTCTGGCTCGCGGCGCGGGTCGCGGGCGTGGGCGTCGGCTGGGTTTCGATCCTGGAGCCTGACGCCGTGCGCGAGGCGCTCAAGGCGCCGCCGGAGTGGAAACTGATCGCCTGGCTCTGCATCGGCTGGCCGGAGGAGGAGAGCGACGTGCCCGAGCTCGTGCGCGCGGGCTGGGAGAGCGGGCGAGCCAGGTAACCCATCCTCACAACACAAGGCGCGGGGAACCCTCTCCCGTAGGAGAGCTTTGCGTAACCGGTCTTTTTGGCGCTTGTGGAAAGTGAGCGGATGGTTTGTCGGGAGCAGGATGTGAGGCTGGACTTGCCCGAGGCGC